>CP064999.1:3136666-3450333 GCA_016700115.1 Sphingobacteriales bacterium | reverse complement strand
CAAAAATGCGATTAGAATAGCAATAAAAACCAATAAACCGGCAATTCCCAACATAGCCCAAATTTGCAAAAACTGATTATGAGCATTAACCGGAACATTCCAGCCTTTTGCATGATAGACTTCTTGCAATTCGTATCTGTAATCGCCGGTTCCGGTGCCAAAAATTGGTTGTTGAACAATAATATCCCAACTGCCCAACCAAGAATAGATCCGTCTTAGTGTTGTAAAATGTTCATAATCATATTCCTGATATACCCCCTTTTGCAACATGGAAAGCTCCCAAAACATTTGATTGTAGCGATCCCAAACAGCTGGAACGTTGCGAAATATAATATAAGGGGTGAGTGCAATTAACAAAAAGAGCAAAGTAGATAAAGTTACTTTACTGACTAATTGAAATCGGGATGGAAGTTTTTGAATAAATTGAAAAACAAAATAACCTGCCCAAATTGCAAGTCCTGCAAAAAGTCCTATCTGTCCTCCTCTGCCGCCAATGACCAAAGAGGCGAATAATAACAAAGCAATCAAAAAGCAACTAAATATCCGGGATTGTAGCTGTGAAGCTATGAACCAACAACAAGTCAATACAGATAAGGATATGAAATTTCCGATAGACAATCTGTCTATAAAAGGCGTGTAAAAACCGAACTTTTCAAATTGAATACCCTGTTTGAGTTTGTTTAATCCAAAACGATGGAGATTAGGTCCTATTTGCTCAAAAATTTCGTCAGGTAGTAAATAGAGAGATATGATAACAAGTCCGGCAAATGCTGTACCCCAAACAAACCATTTCAAATACAAAGTTCCATACCATTTCACCAAATCGTAGGCCATATACAGGATGAAAGGAATTAACAAAAAAGCGTTTTGTTTGTAAGCAACTTCTATACCGGTAGAAAAATGAGTTGAATAAAACAGTCCTATAACAAAACAAGCAAAAAATGTCCAAAATAGCCTCATCAGTTTATTGGGGAACTGCTTCGATTGATGAGTTATGCCGGAAAACATCAAAAAAAACAACGAAAAACAAAGTAAAATGACCAAGGTAACAGAAGAAGTCCCTTTTGACAATGGCAATGAAGCCATTAATACCATAAAACCAATATGAGTGAGCAGAACCATCACCGGCTCAATCACAGAACGGTAAAATTGTAAAACCGACATTTATTACTATGAAAATGCTGTTCAGAAAATGAGCATCAATACTCTTTTAACCAAAGACCAATCTATTTTGAAATAGGTTGTACTGAATTGGCTTAAAAAGTAACTGTTGAAATCAAAGAGATAACTGTTCTTTTATGAACGATACGGTGCGCATTTCTGACCAAAGTAATCCTTCCTGCTCAAATGAAGTAAATGCAACATGCCCTCCGGCACTTGGCATTTCCAAGAAAATATTCGGATATTGATGTGCAATTTCTACTGGATAACATTCCGGTCCGAGAAAAGAATCGTTTTTGGCATTGACAATCAGCGTTGGAGTGGAAATAGCAGGTAGAAATTGTTTTGCGCTACATTTGACATAATAATCGCAGGCATCAACAAATCCATGAATGGGTGCTGTAAAATAGTTGTCAAAGTCAACTAAACGTTTGACCTTTTTAAACAAATCTATGTTCATGTTTTCTGGAAATAACTGTGCTTTATGTTTCATCTTAGGTATCAAAGAGTTTAAAAAACTTTTTTCATAAACCCGGTTGAAGCCTTGCATAATAGATTGGCAGCTTGATGCAAGATTAACAGGGGCAGAAAAGGCCACTAAACCTTTTATGGTCTCTGACAAATTTTGCCCATTTTCTCCGGCATATTTCAGAATTAGATTTGCACCAAGGCTAAACCCAACTAAAACAATATGCTGATAGCGCTCTGTTTTTAAGGCATGACGAACTACCCAATCTAAATCATCAGTTGCGCCACTATGATAACCTCGAAGTTTTAAGTTTGGTACCCCACTGCAACCCCTGAAGTTCCAGGCTAAGGCATCAAAACCCGCTAAATTGGCGGCTTTTACCATTCCTCTGATATATGGTCGGTCAGTACTCCCTTCTAAACCATGACAAACGATAACTAATACCTTACTACCTGTTAGCGACCAATCTAAATCTAAAAAATCTTCATCAGGTGTGTTGATTCGTTCCCTGTCGTAAACAATTCCTTCAACTTTACGAAATAAATATGGGAAAATAGTTTCTATATGACGGTTAAACAGCCATTTAGGTGCTGAATAAGTACAATGCAATACCGGCATCTGATTTTGATGGTTTTCTTTGTAGAAATAGAAGCTAATATATCCTCAAAGTTACAATTTTTCGATTTGTTCCGAATCTGTTCAAACAAATTACTTTTAATCCCAAAAATTCAAACAGTTCTAAATCGCTTTAAACCGGCGGTTTTTACTTTTTTACAAGTGAATTTGTTAAATTTTGCAAAAAAACTAAACGATTAGTTGCAAAACTAAAACCTTAGTTGTAGATTTGCGTCGGATTTAATTAAAAATACGGAAAATAACTAAACATTTAGTTGCAATTCTAAAAAGATAATGTTTACCTTTGCACCGCTTTTTTAAAAAAGTCCGTTAATTTCTTTAATTGACAAACTAAAACAAATTTAAAACAATGAAAAAAGGATTTTTAAGCAGTTTGCTAACCCTTGTTTTTGTAATGGCAACAATTGTTGCATGTAATCAGGCTGATGGCGAAAAAACAGATGCGACCGATGCAGCCAAAACTGCCACGACTGATGCAACTGTAACTCCTACAGACCCTAACGCTACTCCTGCTGCAGATGAAGTTGACCCCAATTTGCCTAAAACTACGATGGAGTTTACTCAAATGGAGCATGATTTTGGTACTATCAATGAAGGCGAAAAAGTTTCACATATTTTCAAATTCAAAAACACCGGCAAAGAGCCTTTGATTATTGCAAGTGCAAAAGGATCATGTGGTTGTACCGTTCCTGAATATCCGAAAGAGCCAATTGCTCCCGGAGCTGAAGGTGAAATTCATGTTTCTTTTGACAGTAAAGGCAAACCCAACAAACAAACCAAAACCGTTACCATTAACGCAAATACTGATCCCAACCCAACCCGCTTGACCATCAAAGCTGATGTTAAAGCTGCTCCGGGAAGTGAGTCAGGTTCTAAAACCGTTACTCCTGAAGGCGGTCAAATTAAAATCAATCCACAAGGACAGGGTAAATAGTCTTTTCTTTGAAAGATTATTTATTTAACCGAAAAAGCGGTAAGTGTCATGCTTACCGCTTTTTGTTTTTTTAACACATATTAACGCCTTCTGTCCTTGTTCTTTTAAGCAAGTGTCCCTGCTATACCTTAACTTGTGCCGTTTTTTATGTTTGCACATTGTTTTTTTATATTCAATTGTCAATGCTAATAGTCATTCACCCTGAAACACCATCGGATAGAAAAATCAATGAAGTAGTAAATTGTCTTAAAAATGGTGGTTTGATTATTTATCCTACTGATACAGTTTATGGCATTGGTTGTGATATTTTTAATCATCGGGCAGTTGAGCGATTGTGCCAACTAAAAAGAATAAAGCCGGAGAAATCTTTCTTTTCTTTTGTTTGCTATGACTTGAGCAATCTTGCTGAATTTACGCTTCCATTTGACAAATCTGTCTATAAACTGATGAATAAGAATCTACCCGGGCCATTTACCTTTATTCTTAATGCTTCCAACTCCGTTCCAAAAGTGCTCCGGTCTAAACGAAAAACTATTGGTATTAGAGTGCCTGATAACGCTATAGCCCGTGCAATTGTACAACAATTGGGAAACCCTATCATGTCATCTTCTTTAATTATTGATCAGCCAGATTTTGATGAATATCCGGTTGATCCAACTGAAATCTATGAGCAATTTGGCGACAAGGTGGATTTGGTAATTGATGGCGGAACTGGGCATAATGCACCTTCTACTATTGTAGATTGCACCGGCAGCGAAATAGAAATTGTTCGTCAGGGAATGGGAGAATTGCGTTTTTAAATATTGAAGCACATCATCACTAACATATTTTTGAAATGAAACAGGTTTTTACTGCTTTTTTGACACTTACGTTTGTACTATTAAATTCGGCATTGTTTGCTCAAACTTCTTCCTCCAATACCGGAGATGTGAGGGGATTTGTTTATGACAAGGATACTGGCGAGCCGGTTATTTTTACCAATGTCTATATGGAAGGCACTTCCTACGGTGCTTCCACAGATGTAAACGGACTTTACTCCATCAATAAAGTTCCTGCCGGAAATTATATGTTAATGTGTACCTCAGTTGGATATGATACCACAAGAATTGCGATTGAAATAAAATCCGGTCAAATTATCAATCAGAAAATATTTCTAACCCAAGCTGAAATTGTGCTGAAAACAGTTGAAATCGGTGTTAAAAAAGAAGAAGCCAAAACAGAGGTTCGAACTTCGACTATTAAAATTACCGCCAAACAGATGAACAAGATACCAACAATTGGAGGAGAACCGGATTTGGCACAATATCTTCAAATTCTTCCGGGTGTGGTTTTTACCGGAGACCAAGGGGGACAGTTGTATATTCGCGGGGGGTCAGAAATACAGACAAAAGTTTTATTGGATGGCATGACGATTTACAATCCTTTTCACTCCGTTGGGTTGTTTTCAGTTTTTGAAACCGATATCATTAAGAACGTGGAGGTGAATACCGGTGGATTCGACGCAAGCTATGGAGGTCGGATTTCAGCGGTCATTGATGTTACTACGCGTGATGGGAACAAAAAACGGCATACCGGCAAAATATCGTCAAATACTTTTTTGTCGAAAGCCATGTTGGAAGGTCCTATTACAAAACTCAGACCGGACGGCACAGGCATGAGCGGTTCTTACATGATAGCTGCCAAAACCTCTTACCTTGACCGCACTGCGCCGTTGCTTTATGATTATGTTAACGAGCAAGGACTTCCTTATTCTTTTACAGATATATATGGTAAGGTTTCGTTTACCTCCGACAACGGAAGCAAGTTTAACGTGCAAAGTTATCGTTTTGGAGATAATGCGTCTTTTCAGGAAAAGTCTGATTTTAACTGGACTGCTTATGGTTTAGGTACCAATTTTGTGATTGTACCCGGTCAATCGAAAGTGATTTTGGATGGTTTTTTCTCTTATTCAACGTATGATATGCAATTGGAGGAAGCCGATAAAAAACCACGAACAAGTTCTATCGGGGGTTTTAATACGGGAGTTAATTTCTCGTATTTTTTACCTAAAGGTGATGTTAAATATGGCATCGAGATGGCTGGGTTTGCTACAACTTTTGATTTTTACAATCCGCTTGGCATCAAAATTACCCAAGACCAATATACCACGGAAATCAGTGCTTTTATGCGCTACAAAGCGATTATAGGTAAATGGCTGATAGAACCGAGCGTCAGGACTCAATATTATGCGTCGCTTCCGGCTTTTTCTTTTGAACCAAGGCTTGGGTTTAAAGTTAATTTGACCGATTATTTGCGCTTTAAAGGGTCAGGTGGCCTTTATTCTCAGAACTTTATCAGTGCAAAATCTGATCAGGATGTTGTGAACTTGTTTACCGGTTTTTTGTCTGCACCGGATGGTGCGCTTAAAAACCTTGACGGGGATTTTGTTAAAAACAATCTTCAACGTGCCTTTCACAGTGTTGCCGGTTTTGAGGTCAATCTTGGAAAGTTTACCGAATTTAACGTGGAAGGTTATTACAAAGATTTTAACCAACTTATCAATATTAACCGCAACAAAATGTTTGCCCTTGATCCCGACTTTATCATTGAAACCGGTAAAAGTTATGGGGTAGATTTTATGGTGAAGTACGAATACAAACGACTGTATCTCTGGACGGTTTATTCTTTAGCTTATGTTACCCGGGATGATGGAAATCAGGTTTATCCTCCCCATTTTGATCGCAGACATAATACCAATCTTTTAGCCAGCTACAAATTGGGGAGAGACCAAAGTTGGGAAGTCAGCGCAAGATGGAACCTTGGGTCAGGTTTTCCTTTTACCCAAACTCAAGGGTTTTATGAAAGCATTAACTTTACCGGAGGTGTGGATGTGGATTACCTTCAGCAAAATGGCAATTTAGGTATCATTTATGCCAGTGAGTTGAATGGTGGCCGCTTGCCGGCTTATCATAGGTTAGACCTCTCGATGCGTAAAATGTGGGAGCTTGGAAAATATACCAATATGGAAGTAAGTGCAAGTTTGACCAATGTTTATAACCGCGCCAATATTTTTTATTTCGACCGTATCAGATACGACAGAGTTGACCAATTGCCGATACTGCCAAGTTTAGGGCTGTCTTTTTCTTTTTAATTAAAACATGAAACCCCGATATTGCAAATTGTCGAAGCAATATCGGGGATTTGTATTTCAGAGGGATTAAAACTGACTTACCGCCTATTCACATTCCACATCTTCAAGGGTACTATCCCAGCAATGCCATTCTTCATCGCCAAAATGAGCTAAATTTTTCACCCTGCCTTCTTTAGTCGTGGTATTCCAGGCTATATTGAACAAATTATCGCCATTGCTCAGATAAATATTGTAAAAGGCATTTAACGCTTCAGTTCCAAGCCCATATTCAATGTATGAACCGTTATCAACACCGGGGGCGATGTTTTCGTAGCTAATGGTTTCTACGCCTGTAAGGGCATCTTTTTGAAAATGAATGTCAATAAATGGCACCGGAGAAGTCGGGTCTTTTGACAATTGCCAGGTTGCCATACTATTGTCAGTCTTTGTATTGCCCGAATACCAAAGAAAATCGGTAAAAGAACCTGCCTTACTCACGTACATTTCCCAATGTACCTCGTCAATTCCTGCCAAAGTCGCTTCCAAACGTGCTGTATGCCATCCGCCGGCATTAAAGTTATACGACCATGTCCATTTTTCCAAAGCCGCATTATAATCGGCATCGTGCTTGAAAGACTCATAAAACGCTGCCACCGGAATTACTAAATTGACCACCAAAACAGTATTCCACCAACCGACATTGACCGCAGCAACCGGAAAATTCAGTTTTGTGGAAGATGCATCGGTCGTTTTACCTTCGTCTGAAGGAAATTTAGTAAAATCAATGACCATCATTTTTTCATCGGGCAGGTTGGGTGCCGGTTCGTCGTTTTTTAAACACCCTGAAAACAAAAGTGCAAAAACAAAAATACCTGCTATAACAGCAGGTAATCGAAAGGAATTGGTTTTCATAATAAAAAATTTATAGTTAGAAAACAAAACTGCGGTTGGACTCGCAGTAAAGGGTATTGTTTAAAAGTAAACGAGCGTTATAGTAAGTTTTCTACAATTTTTTGCGAGGTTGTAATCTATTAGCTATTGTTATGTTTGTAAGACATTATTCTAATGCAAATTTACCTAAGATTATTGCTTGATGTTAATAATCGGGCTGCTTTTACCCACTTAAATTTTTGCCCTATTCATGTACAAACATAAAGTAAACATCAAACTGTTGTAAATTTTTATTCTGGCAGACCTCCTCCCCTATTTTTTCTTAAAGTATTGTTTTAACGCTTCCCCTCATTTGGGCTTCTTCTGTTCTTAATCACAATATTGTGAATTTATCAAACAGTATAGTAACTATTACAGATCTATCTATTGACCTGATTTTGTCGCTGTAACTGTTACAGACCTATGTTTCGCAAGCGAAAGGTAATGTTTCGCAAGCGAAAGGTAATGTTTCGCATGCGAAGAATCATTTTTCGCAAGCGAAGAATTAGGTTTCGCAAGCGAAGAATTAGGTTTCGCAAGCGAAGAATCATTTTTCGCATGCGAAGAATCATTTTTCGCAAGCGAAAGGTAAAGTTTCGCAAGCGAAAGGTAAAGTTTCGCAAGCGAAGAATCAATTTCGCAAGCGAAGAATCATTTTTCGCAAGCGAAAGGTAATGTTTCGCAAGCGAAAGGTAATGTTTCGCAAGCGAAAGGTAATGTTTCGCAAGCGAAAGGTAATGTTTCGCAAGCGAAAGGTAATGTTTCGCAAGCGAAAGGTAATGTTTCGCAAGCGAAGAATCAGGTTTCGCAAGCGAATGGTAATGTTTCACAAGCGAATGGTAATGTTTCACGAGCGAATGGCAATGTTTCACAAGCGAATGGTAATGTTTCACAAGCGAATGGTAATGTTTCACAAGCGAATGGTAATGTTTCACAAGCGAAGAATCAGGTTGCGCTTGTGTAAAATTATTTTAAATCATCAGAAAAGGGAGACTGTTAGAGAGTGTTTAATTTTGTCGCTGTAACTGTTACAGACCTATAAAATGAATCTGACTAAGTCGCTAACTGAATCATAGAAGCTGTTTGAAATGGGAAATTTTTAGCTGCTCGATTGTTATAGATCAATCAATAACCAATGAGATACAAACAATCACCGAATTAATTGGTGGATTTGGGTGATTTTAATAATTTTACCTTTGCACCAGTAACGGTACACTTTCAAGGGGAGGAGCTGAAAAGTTCTGCCCCTTTTCCTTTTTAGGTGTTAATGTTTCAATTACAAAAATCTGAATGTCTGCGACATTAGATACTTATAAGAACACTATTCTATCATCAAGAACAGGTTTAAAGAAAAAACGGGCAACCCATAAAGGATAACCCGTTTTCTTATTGTTGAAAAAATGCAATTACCGTATCAGGGTAACATTTCCATCGAACAGTTGTTGTTGTCCGTCATAATATGTAACGATACAATAATAAACATAAACTCCCAGTTCGCAATCGGTGCCGTTGTGGGTTCCATCCCATCCAATCAATAAATCGGAGGTGGTGTTGCTATACATTTCGTTGCCCCATCGGTCATAAACATGGTATTCGACTTGCGAAACATTGTAACCGACAATTCGGAAGATGTCGTTTTCACCGTCGTTATTGGGCGAGAAGGCATTTGGAATAACAACCAAACGATCTATCATTTCAATCATAACCATTGCTGTTGCCGAACAGCCGTATTCATCCACTACGGTTACGACAAAGGTGGTGTTTTCAGAAACAGTAGCCCAAGGATTTGGACAATCGGTACAACTTAATCCGGCGGCAGGCGACCATTGCCATGTAAATTCAGTGCCGAGGGTCGAAGTGGCAATTGCAGTGATATTGATGGGTTCACCTGGCAATGTGGTGAGAACATAAGGCACAGAAACGCCAACCTGATCCAAAAGCAAGGTAAATGCCAGCCTGCCCGGACTGATACAAGTGGGATCGCTGATGCTTACTGCTTCGGCATAATAGGTGCCGGGAGTTTGTGCAGTAAAGGTTGTTCCTGTTGCCAGTAAATTGCCGCCTGTTGGGGCATCATACCAATTATAGGTAACGCCCGGAACAGAAACAGGTACAAAAGGCGTTGTATTGACTTCGCCTTTGCAAGATACAATCGTAGCAGACAAAGTTGCCGGTGTTAATGGCGGCACACAGGCACAAAGTTTGATGGTTAATTGAATCCAGCTTGTATCGTTGGCGCAGGGCAAATCACCCTGGACAATGTAAATGAAATCATAATCGCCGGTAAGATGTCCGACCGGATCAAAAACGCCGGTTAACGGGTCTAAAGAGCCTGTAATTATTGGAGAAACAGCCTCAAATATGCCACCTGTTTCTGCTCCGTCCAGCAAATCAAAGAGTTCAACTACCGCCAAATCTGTATTGCAAACAGAAATTTCGCCGTCATTCCCGGCTGATACAGCCGGCGTATCGCCTATAATTGCAGTCAGTGTCGAAGTACAATCATTGGCATCGGTAACCGTAACTTCGTAATTGCCGGCCGGAATATTGGTTAAGTCTTCATTGCTTGACCCATTATTCCAACTAAATATATAGGGAGCAAGTCCGCCAGATACCGTTAAGTCAATCGCTCCGTTTGCCTCAAAACAAGTGGCATCGGTTATGGCAACACTCAAATCTGGGGCAAGGCTATCGCCAACTGTTGCCGTGATGGTTGAAGTACAGGCGTTGGCATCGGTAACCGTTACCTCGTAATCACCGGCAGGAATATTGGTTAAGTCTTCACCGGTCATGCCGTTGCTCCAGCTAAAAGTATAAGGTGCAAGCCCGTCTGACATGGTTAAATCAATAGCACCGTTTGCTCCGGCACAGGTGGCATCTGTAACTTCAACACTCAAAACGGGGGCAAGACTATCGCCAATTGTTTCCGTTATGGTTGAAGTACAGCTATTGGCATCAGTAACAGTTACCTCGTAATCGCCGGCTGGGATATTGGTTAAGTCTTCACCTGTCATGCCATTGCTCCAACTATAAGTATAAGGTGCAAGCCCACCCGATACGGTTAAATCAATTACACCGTTTGTTCCGGCACAGGTGGCATCGGTTACAACTACACTTAAATCGGGGGCAAGGCTATCGCTGACGGTTGCCGTCATGGTTGAAGTACAGCCGTTGGCATCTGTAACCGTTACGGTGTAATCTCCGGCAGGAATATTGGTTAAGTCTTCACCGGTCATGCCATTGCTCCAGCTATATATGTAAGGTGCAAGACCTCCCGATACGGTTAAATCAATCGCTCCATTGGCATTGGCACAGGTAGCATCAGTTACGAAGACGCTCAAACCGGGCGCAAGGCTATCGCTGACGGTTGCCGTTAATGTAGCTGTACATCCATTGGCATCTGTAACAGTTACGGCATAATCACCGGCAAGAAGGTTGGTTAAATCTTCATCAATACTGCCGTTGCTCCAGCTATAAGTATAAGGTGCAAGCCCGCCCGATACAGTTAAATCAATCGCTCCGTTGGCATTGGCACAAGTAGCATCGGTTACGGTAACACTTAAACCGGGAGCAAGACTGTCGCCAACAGTTGCCGTAATGGTCGAGGTACATCCGTTTGCATCCGTAACTGTTACGTCATAAGCACCGGCAAAAAGGTTGGTTAAATCTTCATCAGTAATGCCGTTGTTCCAACTAAATGTATATGGAGCAAGTCCGCCCGATACGGTTAAATCAACCGCACCGTTTGCATCGTCACAAGTTGCATGGGAAACAGCAATGTTTAAACCGGGTGCAAGGCTATCTCCTACTGTTGCCGTTATGGTTGAAGTACAGCCGTTGGCATCTGTAACGGTTACGTCATAATCGCCGGAATGCAGATCGGTTAAATCTTCATCAGTCATACCATTGCTCCAGCTATATGTATAAGGTGCAAGTCCGCCCGATATGGTTAAATCAATCGCTCCGTTGGCATTGGCACAGGTGGCATCGGTAATCACTAAGCTCAAACCGGGTGCAAGGCTATCGCCGACTGTTGCCGTCATGGTTGAAGTACAGCCATTGGCATCCGTAACGGTTACGGCATAATCACCGGCAATTAGGTTGGCTAAATCTTCATCTGTAATGCCATTGCTCCAGCTATATGTATAAGGTGCAAGTCCGCCCGATACGGTTAAATCAATCGCTCCGTTGGCATTGGCACAAGTAGCATCGGTAATCGCTACGCTCAAACCGGGTGCAAGACTATCGCCGACTGTTGCAGTTATGGTAGAAGTACAGCCGTTGGCATCCGTAACGGTTACGGCATAATCACCGGCAAGAAGGTTGGTTAAATCTTCACCGGTCATGCCGTTGCTCCAGTTATAGGTATAAGGAGCAAATCCACCGGATACGGATAAGTCTATCGCTCCGTTTGCATTGGCACAGGTGGCATTGGTAATCGCTACGCTCAAACCGGGTGCAAGGCTATCGCTAACGGTTGCTGCTATAGTTGAAATACAGCCGTTGCTATCGGTTACGGTTACCTCATAATCGCCTGTCGGAAGGTTGGTTACATCTTCACCGGTCATGCCGTTGCTCCAGTTATAAGTATAAGGAGCAAGACCGCCAGATACAATCAAATCTATCGCACCATCCGTATTGCCGCAAGTAACATCCGTAACAATCACACTCAAATCCGCCACGACACTATCTCCAACAGTCGCAGAAATTATAGCAGTACAACCATTGGCATCGGTTACTGTTACCTCATAATCTCCTGACAAGAGATTGGTTATATCTTCATCGGTCATTCCGTTATTCCAACTAAAAGAATAAGGACTAACGCCTCCGTTTACTGTAAGGTCAATTGCACCATTGGGATTTCCGCAGGTCGCATCGGTAACGACCACACTTAAAGCAGGAGAAGAACTATCGTTTACAGATATAGACGTAGATACTGTACATCCATTGGCATCAGTAACAGTTACGTTATAATCTCCAACAGGAAGATTGAAAATGTCTTCATCCGTATTTCCATTGCTCCAAACAAAAGTATAAGGAGAAAGACCGCCGGATACGGTCAAATCTATTGAACCGTCATTATTACCGCAGGTAACATCTGTAACTGTATAGCTCAGAGCAGGTGCAGCATTGTCGTTTACAGTTGCAGAAATAAAATCGGTACAACCATTGGCATCAGTAACAGTAACCTCATAATCTCCTGACAAGAGATTGGATAAATCTTCATCGGTACTGCCGTTGCTCCACAAGAAAGTAAATGGAGCAAGCCCTCCTGATATAGATAAGTCAATAGTTCCCAAAGCATTTCCACAAGTATCATCAGTAACAATTACACTTAAAACAGGTGTATCGCTATCTCCTACCGTTGCAGATAACATCGCAGTACATCCATTGGCATCTGTAACCGTTACTTCATAAAAGCCGGACAGGAGATTGGTCAAATCTTCATCAGTACTGCCATTGCTCCAACTAAAAGTATAAGGCACTAATCCACCTGATACAAACAAGTCAATTGCACCGTTAGCATATCCACAGGTGGCATCAACTATTGTTACACTTAAATCAGGGGCAAGACTATCGCCAACTGAGACATTCATTGTTGAAGAACAACTATTTGTATCTGTAACAGTAACCGTATAATTACCTGCCGGTATATTGGTTAAGTCTTCATCGGTCGAGCCGTTATTCCAGCTAAAAGTATAAGGGGCTACGCCATTGGCAATGGTTATATCTATTGCGCCATTGGAATTGCCACAGGTAGCATCAGTAACAGCCAAACTCAAATCAGGATTGGATGAAGGGTTAATGGCCACGGAAATGGTGTCTGTACAATTATTAAAGTCTGTTACCGTTGCACTATAAATTCCCGGAGCTAATCCGCTTGCAGTTCCGGTAAACAACCCCGTGTCATGAGACCATGTATAAATCATACTGCCAACACCTCCGGAAGTTGAAAGCGAAATGCTGCCATTATCCAACTCACAGGAGGTATGAACAACAGTTTGCACCTGAATAGAAGGTACAGATGTATTGTTTATAACCACAGTCTGTACAGCTACACAATTATTTTCATCACTAACAGCAATCAGATAAGAACCGGGAGCAAGCCCAGTCGCAATATTTCCGGTTAAAGCACTATCATGCGACCAACTATAACTATATACGCCGACACCACCGGATGCAGATACGGTAATGCTTCCGTTCGGCAAACCACAGGTAGCATGGGTGATATTGGTAACCAAAAGTGAGGGTTCAGGAGCATTGCCCACTGAAATCACACCAACTGCTTCACAACCTGTGATATCGGTTACTGTAACGGAGTAGTTACCTGCTAATACATCGTTTAAGTCTTGAGTAATTGCTCCGTTGCTCCACAAATAGGTAAATGGCATTTGTCCGCCAGATACTGTAAGTACAACAGAACCATTTGCCTGACTACAGGTAGAAACAGTTGCAACAAGATTTAAAGTATGTGGTGGTAAATCATTGATGGTTTGCGATAAAACAGCAGTACAACCTATAACGTCTGTTACTGTAACGGTATAAGTACCTGCAATTACATTGTTTAAGTCCTCATCCGAGCTTCCATCACTCCACAAGAAAGTATAAGGTGCGCCTGTTCCTGTAACAGTAAGATTTATTGCTCCGTTCGCCTGCCCGCAGGAAGCATCCATAACAACAGCCGATAAGGTTGGACTTGCCTGATTATTGACAATTACGGCTAAAGTTGCAATGCAATCATTGGCATCTGTAACCGTTACCGTATAAGTACCTGAGAATAGCCCTGTTAGGTCTTCGCTAATTTCGAGATTGCTCCACAGGTAAGTATAAGGAGCGGTGCCGCCGTTCACAGAGATGTCAATACTGCCGTTAGGCTGTTCACAAGAAGTGTTTACCACTAAATCAGTTGATACAATTGGTCCTCCTATATTGCTTACTGCTGAAGTAAGTATATCTGTACATCCATTTGCATCAGTAACTGTAACCGAATAAGTGCCTGCCGGAATATTGGTTAAATCCTGAGTAACAGCTCCATTATCCCAAATATAAGAATAGGGCAATGTGCCTCCTGTAACACTTACATCCACATTTCCATCAGAGTTTCCGCAAGTAGCATCAGAGGTTACAGCATTCAACACCGGACTTCCTGCATTTGATATAAAAATACTTAATCCTGAAGTACAATTATTGGCATCAGAAACGGTAACACTGTAGGTTCCTAAAGCCAATCCTGATATATCCTGAGTAAAACTACCGTTACTCCAAACATAATTATATGAACCTGTACCTCCGGAAACCGTTAAATCTATGTTTCCATTGAAACTGCCTGCACAGAAAGCATTATTGTGCGTTTCTGACAATGTAACAGCCGTTGGCTCTGAAATTGTAATATCCAATGAAACCGTACAGTTGTTACTATCAGTAACCGTAACACTATAATCTCCTTCAGAAGCAATGTTTAAATCTTCTGAAGTAATTCCATTACTCCATTCATACGTATAGTTGCCAGAACCACCCGATACGGTAATGTCAATGCTTCCGTTAAAGCCGGCAAAACATGATACATCAGTATGAGTTTCAGAAATTAACAAATCCGATGGAACTGTAACTGTTGCATTAAAAAATGCTTCGCAACCACTGTTGTCTGTTACCGTAACAGAATAACTTCCCGGAGCTAGTAAGTTTATATCTTCTGTAATTGCAGCGTTGCTCCATATAAAAGTATATCCACCAGTGCCGCCAGAAACTGTCAGGTCTATACTTCCATTATCATTACCACAGGTAGCTTCTGCAACAATAGCCGAAACAACCGGACCTCCAAGATTGGCAACTGCAGCAGATGCACTTGCAGTACATCCCAAATCATCAGTTATGGTTACGGTATATGAACCTGCATTAAGTGCGGTAATATCTGCATCAATTGCACCATTGCTCCAAAGATAGGAATAGGTTCCTGTTCCACCGGACACAGAAGAAACAACAGCCCCATTCGCGTCGCCACAATTAGCATCAGTTGGGGTAAGGGTTAAAGTAAGCGGTACTGAATCTTCAACCACAGCAGAAGCACTTGCCGTACATCCCGCACCATCGGTTATTGTTACTGAATAAGTTCCTGAGCCAAGTCCGGTAATATCTGTATTAATTGCGCCATTGCTCCAAAGGTATGTGTAGGTTCCTGTTCCACCGGACACTGAAGAAGTTACTGCACCATTTGCATCGCCACAATTAGCATCAGTCTGGGTTAGGGTCAAAGTAAGCGGCACGGAATCGCCAACCGCAGCAATAGCACTAACTGTACATCCCGCACCATCAGTTATGGTTACTGAATAAGTTCCTGAGCTAAGTCCGCTAATATCAGCATCAATTGCGCCATTGCTCCAGAGGTAAGTGTAGGTTCCTGTTCCACCGGACACCGAAGAAGTAACAGCACCATTCGCATCGCCACAACTTGCATCGGAAGCGCTAAGGTTCAAAGTAAGCCCTCCTGTATCTCCTACCGAAACTGTAGCACTGGTTGTACATCCTAAACCATCGGTTACTGTTACAGTATAACCTCCTGAACCGAGTCCGGTAATGTCTGCATCAACAGCGCCATTGCTCCATTGGTAAGTGTAGGTTCCTGTTCCACCGGACACCGAAGAAGTAACAGCACCATTCGCATCGCCACAATTTGCATCAGTCGGGGTTAAGGTTAAAGAAAGTGCTCCAGTATCACCAACAGTAGCAGAAGCACTTGCTGTACACCCCAATCCATCAGTTACAGTTACTGTATAAGTTCCTGAACCGAGTCCGGTTAAGTCTGTATCAATTGCACCATTACTCCAAAGGTAAGTGAAAGTTCCTGTTCCACCGGACACCGAAGAAGAAACAGCTCCATTTGCATCTCCACAATTAGCATCAGTCGGGGTTAGGGTTAAAGAAATTGCTCCAGTATCTCCTACGGTAGCAGAAGCACTTGACGTACATCCAGCGCTATCGGTTACGGTTACGGTATAACTTCCTGAACCGAGTCCGGTTAAGTCTGTATCAATTGCGCCATTGCTCCAAAGGTAAGTATAGGTTCCTGTTCCGCCGGAAACCGAAGAAATAACAGCACCATTTGCATTTCCACAACTCGCATCGGTTGAGGTTAGGGTTAAAGTAAGCCCACCAATAACGTCAATCGTAACAGAATCGCTTGCCGTACATCCAGCACCATCGCTTACAGTTACTGTATAAGTTCCTAAACTAAGTCCGGTTATGTCTGTATCAACTGCACCTGTGCTCCAAAGGTAAGTGTAAGTTCCTGTTCCACCGGAAACCGAAGAAGTAACCGCACCATTCGAAACCCCACAACTTGCATCAGTAGGGATTAAGCTGAGAATTAAAGCCGAAGATTCGATAATTTCTATACTTAATCCGTTAGTACAGCCGTTGGCATCCGTAACGGTTACGTCATAATTTCCTGCTTCCAAGCCGTTGATATCTTCGCTTATGGCACCTGTGTTCCAACTATAAGTAAAGGGCACAGTTCCGCCCGATACACTCAAATCTATCGCTCCCGTTAACCCTCCAAAACACAATACATCGGTATGGGTTTCTGTCAAGGTCATTCCTGCAGGCTCTGTCAGGGTAATGCTTAATCCCATGCTACAGCCGATGGCATCCGTAACGATTACGTCAAAATCTCCCGCTCCCAAGCCGTTGAGATCCTCGCTTACAGCACCGGTGTTCCAACTATAAGTATAGGGTACAGTTCCACCCGATACACTCAGGTCTATCGCTCCCGTTAACCCTCCAAAACACAATACATCGGTATGCGTTTCTGTCAAAGTCATTCCAGCAGGTTCTGTCAGGGTAATGCTTAATCCCATGGTACAGCCGTTGGCATCCGTTACGGTGACATCATAATCTCCTGCTCCCAAGCCGTTGATATCCTCGCTTACAGCACCTGTGTTCCAACTATAAGTATAGGGTACAGTTCCACCCAATACACTCAGGTCTATCGCTCCGGTTAACCCTCCAAAGCACAACACATCGGTATGCGTTTCTGTCAAGGTCATTCCTACAGGCTCTGTCAGGGTAATGCTTAATCCCATGGTACAACCGTTGGCATCCGTAACGGTTACGTCATAATCTCCTGCTCCCAAGCCGTTGATATCCTCGCTTGCAGCACCGGTATTCCAACTATAAGTATAGGGCGCAGTTCCGCTCGATACACTCAGGTCTATCGCTCCCGTTAACCCTCCAAAACACAATGCATCGGTATGGGTTTCTGTCAACGTCATTCCTGCAGGCTCTGTCAGGGTTATGCTTAATCCCATGGTACAGCCGTTGGCATCCGTAACGGTTACGTCAAAATCCCCGCTCCCAAGCCGTTGATATCCTCGCTTACAGCACCGGTGTTCCAGATATAGTTATAGGGTAATAATCCGCCCGATACACTCAGGTCTATCGCTCCGGTTAACCCTCCAAAACACAATACATCGGTATGGGTTTCTGTCAAGGTCATTCCAGCAGGTTCTGTCAGGGTAATGCTTAATCCCACGGTACAGCCGTTGGCATCCGTAACGGTTACGTCATAAT
The DNA here is from genome assembly GCA_016700115.1 of Sphingobacteriales bacterium. Taxonomy (NCBI): domain Bacteria; kingdom Pseudomonadati; phylum Bacteroidota; class Sphingobacteriia; order Sphingobacteriales; species Sphingobacteriales bacterium. The sequence continues at coordinate 3,432,528 of CP064999.1, read as the reverse complement.
CTCCTGCTCCCAAGCCGTTGATATCCTCGCTTGCAGCACCGGTATTCCAACTATAAGTATAGGGCGCAGTTCCGCTCGATACACTCAGGTCTATCGCTCCCGTTAACCCTCCAAAACACAATGCATCGGTATGGGTTTCTGTCAACGTCATTCCTGCAGGCTCTGTCAGGGTTATGCTTAATCCCATGGTACAGCCGTTGGCATCCGTAACGGTTACGTCAAAATCCCCCGCTCCCAAGCCGTTGATATCCTCGCTTACAGCACCGGTGTTCCAGATATAGTTATAGGGTAATAATCCGCCCGATACACTCAGGTCTATCGCTCCGGTTAACCCTCCAAAACACAATACATCGGTATGGGTTTCTGTCAAGGTCATTCCAGCAGGTTCTGTCAGGGTAATGCTTAATCCCACGGTACAGCCGTTGGCATCCGTAACGGTTACGTCATAATCTCCTGCTCCCAAGCCGTTGATATCCTCGCTTACAGCACCGGTGTTCCAGATATAGTTATAGGGTAATAATCCGCCCGATACACTCAGGTCTATCGCTCCCGTTAACCCTCCAAAACACAACACATCGGTATGCGTTTCTGTCAAGGTCATTCCTACAGGCTCTGTCAGGGTAATGCTTAATCCCATAGTACAGCCGTTGGCATCCGTTACGGTTACGTCATAATCTCCTGCTCCCAAGCCGTTGATATCCTCGCTTACAGCACCGGTGTTCCAATTATAAGTATAGGGCAGAGTTCCACCAGATACGCTCAAATCTATCGCTCCCGTTAACTCTCCAAAACACAATACATCGGTATGGGTTTCTGTCAAGGTCATTCCTGCAGGCTCTGTCAGGGTTATGCTTAATCCCATGGTACAGCCGTTGGCATCCGTAACGGTGACATCATAATCTCCTGCTCCCAAGCCGTTGATATCCTCGCTTACAGCACCTGTGTTCCAACTATAAGTATAGGGCATAGTTCCACCCAATACACTCAGGTCTATCGCTCCGGTTAACCCTCCAAAGCACAACACATCGGTATGGGTTTCTGTCAAGGTCATTCCTGCAGGCTCTGTCAGGGTTATGCTTAATCCCATGCTACAGCCGTTGGCATCCGTAACAGTTACGTCATAATCTCCTGCTCCCAAGCCGTTGAGATCCTCGCTTACAGCACCGGTGTTCCAGATATAGGTATAGGGTAATAATCCGCCCGATACACTCAGGTCTATCGCTCCCGTTAACCCTCCAAAACACAACACATCGGTATGCGTTTCAGTCAACGTCATTCCAGCAGGTTCTGTCAGGGTAATGCTTAATCCCATAGTACAGCCATTGGCATCCGTAACGGTTACGTCATAATCTCCTGCTCCCAAGCCGTTGATATCCTCACTAACAGCACCGGTGTTCCAGATATAGGTATAGGGTAATAATCCGCCCAATACACTCAGGTCTATCGCTCCCGTTAACCCTCCAAAACACAACACATCGGTATGCGTTTCTGTCAAGGTCATTCCTACAGGCTCTGTCAGGGTAATGCTTAATCCCACGGTACAGCCGTTGGCATCCGTAACGGTTACGTCATAATCTCCTGCTCCCAAGCCGTTGATATCCTCGCTTACAGCACCGGTGTTCCAGATATAGTTATAGGGTAATAATCCGCCCGATACACTCAGGTCTATCGCTCCCGTTAACCCTCCAAAACACAACACCTCGGTATGCGTTTCTGTCAAGGTCATTCCTACAGGCTCTGTCAGGGTAATGCTTAATCCCATGCTACAGCCGTTGGCATCCGTAACGGTGACATCATAATCTCCTGCTCCCAAGCCGTTGATATCCTCGCTTACAGCACCTGTGTTCCAACTATAAGTATAGGGCATAGTTCCACCCAATACACTCAGGTCTATCGCTCCGGTTAACCCTTCAAAGCACAACACATCGGTATGCGTTTCTGTCAAGGTCATTCCTACAGGCTCTGTCAGGGTAATGCTTAATCCCATAGTACAGCCGTTGGCATCCGTAACGGTTACGTCATAATCTCCTGCTCCCAAGCCGTTGATATCCTCGCTTACAGCACCGGTGTTCCAGATATAGTTATAGGGTAATAATCCGCCCGATACACTCAGGTCTATCGCTCCCGTTAACCCTCCAAAACACAACACATCGGTATGCGTTTCTGTCAAGGTCATTCCTACAGGCTCTGTCAGGGTAATGCTTAATCCCACGGTACAGCCGTTGGCATCCGTAACGGTTACGTCATAATCTCCTGCTCCCAAGCCGTTGATATCCTCGCTTACAGCACCGGTGTTCCAGATATAGTTATAGGGTAATAATCCGCCCGATACACTCAGGTCTATCGCTCCCGTTAACCCTCCAAAACACAACACCTCGGTATGCGTTTCTGTCAAGGTCATTCCTACAGGCTCTGTCAGGGTAATGCTTAATCCCATAGTACAGCCGTTGGCATCCGTAACGGTTACGTCATAATCTCCTGCTCCCAAGCCGTTGATATCCTCGCTTACAGCACCTGTGTTCCAACTATAAGTATAGGGCATAGTTCCACCCAATACACTCAGGTCTATCGCTCCGGTTAACCCTCCAAAACACAACACATCGATATGCGTTTCAGTCAAAGTCAATCCAGCAGGCTCTGTCAGGGTAATGCTTAATCCCATGGTACAACCATTGGCATCCGTAACGGTTACGACATAATCTCCTGCTCCCAAGCCGTTGATATCCTCGCTTACAGCACCGGTATTCCAACTATAAGTATAGGGCACAGTTCCTCCCGATACGCTAAGGTCAATCGCTCCGGTTAACCCTCCAAAACACAACACATCGGTATGCGTTTCAGTCAAAGTCAATCCAGCAGGCTCTGTCAGGGTAATGCTTAATCCCATGGTACATCCATTGGCATCCGTAACGGTTACGTCATAATCTCCTGCTCCCAAGTCGTTGATATCCTCACTAACAGCACCGGTGTTCCAGATATAGGTATAGGGTAATAATCCACCCGATACACTCAGGTCTATCGCTCCCGTTAACCCTCCAAAACACAATACATCGGTATGCGTTTCTGTCAAGGTCATTCCAGCAGGTTCTGTCAGGGTAATGCTTAATCCCATGGTACAGCCGTTGGCATCCGTAACGGTGACATCATAATCTCCTGCTCCCAAGCCGTTGATATCCTCGCTTACAGCACCTGTGTTCCAACTATAAGTATAGGGCATAGTTCCACCCAATACACTCAGGTCTATCGCTCGGTTAACCCTCCAAAGCACAACACATCGGTATGGGTTTCTGTCAAGGTCATTCCTGCAGGCTCTGTCAGGGTTATGCTTAATCCCATGCTACAGCCGTTGGCATCCGTAACAGTTACGTCATAATCTCCTGCTCCCAAGCCGTTGAGATCCTCGCTTACAGCACCGGTGTTCCAGATATAGGTATAGGGTAATAATCCGCCCGATACACTCAGGTCTATCGCTCCGGTTAACCCTCCAAAGCACAACACATCGGTATGCGTTTCAGTCAACATCATTCCAGCAGGTTCTGTCAGGGTTATGCTTAATCCCATGGTACAGCCGTTGGCATCCGTAACGGTTACGTTATAATCTCCTGCTCCCAAGCCGTTGATATCCTCGCTTACAGCACCGGTATTCCAACTATAAGTATAGGGCATAGTTCCACCCGTTACACTCAGGTCTATCGCGCCCGTTGCTGCTCCAAAACATCCCACTTCCGTATGGGTCTCGCTTAAGGTTAAGGCGGATGGCTCGGTGATGGTGATGCTTAAACTTGCTGTACAACTGTTGCCGTCGGTTACGGTAACCTCGTAAGTGCCTGCTAACAACCCGGTCAGGTCTTCACTTGTTGAACCGTTGCTCCAGCTATAGCTATAGGGCAGGGTTCCGCCCGTTACACTCAGGTCTATCGCTCCCGTGGCTCCTCCAAAACATCCCACTTCCGTTTGGGTCTCGCTTAAGATTAAGGCGGATGGCTCGGTGATGTTAATACTTAAGGTCGCCGTACAACTGTTGCCGTCGGTTACGGTAACCTCGTAAGTCCCTGAACCCAATCCGGTCAGGTCTTCTCCCGTCGAACCATTGCTCCAACTATAGGTATAGGGCAGAGTTCCTCCCGTTACACTCAGGTCTATCGCTCCTGTTGCATCTCCAAAACATCCCACTTCCATATGCGTCTCACTTAAGATTAACGCGGATGGCTCAACGATGGTGATACTTAAGGTCGCCGTACAACTTTTGCCATCTGTTACGGTAACCTCGTAAGTCCCTGCTAACAACCCAGTTAGGTCTTCTCCTGTCGAACCATTGCTCCAGCTATAGCTATAAGGCAGGGTTCCACCCATTACACTCAGGTCTATCGCTCCCGTTGCTCCTCCAAAACATCCCACTTCCGTATGGGTCTCGCTTAAGGTTAAGGCGGATGGCTCAACGATGGTGATGCTTAAACTTGCTGTACAACTGTTGCCGTCGGTTACGGTAACCTCGTAAGTGCCTGCTAACAACCCGGTCAGGTCTTCACTTGTTGAACCGTTGCTCCAGCTATAGCTATAGGGCAGGGTTCCGCCCGTTACACTCAGGTCTATCGCTCCCGTGGCTCCTCCAAAACATCCCACTTCCGTATGGGTCTCGCTTAAGATTAAGGCGGATGGCTCGGTGATGTTAATACTTAAGGTCGCCGTACAACTGTTGCCGTCGGTTACGGTAACCTCGTAAGTCCCTGCTAACAACCCGGTCAGGTCTTCTCCCGTCGAACCGTTGCTCCAGCTATAGCTATAAGGCAGGGTTCCACCCGTTACACTCAAGTCTATCGCTCCCGTGGCTCCTCCAAAACATCCCACTTCCGTTTGGGTCTCGCTTAAGATTAACGCGGATGGCTCGGTAATGGTGATGCTTAAACTTGCTGTACAACTGTTGCCGTCGGTTACGGTAACCTCGTAAGTGCCTGCTACCAATCCGGTCAGGTCTTCTCCCGTCGAACCATTGCTCCAGCTATAGCTATAGGGCAGGGTTCCGCCCGTTACACTCAGGTCTATCGCTCCCGTTGCTCCTCCAAAACATCCCACTTCTGTATGGGTCTCACTTAAGGTTAACGCGGATGGCTCAACGATGGTGATGCTTAACGTCGCCGTACAATTGTTCCCGTCTGTTACTGTCACCGTGTAAGTTCCTGTCGTCAAACTTCCCAAATCTTCAACTGTCGAACCATTGCTCCAGCTATAGCTATAAGGCAGGGTTCCACCCGTTACACCCAAGTCTATTGCTCCCGTGGCTGCTCCAAAACATCCCACTTCCGTATGGGTCTCGCTTAAGGTTAAGGCGGATGGCTCAACGATGGTGATGCTTATAATCGCTATACAACTGTTGCCGTCGGTTACCGTAACATCGTAAGTGCCTGAAACCAACCCGGTCAGGTCTTCTCCCGTCGAACCATTACTCCAACTATAAGTGTAGGGCAGGGTTCCACCCGTTGTACTCAGGTCTATCGCGCCCGTTGCTCCTCCAAAACATCCCACTTCCGTATGGGTCTCGCTTAAGGTTAAGGCGGATGGCTCAGTGATGACGATGCTTAAGGTCGCCGTACAACTGTTGCCGTCGGTTACAGTGATCTCGTAAGTCCCTGCTAACAACCCGGTTAGGTCTTCCCCTGTCGAACCATTGCTCCAGCTATAGCTATAAGGCAGGGTTCCGCCCGTTACACTCAGGTCTATCGCTCCCGTGGCTCCTCCAAAACATCCCACTTCTGTATGGGTCTCGCTTAAGATTAACGCGGATGGCTCGGTGATGGTAATGCTTAAGGTAGCCATACAACTGTTGCCGTCGGTTACGGTCACCTCGTAAGTCCCCGCTAACAACCCGGTCAGGTCTTCTCCCGTCGAACCATTGCTCCAGCTATAAGTATAGGGCAGGGTTCCGCCCGTTACACTCAGGTCTATCGCGCCCGTTGCTGCTCCAAAACATCCCACTTCCGTATGGGTCTCGCTTAAGATTAACGCGGATGGCTCGGTGATGGTAATGCTTAAGGTCGCCATACAACTGTTGCCGTCGGTTACCGTAACATCGTAAGTGCCTGAAACCAACCCGGTCAGGTCTTCTCCTGTCGAACCATTGCTCCAGTTATAGCTATAGGGCAGAGTTCCTCCCGTTACACTCAGGTCTATCGCTCCCGTGGCTGCTCCAAAACATCCCACTTCCGTTTGGGTCTCGCTTAAGATTAACGCGGATGGCTCGGTGATGGTGATGCTTAAACTTGCTGTACAACTGTTGCCGTCGGTTACGGTGATCTCGTAAGTGCCTGCTACCAATCCGGTCAGGTCTTCTCCCGTCGACCCGTTGCTCCAACTATAGCTATAGGGCAGGGTTCCGCCCGTTACACTCAGGTCTATCGCTCCCGTGGCTCCTCCAAAACATCCCACTTCCGTATGCGTCTCGCTTAAGATTAACGCGGATGGCTCGGTGATGGTAATGCTTAAGGTCGCCGTACAACTGTTGCCGTCGGTTACGGTCACCTCGTAAGTCCCTGCTAACAACCCGGTCAGGTCTTCTCCCGTCGAACCGTTACTCCAGTTATAGCTATAAGGCAGGGTTCCGCCCGATATACCCAAGTCTATTGCTCCCGTAGCTGCTCCAAAACATCCCACTTCTGTATGCGTCTCACTTAAGGTTAACGCGGATGGCTCAACGATAGTGATGCTTAACGTCGCCGTACAATTGTTCCCGTCTGTTACTGTCACCTGGTAACTGCCTGTACCCAACCCGGTCAGGTCTTCTCCTGTCGAACCATTGCTCCAGCTATAGCTATAGGGCAGGGTTCCACCCGTTGCACTCAGGTCTATCGCGCCCGTCGCTGCTCCAAAACATCCCACTTCCGTATGGGTCTCGCTTAAGATTAACGCGGATGGCTCGGTGATGTTAATACTTAAGGTCGCCGTACAACTGTTCCCGTCTGTTACGGTAACCTCGTAAGTCCCTGCTAACAACCCGGTCAGGTCTTCTCCCGTCGAACCATTGCTCCAACTATAGCTATAGGGCAGGGTTCCACCCGATACACTCAGGTCTATCGCTCCCGTGGCTCCTCCAAAACATCCCACTTCCGTATGGGTCTCGCTTAAGATTAAGGCGGATGGCTCGGTGATGTTAATACTTAAGGTCGCCGTACAACTGTTGCCGTCGGTTACGGTAACCTCGTAAGTCCCTGAACCCAATCCGGTCAGGTCTTCTCCCGTCGAACCATTGCTCCAGCTATAGCTATAAGGCAGGGTTCCTCCAATTACACTCAGGTCTATCGCTCCTGTTGCTGCTCCAAAACATCCCACTTCCGTATGCGTCTCGCTTAAGGTTAAGGCGGATGGCTCGGTGATGGTGATACTTAAAATCGCCGTACAACTGTTGCCATCTGTTACGGTAACCTCGTAAGTCCCTGCTAACAACCCGGTCAGGTCTTGTCCCGCCGAACCATTGCTCCAACTATAAGTATAGGGCAGGGTTCCGCCCGTTACATTCAGGTCTATCGCTCCCGTCGTTCCTCCAAAACATCCCACTTCCGTATGGGTCTCGCTTAAGGTTAACGCGGATGGCTCAACGATGGTGATGCTTAAGGTCGCCGTACAACTGTTGCCGTCGGTTACGGTGATCTCGTAAGTCCCTGCAACCAATCCGGTCAGGTCTTCACTTGTCGAACCGTTACTCCAGCTATAGCTATAGGGCAGGGGTCCGCCCGTTACACTCAAATCTATCGCTCCCGTCGCTGCTCCAAAACATCCCACTTCCGTATGGGTCTCGCTTAAGATTAACGCGGATGGCTCGGTGATGGTAATGCTTAAGGTCGCCGTACAACTGTTGCCGTCGGTTACCGTAACATCGTAAGTGCCTGAAACCAACCCGGTCAGGTCTTCTCCTGTCGAACCATTGCTCCAGCTATAGCTATAAGGCAGGGTTCCGCCCGTTACACTCAGGTCTATCGCTCCCGTGGCTACTCCAAAACATCCCACTTCTGTATGGGTCTCACTTAAGATTAACGCGGATGGCTCGGTGATGGTAATGCTTAAGGTCGCCGTACAACTGTTGCCGTCGGTTACGGTAACCTCGTAAGTCCCTGCTAACAAACCAGTCAGGTCTTCTCCTGTCGAACCATTGCTCCAGCTATAGCTATAAGGCAGGGTTCCACCCGTTACACTCAGGTCTATCGCTCCTGTTGCTGCTCCAAAACATCCCACTTCCGTATGGGTCTCGCTTAAGATTAACGCGGATGGCTCGGTGATGGTAATGCTTAAGGTCGCCGTACAACTGTTGCCGTCGGTTACGGTCACCTCGTAAGTCCCTGCTACCAATCCAATCAGGTCTTCACTTGTCGAACCGTTACTCCAGCTATAGCTATAGGGCAGGGTTCCGCCCGTTACACTCAGGTCTATCGCTCCCGTGGCTCCTCCAAAACATCCCACTTCCGTATGGGTCTCGCTTAAGATTAACGCGGATGGCTCGGTGATTGTGATACTTAAAATCGCCGTACAACTGTTGCCATCTGTTACGGTAACCTCGTAAGTCCCTGCTAACAACCCGGTCAGGTCTTGTCCCGCCGAACCATTGCTCCAGCTATAGCTATAAGGCAGGGTTCCGCCCGTTACATTCAGGTCTATCGCTCCCGTCGTTCCTCCAAAACATCCCACTTCCGTATGGGTCTCGCTTAAGGTTAACGCGGATGGCTCAGTGATGGTAATGCTTGAGGTCGCCGTACAACTGTTGCCGTCTGTTACTGTCACTGTGTAGGTTCCTATCGTCAAATTTCCCAAATCTTCACCCGTCGAACCATTGCTCCAGCTATAGCTATAGGGCAGGGTTCCTCCCGTTACACTCAGGACTATCGCTCCCGTGGCTGCTCCAAAACATCCCACTTCCGTATGGGTCTCGCTTAAGATTAACGCGGATGGCTCGGTGATGGTAATGCTTAAGGTCGCCATACAACTGTTGCCGTCTGTTACGGTCACTGTGTAAGTTCCTATCGTCAAACTTCCCAAATCTTCTCCCGTCGACCCGTTGCTCCAGCTATAGCTATAGGGCAGGGTTCCGCCCGTTACACTCAGGTCTATCGCTCCCGTGGCTGCTCCAAAACATCCCACTTCCGTATGCGTCTCACTTAAGGTTAACGCGGATGGCTCAACGATGGTGATGTTTAAGGTCGCCGTACAACTGTTACTGTCGGTTACGGTGATCTCGTAAGTACCTGCAACCAATCCGGTCAGGTCTTCTCCTGTCGAACCGTTGCTCCAACTATAGCTATAAGGCAGGGTTCCACCCGTTACACTCAGGTCTATCGCTCCCGTCGCTGCTCCAAAACATCCCACTTCCGTATGGGTCTCGCTTAAGGTTAAGGCGGATGGCTCAACGATGGTGATACTTATGGTCGCCGTACAACTGTTGATGTCGGTTACGGTAATCTCGTAAGTCCCTGCTACCAATCCGGTCAGGTCTTCTCCCGTCGAACCGTTGCTCCAGCTATAAGTGTAGGGCAGGGTTCCTCCCGTTACACTCAAATCTATCGCTCCCGTGGCTCCTCCAAAACATCCCACTTCCGTATGCGTCTCACTTAAGGTTAAGGCGGATGGCTCAACGATGACGATGCTTAAGGTCTCCGTACAACTGTTGCCGTCGGTTACGGTGATATTGTAAGTCCCTGCTACCAATCCGGTCAGGTCTTCTCCTGTCGAACCGTTGCTCCAACTATAGCTATAAGGCAGGGTTCCACCCGTTACACTCAGGTCTATCGCTCCCGTCGCTGCTCCAAAACACCCCACTTCCGTATGGGCCTCGCTTAAGGTTAACGCGGATGGCTCAACGATGGTGATACTTAAGGTCGCTATACAATTGTTCCCGTCGGTTACTGTCACCGTGTAAGTTCCTGTCGTCAAACTTCCCAAATCTTCAACTGTCGAACCATTGCTCCAGTTATAGTTATAGGGCAGAGTTCCTCCGGTTACACTCAGGACTATCGCTCCCGTGGCTGCTCCAAAACATCCCACTTCCGTATGGGTCTCGCTTAAGATTAACGCGGATGGCTCGGTGATTGTGATACTTAAAATCGCCGTACAACTGTTGCCGTCTGTTACCGTAACATCGTAAGTCCCTGCTAACAACCCGGTCAGGTCTTGTCCCGCCGAACCATTGCTCCAGCTATAAGTATAGGGCAGGGTTCCGCCCGTTACATTCAGGTCTATCGCTCCCGTCGTTCCTCCAAAACATCCCACTTCAGTATGGGTCTCGCTTAAGATTAACGCGGATGGCTCGGTGATGGTAATGCTTAAGGTCGCCATACAACTGTTGCCGTCTGTTACGGTCACTGTGTAAGTTCCTATCGTCAAACTTCCCAAATCTTCTCCCGTCGACCCGTTGCTCCAGCTATAGCTATAGGGCAGGGTTCCGCCCGTTACACTCAGGTCTATCGCTCCCGTGGCTGCTCCAAAACATCCCACTTCCGTATGCGTCTCACTTAAGGTTAACGCGGATGGCTCAACGATGGTGATGTTTAAGGTCGCCGTACAACTGTTACTGTCGGTTACGGTAACCTCGTAAGTCCCTGCTAACAACCCGGTCAGGTCTTCTCCCGTCGAACCGTTACTCCAGTTATAGCTATAAGGCAGGGTTCCGCCCGTTACACCCAAGTCTATTGCTCCCGTAGCTGCTCCAAAACATCCCACTTCTGTATGCGTCTCACTTAAGGTTAACGCGGATGGCTCAACGATGGTGATGCTTAACGTCGCCGTACAATTGTTCCCGTCTGTTACTGTCACCGTGTAAGTTCCTGTCGTCAAACTTCCCAAATCTTCAACTGTCGAACCATTGCTCCAGCTATAGCTATAAGGCAGGGTTCCACCCGTTACACCCAGGTCTATTGCGCCCGTCGCTGCTCCAAAACATCCCACTTCCGTATGGGTCTCGCTTAAGGTTAAGGCGGATGGCTCAACGATGGTGATGCTTAAGGTCGCCATACAACTGTTGCCGTCGGTTACCGTAACATCGTAAGTGCCTGAAACCAACCCGGTCAGGTCTTCTCCCGTCGAACCATTACTCCAGCTATAAGTGTAGGGCAGGGTTCCACCCGTTGCACTCAGGTCTATCGCTCCCGTGGCTCCTCCAAAACATCCCACTTCTGTATGGGTCTCGCTTAAGATTAAGGCGGATGGCTCAACGATGGTGATACTTATGGTCGCCGTACAACTGTTGATGTCGGTTACGGTCACCTCGTAACTGCCTGCTACCAATCCGGTCAGGTCTTCTCCCGTCGAACCGTTGCTCCAGCTATAGCTATAAGGCAGGGTTCCACCCGTTACACTCAGGTCTATCGCTCCCGTTGCTGCTCCAAAACATCCCACTTCTGTATGGGTCTCGCTTAAGATTAACGCGGATGGCTCAACAATGGTGATGCTTAAGGTCGCCGTACAACTGTTGCCGTCGGTTACGGTGATCTCGTAAGTCCCTGCTAACAACCCGGTCAGGTCTTCTCCCGTCGAACCGTTACTCCAGTTATAGCTATAAGGCAGGGTTCCGCCCGTTACACCCAGGTCTATCGCTCCCGTGGCTCCTCCAAAACATCCCACTTCCGTATGGGTCTCGCTTAAGATTAACGCGGATTGCTCGGTAATGGTGATGCTTAAACTTGCTGTACAACTGTTGATGTCGGTTACGGTAATCTCGTAAGTCCCTGCTACCAATCCGGTCAGGTCTTCTCCCGTCGAACCGTTGCTCCAGCTATAAGTGTAGGGCAGGGTTCCACCCGTTACACTCAAATCTATCGCTCCCGTTGCTCCTCCAAAACATCCCACTTCCGTTTGGGTCTCGCTTAAGATTAAGGCGGATGGCTCGGTAATGGTGATGCTTAAACTTGCTGTACAACTGTTCCCGTCGGTTACTGTAATCTCGTAAGTGCCTGCTAACAACCCAGTCAGGTCTTCTCCCATCGACCCGTTGCTCCAACTATAGCTATAGGGCAGGGTTCCGCCCGTTACACTCAGGTCTATCGCGCCCGTGGCTGCTCCAAAACATCCCACTTCCGTATGCGTCTCACTTAAGGTTAACGCGGATGGCTCGGTGATGGTGATGCTTAAGGTCGCTATACAACTGTTATCGTCGGTTACCGTAACCTCGTAAGTCCCTGCTAACAATCCGGTCAGGTCTTCACCCGTCGAACCATTGCTCCAGCTATAGCTATAGGGCAGGGTTCCGCCCGTTACACTCAGGTCTATCGCTCCCATGGCTGCTCCAAAACATCCCACTTCCGTATGCGTCTCGCTTAAGGTTAACGCGGATGGCTCAACGATGGTGATGCTTATAATCGCTATACAACTGTTATCGTCGGTTACCGTAACCTCGTAAGTCCCTGCTAACAATCCGGTCAGGTCTTGTCCCGCCGAACCATTGCTCCAGCTATAGCTATAGGGCAGGGTTCCGCCCGTTACACTCAGGTCTATCGCTCCCATGGCTGCTCCAAAACATCCCACTTCCGTATGCGTCTCGCTTAAGGTTAACGCGGATGGCTCAACGATGGTGATGCTTATAATCGCTATACAACTGTTGCCGTCTGTTACGGTGACCTCGTAAATCCCTGAACCCAACCCGGTCAGGTCTTCTCCTGTCGAACCGTTGCTCCAGTTATAGCTATAGGGCAGGGTTCCGCCCGTTACACTCAGGTCTATCGCTCCCATGGCTGCTCCAAAACATCCCACTTCCGTATGGGTCTCGCTTAAGATTAACGCGGATGGCTCGGTGATGGTGATACTTAAGGTCGCTGTACAACTGTTGCCGTCTGTTACCGTAACATCGTAAGTCCCTGCTAACAACCCGGTCAGGTCTTCTCCAGTCGAACCATTGCTCCAGCTATAGCTATAAGGCAGGGTTCCACCCGATACACTCAGGTCTATCGCTCCCGTTGCATCTCCAAAACATCCCACTTCCGTATGGGTCTCACTTAAGGTTAATGCGGATGGCTCGGTGATGGTGATGCTTAAACTTGCTGTACAACTGTTGCCGTCTGTTACGGTAACCTCGTAACTGCCTGCTACCAATCCGGTCAGGTCTTCTCCCGTCGAACCGTTGCTCCAGCTATAGCTATAGGGCACAGTTCCTCCCGTTACACTCAGGTCTATCGCTCCCGTGGCTCCTCCAAAACATCCCACTTCCGTATGCGTCTCGCTTAAGGTTAACGCGGATGGCTCAACGATGGTGATACTTAAGGTCACTGTACAACTGTTCCCGTCGATTACGGTAATTTCGTAAGTCCCTGCTAACAACCCCGTCAGGTCTTCTCCCGTCGAACCATTGCTCCAGCTATAGCTATAAGGCAGGGTTCCGCCCGTTACACTCAGATCTATCGCTCCCGTTGCTGCTCCAAAACATCCCACTTCCGTATGGGTCTCATTTAAGATTAACGCGGATGGCTCAACGATGGTGATACTTAAAATCGCCGTACAACTGTTGCCGTCTGTTACCGTAACATCGTAAGTCCCTGAACCCAATCCGGTCAGGTCTTCACTTGTCGAACCGTTGCTCCAGCTATAGCTATAGGGCAGGGTTCCGCCAGTTACACTCAGGTCTATCGCGCCCGTTGCTCCTCCAAAACATCCCACTTCAGTATGGGTCTCACTTAAGATTAACGCGGATGGCTCAACGATGGTGATACTTAAAATCGCCGTACAACTGTTGCCGTCTGTTACTGTTATATCGTAAGTCCCTGAACCCAATCCGGTCAGGTCTTCTCCCGTCGAACCGTTGCTCCAGCTATAGCTATAGGGCAGGGTTCCGCCCGTTACACTCAGGTCTATCGCTCCTGTTACTCCTCCAAAACATCCCACTTCCGTATGCGTCTCACTTAAGGTTAAGGCGGATGGCTCAACGATGACGATGCTTAAGGTCGCTATACAATTGTTCCCGTCGGTTACCGTAACCTCGTAAGTGCCTGCTAACAACCCAGTCAGGTCTTCACCAGTCGAACTGTTACTCCAGCTATAGCTATAGGGCAGGGTTCCGCCCGTCACACCCATGTCTATCGCTCCCGTCGCTCCTCCAAAACACCCTACTTCCGTATGCGTCTCGCTTAAGGTTAAGGCGGATGGCTCAGTGATGGTGATGCTTAAGGTCACCGTACAACTGTTGCCGTCTGTTACGGTGATATCGTAAGTCCCTGTTAACAACCCGGTCAGGTCTTCACTTGTTGAACCGTTGCTCCAGCTAAAGCTATAAGGCAGGGTTCCGCCCGTTACACTCAGGTCTATCGCTCCCGTTGCTCCTCCAAAACATCCCACTTCCGTATGGGTCTCGCTTAAGATTAACGCGGATGGTTCAGTGATTGTGATACTTAAAATCGCCGTACAACTGTTGCCGTCTGTTACCGTAACATCGTAAGTGCCTGCTAACAACCCAGTCAGGTCTTCACCAGTCGAACCGTTACTCCAGCTATAGCTATAGGGCAGGGTTCCGCCCGTCACACCCAGGTCTATCGCTCCCGTCGCTCCTCCAAAACACCCTACTTCCGTATGGGTCTCGCTTAAGGTTAAGGCGGATGGCTCAGTGATGGTGATGCTTAAGGTCACCGTACAACTGTTGCCGTCTGTTACGGTGATATCGTAAGTCCCTGAACCCAATCCGGTCAGGTCTTCTCCTGTCGAACCGTTGCTCCAGTTATAGCTATAGGGCAGGGTTCCGCCCGTTACACTCAGGTCTATCGCGCCCGTGGCTGCTCCAAAACATCCCACTTCCGTATGCGTCTCGCTTAAGGTTAACGCGGATGGCTCGGTGATGGTAATGCTTAAGGTCGCCGTACAACTGTTCCCGTCTGCTACGGTGATATTGTAAGTCCCTGCTACCAATCCGGTCAGGTCTTCACTTGTTGAACCGTTGCTCCAACTATAGCTATAAGGCAGGGTTCCGCCCGCAACACTCAGGTCTATTGCTCCCGTGGCTCCTCCAAAACATCCCACTTCCGTATGCGTCTCGCTTAAGATTAACGCGGATGGCTCGGTGATGGTAATGCTTAAGGTCGCCGTACAACTGTTCCCGTCTGTTACGGTGATATTGTAAGTCCCTGCTACCAATCCGGTCAGGTCTTCACTTGTTGAACCGTTGCTCCAACTATAGCTATAAGGCAGGGTTCCGCCCGCAACACTCAGGTCTATTGCTCCCGTGGCTCCTCCAAAACATCCCACTTCCGTATGCGTCTCGCTTAAGGTTAACGCGGATGGCTCGGTGATGGTGATGCTTAAGGTCGCCGTACAACTGTTGCCGTCTGTTACGGTGATATCGTAAGTCCCTGAACCCAATCCGGTCAGGTCTTCTCCTGTCGAACCGTTGCTCCAGTTATAGCTATAGGGCAGGGTTCCGCCCGTTACACTCAGGTCTATCGCGCCCGTGGCTCCGCCAAAACATCCCACTTCCGTATGGGTCTCGCTTAAGATTAACGCGGATGGCTCGGTGATGGTGATGCTTAACGTCGCCGTACAACTGTTGCCGTCGGTTACTGTCACATCGTAAGTGCCTGCTAACAACCCGGTCAGGTCTTCTCCCGTTGAACCGTTGCTCCAGCTATAGCTATAAGGCAGGGTTCCGCCCGTTACACTCAGGTCTATCGCTCCCGTGGCTCCTCCAAAACATCCCACTTCCGTATGCGTCTCGCTTAAGGTTAAGGCGGGTGGCTCAACGATGGTGATGCTTAACGTCGCCGTACAACTGTTGCCGTCTGTTACGGTCACCGTGTAAGTTCCTATCATCAAACTTCCCAAATCTTCAACTGTCGAACCGTTGCTCCAGCTATAGCTATAGGGCAGGGTTCCGCCAGTTACACTCAGGTCTATCGCTCCCGTGGCTCCTCCAAAACATCCCACTTCCGTATGGGTCTCGCTTAAGGTTAACGCGGACGGCTCGGTGATGGTGATGCTTAAGGTCGCCGTACAACTGTTGCCGTCGGTTACGGTAACCTCGTAACTGCCTGTACCCAAACCGGTCAGGTCTTCTCCCGTCGAACCGTTGCTCCAGTTATAGCTATAGGGCAGAGTTCCTCCCGTTACACTCAGGTCTATCGCGCCCGTCGCTCCTCCAAAACATCCCACTTCCGTATGGGTCTCGCTTAAGAATAACGCGGACGGCTCGGTGATGGTGATGCTTAAGGTCGCCGTACAACTGTTGCCGTCGGTTACCGTAACCTCGTAAGTCCCTGCTAACAACCCGGTCAGGTCTTCACTTGTCGAACCGTTGCTCCAGCTATAGCTATAGGGCACAGTTCCACCCGATACACTCAGGTCTATCGCGCCTGTGGCCCCTCCAAAACATCCCACTTCCGTATGCGTCTCACTTAAGATTAACGCGGATGGCTCGGTGATGGTGATGCTTAAGGTCTCCGTACAACTGTTCCCGTCGGTTACCGTAACCTCGTAAGTCCCTGCTAACAACCCAGCCAGGTCTTCTCCCGTCGAACCATTGCTCCAGCTATAGCTATAGGGCACAGTTCCACCCGATACACTCAGGTCTATCGCTCCCATGGCTCCTCCAAAACATCCCACTTCCGTATGCGTCTCGCTCAAGATTAAGGCGGATGGCTCAGTGATAGTGATACTTAAAATCGCCGTACAACTGTTGCCGTCGGTTACCGTAACCTCGTAAGTGCCTGCTAACAAATCGGTCAGGTCTTCACCAGTCGAACCATTGCTCCAGCTATAGCTATAGGGCAGGGTTCCACCCGTTACACTCAGGTCTATCGCTCCCGTTGCTGCTCCAAAACATCCCACTTCTGTATGGGTCTCGCTTAAGGTTAAGGCGGATGGCTCAACGATGGTGATGCTTAAGGTCGCCGTACAACTGTTGCCGTCTGTTACTGTCACCGTATAAGTTCCTATCGTCAAACTTCCCAAATCTTCAACTGTCGAACCATTGCTCCAGCTATAGCTATAGGGCAGGGTTCCATCCGTTACACTCAGGTCTATCGCTCCCGTTGCTGCTCCAAAACATCCCACTTCCGTATGCGTCTCACTTAAGATTAAGGCGGATGGCTCAACGATGGTGATACTTAAGGTCGCCGTACAACTGTTGCCGTCTGTTACTGTCACCGTGTAAGTTCCTATCGTCAAACTTCCCAAATCTTCAACTGTCGAACCATTGCTCCAGCTATAGCTATAGGGCAGGGTTCCGCCCGTTACACTCAGGTCTATCGCGCCCGTTGCTGCTCCAAAACATCCCACTTCCGTATGCGTCTCGCTTAAGATTAACGCGGATGGCTCAACGATGGTGATGCTTAAGGTCGCCGTACAACTGTTGCCGTCTGTTACGGTCACATCGTATGTGCCTGAACCCAACCCGGTCAGGTCTTCTCCCGTCGAACCATTGCTCCAGTTATAAGTATAGGGCAGGGTTCCGCCCGTTACACTCAAGTCTATCACTCCCGTTGCATCTCCAAAACATCCCACTTCCGTATGGGTCTCGCTTAAGATTAACGCGGATGGCTCGGTGATGGTGATGCTTAAGGTCGCCATACAACTGTTCCCGTCTGTTACGGTCACCGTGTAAGTTCCTGTCGTCAAACTTCCCAAATCTTCAACTGTCGAACCGTTGCTCCAGCTATAGCTATAAGGCAAGGTTCCTCCCAATACACTCAGATCTATCGCGCCCGTGGCTCCTCCAAAACATCCCACTTCCATATGGGTCTCACTTAAGGTTAAAGCGGATGGCTCAGTGATGGTAATGCTTAAGGTCGCCGTACAACTGTTCCCGTCTGTTACGGTAATCTCGTAAGTCCCTGCTAACAACCCTGTCAGGTCTTCACTTGTTGAACCGTTGCTCCAACTATAGCTAAAAGGCACAGTTCCTCCCGTTACACTCAGGTCTATCGCGCCCGTTGCTCCTCCAAAACATCCCACTTCCGTATGCGTCTCGCTTAAGGTTAAGGCGGATGGCTCAGTGATGGTGATGCTTAAGGTCATCGTACAACTGTTCCCGTCTGTTACAGTAACCTCGTAAGTCCCTGCTAACAACCCGGTTAGGTCTTCTCCCGTCGAACCGTTGCTCCAACTATAGCTATAGGGCAGAGTTCCACCCGTTACACTCAGGTCTATCGCTCCCGTGGCTCCTCCAAAACATCCCACTTCCGTATGCGTCTCACTTAAGGTTAACACGGATGGCTCAGTGATGGTGATGCTTAAGGTCGCCGTACAACTGTTGCCGTCGGTTACTGTGATATCGTAAGTCCCTGCTAACAATCCGGTCAGGTCTTCACCCGTCGAACCATTGCTCCAGCTATAGCTATAGGGCAGGGTTCCGCCAGTTACACTCAGGTCTATCGCGCCCGTCGCTCCTCCAAAACATCCCACTTCCGTATGCGTCTCGCTTAAGGTTAAGGCGGATGGCTCAGTGATGGTGATGCTTAAGGTCATCGTACAACTGTTCCCGTCTGTTACAGTAACCTCGTAAGTCCCTGCTAACAACCCGGTTAGGTCTTCTCCCGTCGAACCGTTGCTCCAACTATAGCTATAGGGCAGAGTTCCACCCGTTACACTCAGGTCTATCGCTCGTGGCTCCTCCAAAACATCCCACTTCCGTATGCGTCTCACTTAAGGTTAACACGGATGGCTCAGTGATGGTGATGCTTAAGGTCGCCGTACAACTGTTGCCGTCGGTTACTGTGATATCGTAAGTCCCTGCTAACAATCCGGTCAGGTCTTCACCCGTCGAACCATTGCTCCAGCTATAGCTATAGGGCAGGGTTCCGCCAGTTACACTCAGGTCTATCGCGCCCGTCGCTCCTCCAAAACATTCTACTTCAGTATAAGTCTCAATTAAGATTAACGCGGATGGCTCAACGATGGTAATGCTTAAGGTCACTATACAACTGTTGCCGTCTGTTAAGGTGACCTCGTAAATCCCTGAACCCAATCCGGTCAGGTCTTCTCCTGTCGAACCGTTGCTCCAGTTATAGCTATAGGGCAGGGTTCCGCCCGTTACACTCAGGTCTATCGCTCCCGTGGCTCCACCAAAACATCCCACTTCCGTATGGGTCTCGCTTAAGATTAACGCGGATGGCTCGGTGATGGTGATACTTAAGGTCGCTGTACAACTGTTACCGTCTGTTACCGTAATCTCGTAAGTCCCTGCTAACAACCCTGTCAGGTCTTCACTTGTTGAACCGTTGCTCCAACTATAGCTAAAAGGCACAGTTCCTCCCGTTACACTCAGGTCTATCGCTCCCGTTGCTCCTCCAAAACATCCCACTTCCGTATGCGTCTCGCTTAAGGTTAAGGCGGATGGCTCAACGATGGTGATGCTTAAGGTCGTCGTACAACTGTTGTCGTCTGTTACTGTCACCGAGTAAGTTCCTATCGTCAAACTTCCCAAATCTTCACTTGTCGAACCATTGCTCCAGCTATAGCTATAAAGCAGGGTTCCGCCCGTTACACTCAGGTCTATCGCTCCCGTTGCTGCTCCAAAACATCCCACTTCCGTATGCGTCTCGCTTAAGATTAACGCGGATGGCTCAGTGATGGTAATGCTTAAGGTCACCGTACAACTATTGCCATCGGTTACTGTCACTGTGTAAGTTCCTGTCGTCAAACTTCCCAAATCTTCACCCGTCGAACCATTGCTCCAGTTATAGCTATAGGGCAGGGTTCCGCCCGCAACACTCAGGTCTATCGCTCCCGTTGCTGCTCCAAAACATCCCACTTCCGTATGCGTCTCACTTAAGATTAAGGCGGATGGCTCAACGATGGTGATACTTAAGGTCGCCGTACAACTGTTGCCGTCTGTTACTGTCACCGTGTAAGTTCCTATCGTCAAACTTCCCAAATCTTCAACTGTCGAACCATTGCTCCAGCTATAGCTATAGGGCAGGGTTCCATCCGTTACACTCAGGTCTATCGCTCCCGTTGCTGCTCCAAAACATCCCACTTCCGTATGCGTCTCACTTAAGATTAAGGCGGATGGCTCAACGATGGTGATACTTAAGGTCGCCGTACAACTGTTGCCGTCTGTTACTGTCACCGTGTAAGTTCCTATCGTCAAACTTCCCAAATCTTCAACTGTCGAACCATTGCTCCAGCTATAGCTATAGGGCAGGGTTCCATCCGTTACACTCAGGTCTATCGCTCCCGTTGCTCCTCCAAAACATCCCACTTCCGTATGCGTCTCGCTTAAGGTTAACGCGGATGGCTCAGTGATGGTAATGCTTAAGGTCGCCGTACAACTGTTGCCGTCTGTTACGGTGATATTGTAAGTCCCTGCTACCATTCCGGTCAGGTCTTCTCCCGTCGAACCATTGCTCCAGCTATAGCTATATGGCAGGGTTCCTCCCGTTACACTCTGGTCTATTGCTCCCGTGGCTCCTCCAAAACATCCCACTTCCGTATGCGTCTCACTTAAGATTAACGCGGATGGCTCGGTGATAGTGATGCTTAAGTTCGCCGTACAACTGTTGCCGTCGGTTACAGTCACTGTGAAAGTTCCTATCGTCAAACTTCCCAAATCTTCTCCTGTCGAACCATTGCTCCAGCTATAGCTATAGGGCAGGGTTCCACCCGCAACACTCAGGTCTATCGCTCCCGTGGCTCCTCCAAAACATCCCACTTCCGTATGGGTCTCACTTAAGATTAAGGCGGATGGCTCAATGATGGTGATGCTAAAGGTCGCCGTACAGCTGTTGCCGTCGGTTACAGTAACCTGGTAACTGCCTGTACCCAACCCGGTCAGGTCTTCTCCTGTCGAACCATTGCTCCAGCTATAGCTATAGGGCAGGGTTCCACCCGATACGCTCAGGTCTATCGCGCCCGTTGCATCTCCAAAACATCCCACTTCCGTATGGGTCTCGCTTAAGATTAACGCGGATGGCTCGGTGATGGTGATGCTTAAGGTCGCCATACAACTGTTCCCGTCTGTTACGGTCACCGTGTAAGTTCCTGTCGTCAAACTTCCCAAATCTTCAACTGTCGAACCGTTGCTCCAGCTATAGCTATAAGGCAAGGTTCCTCCCAATACACTCAGGTCTATCGCTCCCGTGGCTCCGCCAAAACATCCCACTTCCGTATGGGTCTCGCTTAAGATTAACGCGGATGGCTCGGTGATGGTGATGCTTAAGGTCGCCGTACAACTGTTGCCGTCTGTTACGGTAATCTCGTAAGTCCCTGCTAACAATCCGGTCAGGTCTTCTCCAGTCGAACCATTGCTCCAGCTATAGCTATAAGGCAGGGTTCCACCCAATACACTCAGGTCTATCGCTCCCGTTGCATCTCCAAAACATCCCACTTCCGTATGGGTCTCACTTAAGGTTAATGCGGATGGCTCGGTGATGGTGATGCTTAAACTTGCTGTACAACTGTTGCCGTCTGTTACGGTAATCTCGTAAGTCCCTGCTACCAATCCGGTCAGGTCTTCTCCCGTCGAACCATTGCTCCAGCTATAGCTATAGGGCAGGGTTCCGCCCGTTACACTCAAGTCTATCGCTCCCGTCGCTGCTCCAAAACATCCCACTTCCGTATGGGTCTCGCTTAAGATTAACGCGGATGGCTCAGTGATGGTAATGCTTAAGGTCGCCGTACAACTGTTGCCGTCGGTTACAGTCACCGTGTAAGTTCCTGTCGTCAAACTTCCCAAATCTTCAACTGTCGAACCGTTGCTCCAGCTATAGCTATAAGACAGGGTTCCGCCCGTTACACTCAGGTCTATCGCTCCCGTAGCTGCTCCAAAACATCCCACTTCCGTATGGGTCTCGCTTAAGGTTAAGGCGGATGGCTCGGTGATGGTAATGCTTAAGGTAGCCATACAACTGTTGCCGTCGGTTACCGTAACATCATAAGTCCCTGCTAACAACCCAGTCAGGTCTTCTCCAGTCGAACCGTTGCTCCAGCTATAAGTGTAGGGCAGGGTTCCACCCGTTACACTCAAATCTATCGCTCCCGTGGCTCCTCCAAAACATCCCACTTCCGTATGGGTCTCGCTTAAGATTAAGGCGGATGGCTCAACGATGGTGATGCTTAAGGTCGCCATACAACTGTTCCCGTCGGTTACTGTAATCTCGTAAGTGCCTGCTAACAACCCAGTCAGGTCTTCTCCCATCGACCCGTTGCTCCAACTATAGCTATAGGGCAGGGTTCCGCCCGTCAAACTCAGGTCTATCGCTCCCGTGGCTGCTCCAAAACATCCCACTTCCGTATGGGTCTCGCTTAAGATTAACGTGGATGGCTCAACGATGGTGATGCTTAAGGTCGCCGTACAACTGTTGCCATCGGTTACTGTCACCTCGTAAGTGCCTGCTACCAATCCGGTCAGGTCTTCTCCCGTCGACCCGTTGCTCCAGTTATGAGTATAGGGCAGGGTTCCGCCCGCAACACTCAGGTCTATCGCTCCCGTAGCTGCTCCAAAACACCCTACTTCCGTATGGGTCTCGCTTAAGATTAACGCGGATGGCTCAACGATGGGAATGCTTAAGGTCGCCGTACAACTGTTGCCATCTGTTACGGTAACCTCGTAAGTGCCTGCTAACAACCCGGTCAGGTCTTCACTTGTTGAACCGTTGCTCCAGTTATAGCTATAGGGCAGAGTTCCTCCCGTTACACTCAGGTCTATCGCTCCCGTTGCTGCTCCAAAACATCCCACTTGCGTAAGGGTCTCACTTAAGGTTAACGCGGATGGCTCAACGATGGTAATGCTTAAGGTCGCCGTACAACTGTTGCCGTCGGTTACGGTCACCGTGTAAGTTCCTATCGTCAAACTTCCCAAATCTTCAACTGTCGAACCATTGCTCCAGCTATAGCTATAAGGCAGGATTCCGCCCGTTACACTCAGGTCTATCGCTCCCGTGGCTCCTCCAAAACATCCCACTTCAGTATGGGTCTCGCTTAAGATTAACGCGGATGGCTCGGTGATGGTGATGCTTAAGGTCGCCGTACAACTGTTGCCATCGGTTACTGTCACTGTGTAAGTTCCTGTCGTCAAACTTCCCAAATCTTCAACTGTCGAACCGTTGCTCCAGCTATAGCTATAAGGCAGGGTTCCTCCCGTTACACTCAGGTCTATCGCTCCCGTAGCTGCTCCAAAACATCCCACTTCCGTATGCGTCTCGCTTAAGATTAACGCGGATGGCTCAGTGATGGTGATGCTTAAACTTGCTGTACAACTGTTGCCGTCGGTTACTGTCACATCGTAAGTGCCTGCTAACAACCCAGTCAGGTCTTCTCCCGTCGAACCGTTGCTCCAGCTATAACTATAGGGCAGGGTTCCGCCCGTTACACCCAAGTCTATTGCTCCCGTAGCTGCTCCAAAACATCCCACTTCTGTATGCGTCTCACTTAAGGTTAACGCGGATGGCTCAACGATGGTGATGCTTAAGGTCGTCGTACAACTGTTGCCGTCTGTTACGGTAACCTCGTAACTGCCTGCTACCAATCCGGTCAGGTCTTCTCCCGTCGAACCATTGCTCCAGCTATAGCTATAGGGCAGGGTTCCGCCCGTTACACTCAGGTCTATCGCGCCCGTCGCTCCTCCAAAACATCCCACTTCCGTATGGGTCTCACTTAAGGTTAACGCGGACGGCTCGGTGATAGTAATGCTTAAGGTCGCCGTACAACTGTTGCCGTCTGTTACGGTGATATCGTAAGTCCCTGAACCCAATCCGGTCAGGTCTTCTCCCGTCGAACCATTACTCCAACTATAAGTGTAGGGCAGGGTTCCACCCGTTGCACTCAGGTCTATCGCTCCCGTGGCTCCTCCAAAACATCCCACTTCTGTATGGGTCTCGCTTAAGATTAAGGCGGATGGCTCGGTGATGTTAATACTTAAGGTCGCCGTACAACTGTTGCCGTCGGTTACGGTAACCTCGTAAGTGCCTGCTACCAATCCGGTCAGGTCTTCTCCCGTCGACCCGTTGCTCCAACTATAGCTATAGGGCAGGGTTCCACCCGTTACACTCAGGTCTATCGCGCCCGTTGCTCCTCCAAAACATCCCACTTCAGTATGGGTCTCACTTAAGGTTAACGCGGATGGCTCAGTGATGGTGATGCTTAAACTTGCTGTACAACTGTTGCCGTCGGTTACTGTCACATCGTAAGTGCCTGCTAACAACCCAGTCAGGTCTTCACCCGTCGAACCGTTGCTCCAGTTATAGCTATAAGGCAGGGTTCCGCCCGTTACACCCAAGTCTATTGCTCCCGTAGCTGCTCCAAAACATCCCACATCTGTATGCGTCTCACTTAAGGTTAACGCGGATGGCTCAACGATGGTGATGCTTAACGTCGCCGTACAATTGTTCCCGTCTGTTACTGTCACCGTGTAAGTTCCTGTCGTCAAACTTCCCAAATCTTCAACTGTCGAACCATTGCTCCAGCTATAGCTATAAGGCAGGGTTCCACCCGTTACACCCAAGTCTATTGCTCCCGTAGCTGCACCAAAACATCCCACTTCTGTATGCGTCTCACTTAAGGTTAACGCGGATGGCTCAACGATGGTGATGCTTAACGTCGCCGTACAATTGTTCCCGTCTGTTACTGTCACCGTGTAAGTTCCTGTCGTCAAACTTCCCAAATCTTCAACTGTCGAACCATTGCTCCAGCTATAGCTATAAGGCAGGATTCCGCCCGTTACACTCAGGTCTATTGCTCCCGTGGCTGCTCCAAAACATCCCACTTCCGTATGGGTCTCGCTTAAGATTAACGCGGATGGCTCGGTGATGGTGATGCTTAAGGTCGCCGTACAACTGTTGCCATCGGTTACTGTCACTGTGTAAGTTCCTGTCGTCAAACTTCCCAAATCTTCAACTGTCGAACCGTTGCTCCAGCTATAGCTATAAGGCAGGGTTCCTCCCGTTACACTCAGGTCTATCGCTCCCGTAGCTGCTCCAAAACATCCCACTTCCGTATGCGTCTCGCTTAAGATTAACGCGGATGGCTCAGTGATGGTGATACTTAAACTTGCTGTACAACTGTTGCCGTCGGTTACTGTCACATCGTAAGTGCCTGCTAACAACCCAGTCAGGTCTTCTCCCGTCGAACCGTTGCTCCAACTATAGCTGTAGGGCAGAGTTCCTCCCGTTACACTCAGGTCTATCGCTCCCGTTGCTGCTCCAAAACATCCCACTTCCGTATGCGTCTCACTTAAGGTTAAGGCGGATGGCTCAACGATGACGATGCTTAAGGTCTCCGTACAACTGTTCCCGTCTGTTACGGTGATATTGTAAGTCCCTGCTAACAACCCGGTCAGGTCTTCTCCCGTCGAACCATTGCTCCAGCTATAAGTGTAGGGCAGGGTTCCGCCCGTTACACTCAGGTCTATCGCTCCCGTGGCTCCTCCAAAACATCCCACTTCCGTATGGGTCTCGCTTAAGGTTAAGGCGGATGGCTCGGTGATGGTGATGCTTAAGGTCGCCGTACAACTGTTACTGTCGGTTACCGTAACCTCGTAAGTCCCTGAAACCAACCCGGTCAGGTCTTCTCCCGACGAACCGTTGCTCCAGCTATAGCTATAAGGCAGGGTTCCACCCGTTACACTCAGGTCTATCGCTCCCGTTGCTGCTCCAAAACATCCCACTTCTGTATGGGTCTCGCTTAAGATTAACGCGGATGGCTCAACAATGGTGATGCTTAAGGTCGCCGTACAACTGTTGCCGTCGGTTACTGTCACTGTGTAAGTTCCTATTGTCAAACTTCCCAAATCTTCACCAGTCGAACCGTTGCTCCAGCTATAGCTATAAGGCAGGGTTCCACCCGATACGCTCAGGTCTATCGCACCCGTTGCATCTCCAAAACATCCCACTTCCGTATGGGTCTCGCTTAAGATTAACGCGGATGGCTCGGTGATGGTAATACTTAAGGTCGCCGTACAACTGTTCCCGTCGGTTACTGTCACCGTGTAAGTTCCTGTCGTCAAACTTCCCAAATCTTCAACTGTCGAACCATTGCTCCAGTTATAGTTATAGGGCAGGGTTCCTCCCGTTACACTCAGGTCTATCGCGCCCGTTGCTCCTCCAAAACATCCTACTTCCGTATGGTTCTCGCTTAAGATTAACGCGGATGGCTCGGTGATGGTAATGCTTAAGGTCGCTGTACAACTATTGCCGTCTGTTACTGTCACATCATAAGTCCCTGCTACCAATCCGGTCAGGTCTTCATCCGTCGAACCATTGCTCCAGCTATAGCTATATGGCAGGGTTCCGCCCGATACGCTCAGGTCTATCACTCCCGTTGCATCTCCAAAACATCCTACTTCCGTATGCGTCTCGCTTAAGATTAACGCGGATGGCTCGGTGATGGTGATGCTTAAGGTCGCTATACAACTGTTATCGTCGGTTACCGTAACCTCGTAAGTCCCTGCTAACAATCCGGTCAGGTCTTCACCCGTCGAACCATTGCTCCAGCTATAGCTATAGGGCAGGGGTTCCGCCCGTTACACTCAGGTCTATCGCTCCCATGTCTGCTCCAAAACATCCCACTTCCGTATGCGTCTCGCTTAAGGTTAACGCGGATGGCTCAACGATGGTGATGCTTATAATCGCTATACAACTGTTATCGTCGGTTACCGTAACCTCGTAAGTCCCTGCTAACAATCCGGTCAGGTCTTCACCCGTCGAACCATTGCTCCAGCTATAGCTATAGGGCAGGGTTCCGCCCGTTACACTCAGGTCTATCGCTCCCATGTCTGCTCCAAAACATCCCACTTCCGTATGCGTCTCGCTTAAGGTTAACGCGGATGGCTCAACGATGGTGATGCTTATAATCGCTATACAACTGTTGCCGTCTGTTACGGTTACATTGTAGGTTCCTGTGCTTAAACCCATCAGGTCTTCTGTCGTTACCCCTCCGCCCCAATTATACGTGTAGGGTGAGGTGCCGCCGGTAACTGTCAGGTTGATTGCTCCGTTTGTGCCTCCAAAACAGGAAACATCGGTCTGGTGTAGATAATGACATCGCAGGCGCAGGCTGATTTACCGTCGCACTTGTCGTCGCCGTACAACTGTTTGCATCAGTTACGGTTACATTGTAGGTTCCTGTGCTTAAACCCATCAGGTCTTCTGTCGTTACCCCTCCGCCCCAATTATACGTGTAGGGTGAGGTGCCGCCGGTAACTGTCAGGTTGATTGCTCCGTTTGTGCCTCCAAAACAGGGAAACATCGGTCCTAATTGTAGATAATGACATCGCAGGCGCAGGCTGATTTACCGTCGCACTTGTCGTCGCCGTACAACTGTTTGCATCAGTTACGGTTACATTGTAGGTTCCTGTATTTAAGCCCGTCAGGTCTTCTGTCGTTACCCCTCCGCCCCAATTATACGTGTAGGGTGAGGTGCCGCCGGTAACTGTCAGGTTGATTGCTCCGTTTGTGCCTCCAAAACAGGAAACATCGGTCACAATTGTAGATAATGACATCGCAGCTGCAGGCTGATTTACCGTCGCACTTGTCGTCGCTGTACAACTGTTTGCATCAGTTACGGTTACATTGTAGGTTCCTGTACTTAAGCCCGTCAGGTCTTCTGTCGTTACCCCTCCGCCCCAGTTATACGTGTAGGGTGAGGTGCCGCCGGTAACTGTCAGGTTGATTGCTCCGTTTGTGCCTCCAAAACAGGAAACATCGGTCACAATTGTAGATAATGACATCGCAGATGCAGGCTGATTTACCGTCGCACTTGTCGTCGCCGTACAACTGTTCGCATCAGTTACAGTTACATTGTAGGTTCCTATACTTAAACCCGTCAGGTCTTCTGTCGTTACCCCTCCGCCCCAGTTATACGTGTAGGGTGAGGTGCCGCCGGTAACTGTCAGGTTGATTGATCCGTTTGTGCCTCCAAAACAGGAAACATTAGTTACACTAGTAGATAATGACATCGCAACTGCAGGCTGATTTACCGTCGCACTCGTCGTCGCCGTACAACCGTTCGCATCAGTTACGGTTACATTGTAGGTTCCTGTGCTTAAGCCTGTCAGGTCTTCCGTCGTTACCCCTCCGCCCCAGTTATACGTGTAGGGTGAGGTGCCGCCGGTAACTGTCAGGTTGATCGCTCCGTTCGTGCCTCCAAAACAGGAAACATCGGTCACAATTGTAGATAATGACATCGCAGATGCAGGCTGATTTACCGTCGCACTCGTCGTTGCTGTACAACTGTTCGAATCAGTTACGGTTACATTGTAGGTTCCTGTGCTTAAACCCGTCAGGTCTTCTGTCGTTACCCCTCCGCCCCAATTATACGTGTAGGGTGAGGTGCCGCCGGTAACTGTCAGGTTGATTGCTCCGTTTGTGCCTCCAAAACAGGAAACATCGGTCACAATTGTAGATAATGACATCGCAGCTGCAGGCTGATTTACCGTCGCACTAATCGTCGCCGTACAACTGTTCGCATCAGTTACAGTTACATTGTAGGTTCCTATACTTAAACCCGTCAGGTCTTCTGTCGTTACCCCTCCACCCCAGTTATAGGTGTAGGGTGAGGTGCCGCCGGTAACTGTCAGGTTGATTGCTCCGTTTGTGCCTCCAAAACAGGAAACATCGGTCTGGTGTAGATAATGACATCGCAGCTGCAGGCTGATTTACCGTCGCACTTGTCGTCGCCGTACAACTGTTTGCATCAGTTACGGTTACATTGTAGGTTCCTGTATTTAAGCCCGTCAGGTCTTCTGTCGTTACCCCTCCGCCCCAATTATACGTGTAGGGTGAGGTGCCGCCGGTAACTGTCAGGTTGATTGCTCCGTTTGTGCCTCCAAAACAGGAAACATTAGTTACACTAGTAGATAATGACATCGCAGCTGCAGGCTGATTTACCGTCGCACTCGTCGTCGTCGTACAACTGTTTGCATCAGTTACGGTTACATTGTAGGTTCCTGTGCTTAAGCCCGTCAGATCTTCCGTCGTTACCCCTCCGCCCCAGTTATACGTGTAGGGTGAGGTGCCGCCGGTAACTGTCAGGTTGATCGCTCCGTTCGTGCCTCCAAAACAGGAAACATCGGTCACAATTGTAGATAATGACATCGCAGATGCAGGCTGATTTACCGTCGCACTCGTCGTTGCTGTACAACTGTTCGAATCAGTTACGGTTACATTGTAGGTTCCTGTGCTTAAACCCGTCAGGTCTTCTGTCGTTACCCCTCCGCCCCAATTATACGTGTAGGGTGAGGTGCCGCCGGTAACTGTCAGGTTGATTGCTCCGTTTGTGCCTCCAAAACAGGAAACATTAGTTACACTAGTAGATAATGACATCGCAACTGCAGGCTGATTTACCGTCGCACTCGTCGTCGCCGTACAACTGTTCGCATCAGTTACAGTTACATTGTAGGTTCCTATACTTAAACCCGTCAGGTCTTCTGTCGTTACCCCTCCGCCCCAGTTATACGTGTAGGGTGAGGTGCCGCCGGTAACTGTCAGGTTGATTGATCCGTTTGTGCCTCCAAAACAGGAAACATTAGTTACACTGTAGATAATGACATCGCAACTGCAGGCTGATTTACCGTCGCACTCGTCGTCGCCGTACAACCGTTCGCATCAGTTACGGTTACATTGTAGGTTCCTGTGCTTAAGCCTGTCAGGTCTTCCGTCGTTACCCCTCCGCCCCAGTTATACGTGTAGGGTGTGGTGCCTCCGGTAACAGTAAGGTTTATCGCTCCGTTTGTGCCTCCAAAACAGGAAACATTAGTTACACTAGTAGATAATGACATCGCAGCTGCAGGCTGATTTACCGTCGCACTCGTCGTCGTCGTACAACTGTTTGCATCAGTTACGGTTACATTGTAGGTTCCTGTGCTTAAGCCCGTCAGATCTTCTGTCGTTACCCCTCCACCCCAGTTATACGTGTAGGGTGAGGTGCCGCCGGTAACTGTCAGGTTGATTGCTCCGTTTGTGCCTCCAAAACAGGAAACATCGGTCACAATTGTAGATAATGACATCGCAGCTGCAGGCTGATTTACCGTCGCACTCGTCGTCGCCGTACAACTGTTCGCATCAGTTACGGTTACATTGTAGGTTCCTGTGCTTAAACCCGTCAGGTCTTCTGTCGTTACCCCTCCGCCCCAGTTATAGGTATAGGGTGAGGTGCCTCCGGTAACTGTCAGGTTTATCGCTCCGTTTGTGCCTCCAAAACAGGAAACATCGGTCACAATTGTAGATAATGACATCGCAGCTGCAGGCTGATTTACCGTCGCACTTGTCGTCGCCATACAACTGTTCGCATCAGTTACAGTTACATTGTAGGTTCCTGTACTTAAACCCGTCAGGTCTTCTGTCGTTTCTCCTCCACCCCAGTTATACGTGTAGGGTGAGGTGCCACCGGTAACTGTCAGGTTGATCGCTCCGTTTGTGCCTCCAAAACAGGAAACATCGGTCACAATTGTAGATAATGACATCGCAGCTGCAGGCTGATTTACCGTCGCACTTATCGTCGACGTACAACTGTTCGCATCAGTTACAGTTACATTGAAGGTTCCTGTACTCAAACCCGTCAGGTCTTCTGTCGTTTCTCCTCCACCCCAGTTATACGTGTAGGGTGAGGTGCCACCGGTAACTGTCAGGTTGATCGCTCCGTTTGTGCCTCCAAAACAGGAAACATCGGTCACAATTGTAGATAATGACATCGCAGCTGCAGGCTGATTTACCGTCGCACTTATCGTCGACGTACAACTGTTCGCATCAGTTACAGTTACATTGAAGGTTCCTGTACTCAAACCCGTAAGGTCTTCTGTCGTTTCTCCTCCACCCCAGTTATACGTGTAGGGTGAGGTGCCGCCGGTAACTGTCAGGTTGATTGCTCCGTTTGTGCCTCCAAAACAGGAAACATTAGTTACACTAGTAGATAATGACATCGCAGCTCCCGACAGAGTTATAGTTGCATTAGTCGTTGTAGTGCAATTGTTTGCATCGGTAACTGTTACTGTATATGTTCCAGAAGGCAATCCCGTTCTTGGGTTAGAGCCTGCACCTGCTTGTGCTCCCCAATCATAACTAATTACACCGGTCCCACCAACAGTAGAAACTGAAATACTTCCCGTACTGGAACTACAAGTTGGATTTGTAGGAGTTGCAGTAGCAATAAGCTGATCCGGCTGAGTAACATTCAAATTTAAAATTGATGTGCAACTTTGAGCATCAGTTACAGTAACAAAATAAGTTCCTGCAACAAGATTGTTAATATCCTGAGTAGTTGCACCATTAGACCAGTTATAAGAATATGGTGAAGTTCCACCGGATGCGGATAAATCTATGCTTCCATTAGCAAATCCAAAACAATTATTATTAGCAGTGACTGTTCCGCTTATACTCAAAGCAGATGCAGGTTCATTAAATGATGAGCAGATATAACATATATTGTTTGACTTTAAAAAATTGATTAAAGCCAGATTGTTAGCATTGTTGGCTGATCCGGGTGATCTTGAGCCTGCAGCAACTCCGGTAAAGTTTGAAAGTGTGCTATAACTTCCACAACCATATTGGTAAGTATTTGAAGCGGTCGTAAAATGAACATCACCTGTAGGTGCACTTACATTACCAACTGTACCGTAACTAATTCCATGAAAAAATGTTCCGGTCGGTGATAATGTCTGTCCTGCATCATTTGAGTTTTGTAATCCCATATAAGTCGGATAGGCAGGTGGTGTTCCCGGAGATGCACAAGGAATTACTTCATTATTGCAATAGCTCATACATAAGTGATTGTTTGGTAAAATATAAACCCCATCCCCATTACTGTCATAAGGGTCATCAGCCGGAATCAGAATATCCTTATTTCCAGAATCTCCATTGTATATGACAATTAAAGAGCCGGCCGGTATAGCTGTTAAAACATTGCAACTTGGATTTGCTCCTAAATTAAAAAACATATAACCGGCACTAATATTACCCCCGTTATAACCTATTCCATTATTGTCGTTGATTACCCAACCATTTACATTTAAAGAACCATTACCCACAACCAATAATTCAAACCATTCCTGATTACCTGAGGGTCCGTTTGACAATTCATTGATTATTAAACCGGACGATGTGGACATACATCCATTACAAGAAGAATTTAAATTAGTGAGTGGTGTTGGAGCAGCCAAGGAAGCATCTGTTACAACTACCTGAAGGTTAGTTTGCCCATTTGAAATAAAGGACGCATTGTTTATACATACTGTAGTAGTTCCTGATATATCATAGGGTACATTGTCAGCCATTAACACACCTCCCACATAGATATCCACACCGCTTGCGCTTCCTCCACTGTTATCGAAGGTTACCAGCAAAAAATAATCTCCGGTTGGACCGCCATTACAATAAGGAGAACTGCAAGTTGTGGTAACTATTGGATTTGACATTGTACAATTACTACAAGGATTTGCTGTAACTGTAGCATTTGCCGTACCTGTACATCCATTACTTGCAGTAGCCGTAACTGTGTAAGTGGTAGTACTTACAGGTGTTACAACAATGGAAGAACCTGTTTGTCCTGTACTCCATAAATAGGTACTACCTCCGGATGCCGTTAATGTAGAACTGCTGCCTGAACATATTGCCAATAATCCATTAACTGATACAGTAGGAGGAGGATTTACTACAATATTTTGTGTGGATGATACGAGACAAGCACCCGTTCCTATTGTATAAGTAACAGGAATATTGCCGGATAGCCCGAAAGGATTAAAAGAAGCTGTTCCATTGCCATTGTTTGTTATTCCTGTTCCGGACCAAACACCAATTAAGTTGCTACAATAATAACTGACCTGTTGTTGAACAGGGGTTAAGGTTATAGAAGAAGCCGTGTTACAAAGAGGTGAGGGAAGCGACCATGTTGCATTTGTTGGAGATGTTATACTATATGTTACATTACAAGTTGCAGTCCTTCCCCCTCCGTCTGTTGCTGTTAAAGTGATAATATGATTACCAACAGTTAAGGGAGTTCCTACTGCGATGTTTTGAGTAACTGTTACAACATTACAATTGTCGGTTGCAATCAATCCGCTGTTAGTAGTTATAATAGCTGTTAACAAAGTAGCATCACAACCGGCATCTGTTCCATTAGGATCAACAACAAAATCAACTGCATCACCAGTGTTAAGAAAAACATTGGTAAGTGTCCAAGGAGTTGAAACTGAAGGCACATTGAAGTATTGCCATATTTCTACTCCATTTACAAACACTCGGATATGTGCTCCGTTACCACATCCTGTATCTAAATCCTGAAATTGTAAAGCGATGTTTACATTGCCTGTGAATTCACTAATCCATCGTCTTACAGCCCACTTATAGTCAGTTACTCCGGGATGGCCGCTATTTGCATTTAAATATGGAGTATTAAAAGGTTGTGAGTTTTGCCATTGACTTAACCCTCCATTCCATGTTGGCAGTTGAGTAAAATCACAACTTGAAAAAGCAAAATACTCTCCATAATACCAATTATTTGAGCCTTGAACACCAGAAAATTCTGTAACAGAGTTTGCTATCACTGTATTATTTACGAAAGTCAGGTTTGGCATTGGGATGGAACAATCAGCATCAGCCTGAACACTAATATTCGCCGGACAAGTGATTGTCGGATTTTGAGTATCCCCGGCAACATTAAGTGTTCGTGTTGCACTGTTACCGCAGTTGTTTGATGCGAAGACTGAAATGGTTCCGGGGTTAGCCCCCCAGGTTACACTTATACTTGTTGTACCCTGCCCGGAATTTATCGTAGCACCAACAGGTACAGTCCATGTATATGAAGTTGCACCTGCAACAGGAGCGATGCTATAAGTTGTGGTGGTACCAGGACAAATGGGGCTTAACCCTGAAATTATACCAGGAGTAGTAGGGGCTGTTGAAATGACAACCTGAAAAGTTGTGATAGTAGGACATAAAGATCCTGTAGGAGCAGTGTTATATGAAACGGTGTAAGTGCCCGGAAAACTTGATGCAGGGTTAATTACCCCTGTAAAAGAATTAATACTCAATCCTCCCGGGGCTGAAGAAAATGTTCCTCCCTGTGTTCCTACAACTGTCGGAGTAAAATTACCGGCACTTTGACAAATATTTGCATTTGAGATACTAGCCTGATCTTCACTATTAACTATCACATCAAAATTTACATTAGTAGCACAAACAGATGAAGGATCAGACCCTGTATTATATGTAACAACATAAAATCCGGGAATACTTGAATTTGGAAATATTTCACCGGTTGACAAATTCATGCTTAACCCAGCAGGAGTAAAGCCTGTATAAGTACCTCCTGTAAGTCCAAATGAGATATTAGGAATATAGATACCGCCATCCTGACACATTTCCAACGGGTCTATAATAGCTAAATCAGGTTGTGCTATCGTAACTGAAAAAGTAGTAGAAATGGGGCAAACAGATAACGGAGCTCCTAAAGTATTATATACAACTGTATAGTTCCCTAAGCTTGAAGCATTAGCATTTATAGCACCGGTTGTGGCATTTATGCTTAGCCCAAAGGGTTGTGAAAAAGTGCCTCCTGATATTCCGGTTATTACAGGCATATAAGTATTTCCATCCTGACAAGCCTGTATATTGGCAACTGAAGCCACATCACTCGGGTTTACGGTAATCGTTCTGTTAACTGGTACCGACTGACAACCTAAATTATCTGTAACTGAATAAGTTACAATATAAGTAGTTTGAACTCCAACCGTTGGTGCATTAAAGGAGGGGTTCTGAATATTGGTGGCACTTAAAAATGCAACGCCGCTGCCCGACCAATTATGATTTGAAAATGTACCTGATCCTCCACTGGGATTTCCATTCAGAGCTAAAGAAGCACCTGAACAGACTGTCGCAGGATTAGGTGTAATGTTGGCAGTTGGTAATGGATTGACATTTACTACAACCGCATCACATCCCGATAAATTACCACAAGCATCGGAATATCTCACATAATAAGTTGTAGTAACTGTGGGTGAGGCAATAGTTAATGGATTCCCTGTTCCAATTGAAGTACCACCACAACTTCCGGTAAACCATTGCAATATTGTTCCCGCACCTCCGGATGCAGAGAGTGCAATATTTCCCGGATCATCCGCACAGAAATTATTCCGGTCAACAGCAGCAATAGGTACTGCAGGGGCAGGTGAAACATTTACAGTAAAAGTAACAGAAGTACCTGCACATCCTGATGGTGTACCGGGTGAAATAGTATAAACTACAGTTGCCGGATCAGTCGTTGTATTGGTCAATAAATCCGAAATATTACCGGTACTATTCAACGTATTTCCGCTAATAGTTCCTAAAGTAACCGTCGAACTGTAAAAAAATACGGTAGGTGGTGAGCCTATATTGCTGATAGGAACATAAGAAGCCCATTCTCCTGAACAAATATTTATAGTAGGTGGAGAATTGGTGATGACAGGAAGTGGTGCTACTGTTACAGTTGTTCCGCTGACGGCTATACATCCTGCTGCGTCTGTTACAGTAAATGTTAAAGTATATGTTCCTCCAATCAATGCCCCTGCATTAAAAACAGGGTTTGTAATTGTGGTATTGTTTAAGAAAGCAGCACCGTTACCCGTCCAAACCTGATTTGTAATAGAGTTAGAACCGGGAATGGGATTTCCTTGTATTTGCAAAGTAAGACCGGCACAAACAGTGGCAGGATTTGGTGTAATTGTAACTGTTGGCGGTGTCAAAACGGTTAATGTTACCACATTACTGGTATCTGAAGGACAAACGCCTGAAGTTACTATCCTGATAAACTGATAAGTCCCCGCAGTAACTAACGTAGAAGGGTCATAACTTTGTCCGGTACCACCGCTTATATTTGTAAATGCCTCGCCGTTAAAACTTTGTTGCCATTGATAAGTATATGCGCAGGATCCGCCCAAAGGCAAAGATCCAACAATATTAGCAGGATCACCGGTTGAACAAAAATTAACTACCGCAGGAGCAGTTATGATATTGTTGCTGATTTCAGGCTGAACGGTTACAGAACCATACACATAAATTGACCAACCGCAACAGTCGTCATATACACGATATTTGATTTGATAAGTAATCGGACAATTCGTATTATTGGGAAGGGTAATAGCTCCAGGATCTTCAACGCTGGAAGTATAAACCGGCGATGGAATGGCAGTTCCCGTAACCGGAGTTTGTTGAATAGTCCACTCAAAAGCTGTGGCAAGAGATGGGCTATTAGGGGTAGAGGCTAAAGTAACATTGTTTTGACCCACACATACTGTTGCGACTAAACCATCAATAGTTGGTAAAGTACGGGGGGTAATGATATGAATAAAGTCATAATATGTATTGGCATTAATCACCAGATCTTTTTTCCCGGTTGAAGTGTAATATATTGCTAATGGATCTGAAGAAGTTGTATATGTTGAAGTAGAAGAAGTGATATTATTGACAATTGTGCCTCCAGTATCAAATGAGGTAAATGCGACAGCAGTAGAAGGAGTGGTAAGCGTAATCATGGAGTTGGTACAACCTTCATTATAAGTAGCTGTAATTTCAGCAGAGGGGATAGTAGAAGTTAAAGTAGAACCGGCACCATTTGTTGAAACAGCATTACTTATACCTGCTTGTCCGGCTCCACCTGCTCCACCTGCTCCGCCTGTTCCACCATTACCGCCATTACCGCCATTACCCACATTACAGTTGCCTGCATTCCCTCCTATACCACCGGATCCGCCTGCTCCGCCTGTTCCACCAGATCCTCCACTTCCGCCATTTCCTGCTGTACCTGAAACAATATTGGAATTTAATAAATTTGCTCCTGCAGAAGAATTGGTTCTATATAAACCAAATGATCCCCCTCCTCCTGAACCTCCTGTTCCACCGGCACCTGCACTTCCACCGCCACCGCCACCGCCACCGCTGCTTCCTGAACCTTCATTACATAAGCCCCCGTACTCTGCTCCACCACCGCCACCGCCACCGCCACCTCGCCCACAGCTTCCATTTGTGCCGTTTCCGCCTTGTGAACCAGGAACATAATAGCCACCTGAATGAGCACCTGCAGCACCTGCTGCACCGGCAGTACCTGCTGCACCTGCAAGTCCTACTCCTCCTGCACCTCCATTTCCCGGATTGCTACAACATAAAGGGTTGCCAAAAATAGAAGTATAACAACAATTATCTCCTCCTGCCCCCCCTCCTGTTCCACCTGAACAAGCACCAGTGCTTCCGTTAGTAGCATAAGCAAGATTATACGAGTTGTGACCACCCTGTCCCCCTGTACAGCCACAAGGTGAAGTTCCGCTTGCTCCACCCGGCAAATTCCATGTTTCATTATCTTCATGACCCGCAGATCCGTTGCCTCCTGCACCGCCCGCTACTCCATTTGATCCGTTAGAACCGCTTAAACCTGCACTTGCTGCTCCCGAAACGATGCTACACCTGACAATATCATAATTACTAGAATTATTTATCCAAACAGCATAATTTGAGCGACCTCTTCCGCTTGGAGTTTGGCCGGTAACATTTGAAGTAGTAATATTGAGATCCTGTAATGTCCATCCAGAAACACCATTTGCTTTAAACCCCATTCTGTGTTCTACATCGTTACTCCCCGTTTGTGTGTAAAACTCAATCCCTGTACAAATTATAGAAGTCAGTGCTGAACTGTTTTTTACCCATTCTCCTGCCACATTTCTGAAATCACCTTCAACGGTAATGTTATTCGATAAATTTAATACTGTTGTAGAAGAATAACTTCCCTCCAAAACACGGATATGATTTCTGGTGCCTCCGGAATTTGCAGCAATTGTTAATCCTTGTGCAATTGTAGCAACCGGTGCAGTTGGAGAGCCGATGTTTACGTCACTTCCTGTTGTTGCTACATAAACAAAACCACAATAGTCCGAAGTAGCAGTTACAGTACAAGTACTAAAAGAATTTACTGCCGGACAAATATCTCCTACCGTTAAATAGACGGTATAAGATTGAGTTCCGCTTGGAGGCGGGAATGTGATATTCGTAGTTGTGCCTGTAGGGTTTGAAATGGTTACACCGGCTGATGGAGAAACCGACCATGTGTATGAAGAAGCATTAGCTACTGCGCCAATTGCTGGTACAATAGGAAAAGTAAAACTATATGCAACTCCGCCTACAATACTTGAACCACATGCATTACTGATAATCGAAGGGGCATAAGGGAAATAAGTAACCCTGAAACAATCGGAATATACAGTATTAAGGCGAGGTCCTGAAGTCGTATAACTTCCCGAACCAGTACGATTGCTGATAACACAACGATACAAACGAGTTCCGGCTGTTTGCGGTGGTGTATAATCTTTCCAGTAAGCGCCGGCAATATCTGTCCATGTTGCATTAGTTGGGCATCCCACAAATCCATTTCCATCACCATCGTCATCGCCGGTTACGTCGGTTACCTGCCATTGGTAAAATGTCGCATTGGTTGCATTGACCGAGAGCGTGGTGGCTGTTCCTATACACAAAGTACGGTCTTTTGGTGCGACAATGGTAACAGTTGGGGCAGCCTGTACCCAACGATATCTTATCCATGCACTCCAGTTGTTGTAAGAAGTAGATCCTGCTCTCAATGGAAAATCTAAATAATTCCAGATATTAGCCTGACCTTGCAGGGTTGGAATACTATTTCGCCAGTTTACCAAACCGGTTGTACCGTAATAATAGTTGTCGTCATTTCCTAATCCAAACAAACAACCGGAAGCATCATAAGTACAGTCTCCGTTGCAATCTTCCTCCCATAATTCAAACTCTATTTCGAATTCTTTAAAATTAGTTTGTAATGCGGTATAGTTCCGGGTCAGTAAAGAAGTAATCGGATTGCCGGTATTCCATTGTGGATAGGGTTGAGACAATGAATTGATACAGGTTGACCCACCAACAAACCCGGCCAGATTATCTCTTGAACGCCATCTGACCCTTAAATCTTCATTATCGGCAACTCCAAAAACGCAGTTAATACCCCAATCGTAATCGCTATCACTCCAGACACCCATGAGTTGAACTTCCAAAGTCAATGGCCCGTCCTGATATTCAATTCCGCCGCTTGATTGATTGGTTGACAAAGTTGGCAAAGAAGGCAGCGGATCTACCCAATCCCATTGAAATGCAAACAGAATTGAGTAACTTTGTTGTTCACCACCTCCCAAAACATCGGACTGAACATAATGAACTTGTCCGTTCGGGCCGCCTCTGAAAGGGTTTACTACCGAAGATTGAATATAACCCACATAGTTATCATCTCCCAATAATCCGCAACAAAAAGAAGGATTATAAGTCCAGTTGCTTGTTCCTCCGTCGCATGGCCAAATACAGTTCGTATCATCATCTTCCCACATTTCTGCAACTGACCAGTCAAAAGTAGTCGGAGCACTTGTACTTGAATAAGTTACATCCAACAACATCACCCCATTTGCATCCTGAGTCATTGGCCAAGTAGAACTTCCAGCAGGCAATTGTAATCCTGCCCATTGTGTTCTGCTCCACCATCTGTTTTCTTCTCCATCTGCTCTTACATTTACTCCTGAAGGCGACCACCCAATTCCCGTAATGTCGGTAGTTGGACGAACTCTGATACCCCTGTAAACATATTCCTGCCCTCCAAGATCATCACAATTCGCATTTGTCCAAACTTTGTGTAGCCAAACCCGAAGTCTAATCCTCCCGTCATTCAGTTGGGTAGGTTGTGCTTCACTTAATTGTGATAAAAAAAACAATATTACGAATATGGTTACAGATTGATTGCTAAAGTTCTTGTATAATTTCAAGTGCATAATTGGCAATTTACAAACATTACATGAAGGTGAAAAAACTTTAAAGGATTGTTGTTAGTCCTCAAAGTTCAAAATCCGATAATAACCGTTTACATCTATCAACATAAGTTTAAACTGCTCAAAAGAGCCATCCTTTAATAAGAAATTAAGCGTGGGTGCAACTATTTTCATGCTGGAATCTGTACCGTATCTTTGTTTTGTAGCAACTATTTCAATGTCATTTACCTTTCCGGCAAGACCCGACAAGGTTTGTTTTACAACAGATGACCATTGAACAAATACAGGAGCAAAATTTTGGTTAATTTGAGGATAACCCTCCCCCTCCA
This sequence comes from Sphingobacteriales bacterium, assembly GCA_016700115.1. Classification (NCBI taxonomy): domain Bacteria; kingdom Pseudomonadati; phylum Bacteroidota; class Sphingobacteriia; order Sphingobacteriales; species Sphingobacteriales bacterium. Next base: position 3,392,529 of record CP064999.1, on the reverse strand, counting down.
GATAAGCTATATATTGTTTTGCTAATGGTGCGTCAAAAAAATATTGCCCTAATTTTTCCGGTGAACTGTCTGATGAGAGCGAGCACTTTAAACCATCAATCAACTCATTAAGTTGGGCTTCATCATGCATAAAAGCCGGAGGCGGTGAGTCGTAAACAATGGTGCGACTTTTATTTTGACTGTAAACATAATCTGGAAAAACCAACAAGAGTGAAATTGAAATTAGTAAGGGAAAGTACAAATAATACATATTTGCTTTTTTATTTTTTGAGCAACTCTACAAAAGTATGGAAAAACAGAAAAATAGTGAAACTTTTCTGAAAAATACTACTATTTTTCACTTAAAAAAGCGCATAAAATGACAAATGTTCCAATAAGTCTGCAAAGAAACATTTTTATGGCTTAGGGATTTTTTTTCACTCTCTGGCACTTACCGTATTTATTTAATTTTAAAAAATAATCAGACCAACATTTTTACCAAACATCTTAGATTTTGAGTAAAGATTAGGTCTTAATCAGACTTACAATTAAAATTAAAAAAAATTTGTCTGATTTTGCTTTGAGGCTAAAAAAATAACAAGACATCCACAAGTGGAACAATCCATTCCGCAAGCGGATCAATTCATTCCGTAAGCAGAACAATCCATTCCGTAAGCGGAACAATCCATTCCGTAAGCGGAACAATCCATTCCGCAAGCAGAATAATCCATTCCGCAAGCAGAACAATCCATTCCGCAAGCAGAACAATCCATTCCGCAAGCAGAACAATCCATTCCGCAAGCAGAACAAACCATTCCGCAAGCAGAACAAACCATTCCGCAAGCGGATCAAACCATTCCGTAAGCGGAACAATCCATTCCATAAGCGGAACAATCCATTCCATAAGCGGAATAATCCATTCCGCAAGCAGAACAATTCATTCCGTAAGCGGATCAATTCATTCCGCAAGCAGAACAATCCAATCCGCAAGCGGAACAATCCATTCCGTAAGCAGAACAATTCATTCCGCAAGCGGAATATACTTTTTTAAAAGCAAATTCGTTTTGTTTTAAGACATTGAAAGATTTACTTACAGTACTGTTTATTACTTAAAGAAGTATTAGTTTATAAACCCCCGATTTAAAAAAAATAAAAACGTGTTTTTTTATACATCTACCATTTTTCCTCAAAACTATGCGAATATTTTTTCGCAAACTTCAACAATCAAAAGCTAAACTTCTATTTCCTACTTTTTAAAAATACCGCAAATCATGGAAAGATTCAAAACAAGAAAAGATTACAAAGACTATTCTGATGATAAAGTATATCTACTTGCCAATAATGTGATAAACAATTTGTCAAGCAATCCTGATTTCCCCGCACCCGACCCATCCGTAGCGGAATTAATATTATTACGAGATGAGTTTAAAATAGCTATTATTAATGCTGCATTTGGTGGTAAGTTATTAATAGCAGTTCGTAAAGAAAAAAGAACAGTGCTTATCGAAGCCTTGAAAAGAGTGGCTATTTATGTTGATTTAAATGGCCAAAACATCAAATCTGTTATGTTGGGTTCGGGTTTTGAAGTATATAGTACGGCTCATGTAGTAGCACCACCTTCAGAAAAAACAATCATATTAATCGTAAAAGACGGAAAACATAGTGGAGAAACCATAGTTAGATCCAAAAAAATTAAACATGCCATTATGTATCAGTTGCGATATACCGAAGATAATTTTGGACCGGATGCAAAATGGACAGAACTTTCTCCTCAAACAAAAACCACTTATTTAGTCAGTGGATTAACTCCGGGTACAAAATATTGGTTTCAAACCCGAACCATCAGCAGTAAAGGGCAAAGCGAATGGTCTGACCCTTTTTTGTTTATGGTAAGGTAACAGGCAACTAACTTTTAAATGCAATAGTATCTCAGTTTATGATATCAAATTTTATGTAGCCCGGAATTTTGTTGCTTAGTTTTTTATTCAATCGCGACAAGTTTTAAATAAGGATTAAAAAGCCGGAAAATGTTTTTGAATATCAAAAGATGATTGAGTTATAAAAGAATTTCAATTGATATTCGTTTTTTTACCTATCAAAGAGTTTTCCAATTTTGATAATGACTCACTGTTTACACAAACAGCCCATGTTGAGGATTTACAAGAAAAGAGTCAGCAATATATTTCATTTTTATAGTTGAATATTGTATTTGTGTTTATCTTTCACCAAAATAGCCGGAAAGTACTAATCACCATTTCGAAAGATTGTATATTGGGTTTCTTTTAAGTTCAATTCCTTTTTTTAAAAGAATTGAAATATCAAAAACAAGTTGATTTTTTAGTAAAATGTTTTTCGTAAATGATAAATTGTTTTTTTTCTTTTAATTGTTTTGAAAATTTAGTACAGCATATTATCATCAAATAATTAAAAAGCAATGAAAGGAATTTATATATCCACATTCATTCTATTTTTTATTTTACCACAGTTAGTTATGGGACAAAAAAGCGTTGTGTATTATGAATTAAACAGTGCAGTCAACTATGTCAATAAAGCAAACGGATATGCAAATTCAATAATTTACAATATTGATAGAAGTTTACAACAAACTGCGATTCCGGATATCCAGTATTATGCCCGTCAGGCAAGAACCGAATCGGGATACGCCGTCACAGAAGCAGATTATGCTGAGGTAAATACTACAAAAGCAGCAGATGTTTCTGACGAGATAAAATGTTATGATGCCAAATACAAAGGTGATACGGCAAAAGAAAAACTATATACGGCTATCGAAAAGTTAGAAGATGCTTCAGCCGTTTTAATCAATGCAGAATATGGTGATAATCAAGAAAATATAATGAATCAGCTTTACAAAGCTAAAAGTTATGCCGAAGAAGGAATAAGCAATCTAAATGACGCTTTATACTATATGAAACTTGCATTAGATGCTTTGAACAGTTGCGAATAGCTCTAAACTTATTTAAAAAAACAAGCACAAAACAACTAAACTGTTAACTTGAAAAAACTTAACTTTTTCCTACCCATTATTGTAGGGTGGGCTTTTTCACTGCCTGTTTTTTTAATGACTTTGCCTTTGAATTCTGTAATTTTAAGGACTTAACCGGATGCTGTATTATTGACCAAACAAGCCTGTAAAAACTAAAAATCAACGTTTTTAATTAAAAATCATTTGAAATATGAAAAACTTAAAATTAGGAGCATTCTCTGTCAGTTTAAGTGTGAAAAATATTCATGCTTCCAAAGAATTTTATGAGCATCTCGGATTCAAAGTATTTGGAGGGGACATCAATCAAAACTGGTTGATTATGAAAAACGGCAATTCCATTATTGGGTTATTTCATGGGATGTTTACCAATAATATACTGACTTTTAATCCCGGTTGGGATGAAAATGCAGAAAATTTAGCGGAGTTTGACGATGTTCGTCAGATACAACAACATCTAAAAGAAAATGAAATTCCCCTTATGAGTGAAGTTGATGTCGAGACAAGCGGACCGGGCAGTATCACACTAACAGATCCGGATGGCAACCTGATTTTAATAGATCAGCACCGGTAATTTATTTCTTATTGTTGTTTTTTATAGGGCAGTAATAAGGAGTTATTAATCCCAATACTCTTCATTGTTTGAAATTCTTTCTTCATATACCATACCTGTCCCAATAAAAATAAATCCTGCCCAATGTTTAGGAGCAGCATACCGACTAAGCGCCATTTCCCGTTTAGTCTGGTTTACTAAAAATTGTAATGAAAAACAGGTTTTTTCATTCGACAATATCTTTTTGAATAAAGGAATTGTAAACTCCGGTGTTGAAATATCCAATACTTTGAAAATTGTATAAACTAAATTTTGTACGCCTGCGTATAGAAAAGCTCTGTTTATTCCCATCACCCCCTCTCCTTTTGCATGTTTTCCAAGTCCGGTTTCACAACAACTTAAAACCATCAGAAATGTGTTCAAATTGAGCGAGTAAATATCGGACAGGTAAAGCATGGAAGATTCATTGTTTTGGTGGCTTTCTGATGAAAAAACAATTCCGCTTAGTTCGGGTCTTTGGGGGTTAAAATGACCATGTGCCGATACCAACACAAATTCACCTTCAAAAACATGATGAATAAAATTGAGGCGTGTTGCTTGTTTTCCTAAAAAAAGTTTTGTTTTCAGATTGTATTGCTTGAAAAGAAGGTCAACTCCCATAATCTCTTTATCAGAATTAGGCAGTTCAGGAAAATCTTTACCTCCAAATCTGACCGGGAAAATAATATCTGAATCAGAATCTGCAATAATAGTATTTTCATTTTTATTGGCATAAACCGGAGCAAAACCTATAAAACCGGTATCCACAGATACATTAGATACTGGAGTATCAACGTTTACAATGCCTATTGTTCTTTCCATAGAACGAACCCATAAAGTTGCAGATAAATGATAGCTGAAATAATATTGATGTAAAAGATAGGGCAACTTTGAAAAAGAATAATCTGCCGGCAATTCCTTTGTCAAAAGCGCTTCAAATGGCAAATTAGTCAATGCCTCGTCGGGTAAAATAAGAATTGAGGAAATTTTTTCCCCATCTAATGTTGCCAAAGGTTTTTCAAATAATTCAGTAAATAAAGAAGTTGCGTATGCTATATAAGGATCCGGGTCGAAATCGTCCTGAATGGCACAAATGAAGTTTTCAATTTTTAATTTCCAATCTTTAGATTTTTTTAATCTGATAAAGTGAGTGGAATCTTCAGTAAGAATAAGAACATAAAAAAAGTGCAGCCCAATAAAATAGGAAAACGCTGCTTGATTTTCAGGCAATAAAAATTGTATGTCTATAAGATTCGGCACCTCTAATTTATACTTCTGTTTGGCGTATTCAGGGTACCGTCTTTCTATTCGATGAATAAACCGGTCATATTTTAATTTGAAATTAAACTGCTCATTTTGCCAAATGGTAAGTTGTTTTTGATTCCGGATTGATTGTGGCTTTTTTGTTTCATCATCAATCAAACGTTCTAAATAATTCAATTCAACTACATGTTTATATTCGTAACTTAATAGTCTTTCCGGAATTTTTTCTTGTAATTTGGCTTCCATATCTTTAAAACGCAGCAAAAGCAGAACACCTTTCGATTTTTCGATAAAGTAATGAGCCAATTCAATACAATTTCCGTCTAATTTGTAACCAAACGCTTCATTAAATTCAGAAATCTGAATTTTAAATTTAATAGCCGTCCAAAGAGCAAAAATGGCCTGACGGTAAATGCTTTTGGCTTCTTTTGCCAATCTGATTTTACTCCCTTCCGACAAATAACTTTTTCGGAGATGATCTATCAATTGATCGCACTGCAAATAAAAAGCAATTGTAGCACACAAGGCTGCCCTGTTCTCATGGTTTTGTTGGAACCGGGACAATAACAAATTTGCCTTAAATCTCAGGGCATGCAAAGTTTCATTGTTTTCCCTGTTTTTAACTATCTGATTGGGGAGTAGATATGGATTTAAAGGCTGACGTTCGTATAATAATATCCTTAACGCCCGATTATACAGGGTCATAGCTCGATTTGCCTCATTTACCAAAGCGTAACACTCCCCCAAGTTGGTAAATGCCAATGCCGTATCAATCCGGTTAAAATCTTTTTGGGCTATGTAGATTTTAATGCCAATTTTTTGAAACCTTATCGCCTGTCGGTAGTTCTTTTGCAAACGATAACAATTGCCAATATTTATATATGCAGCAGCAGTAAACGGGTGGTTCTTTCCGTTAAGTTGTAGTCGCAGATACAATACTTTCCGGTAAATAGTCATGGCTTTTTGAAACTGTCCCGTTTTGACAAATACATTTCCGATATTGGTCAAACTATTTGCAGTAATCGAATTGACTATTCCTAAAGCAGCTACCGAAATTTTGTATCCTGCCAAAAAAGACTGATAAGCCATTTTTATATTGGCTTTATCTAAATAGGCTGTTCCTAAACTATTATAATTTTTGGCAGTAGCAATATGCTGTTCTCCATTCGGCTGCCTTAAATTTATATGCAGTCCTTTTCTAAAATATAGAATTGCCTGATCATAATCTGTGTTCAACAGATAATTATCCCCAAGAGTCGTATAGGTTTGGGCTGTTTCAGGATGATACTCGCCTAAAGTTTCCAACCTGATTTTCAAAGCTAAATGCACATATTCAAGTGAAGTTTTAAAATCTCCTTTCAACCGGTAGCACAAACCGATGCTGAGATAAGAACTTGCTGTATCCGGATGGTTTTCACCGCTTAATCGAAGCCGTATTTTCAAAGCATGATTGTAACAGGATATAGCTTGATTGTATTTGGCATTCGCTTTTAAAATAACCCCTAAATTGTTATACAGTTTTGCTGTATCGAGATGGTTCTTCCCAATTGTTTTTAGCGAAACAGACAAGGCATATCTGACAAATTTTTCAGCTTTTTCATTCTTTCCCAAGTTGAGCAGGCAATTGCCGATATTGGCATAGTTTGATGCAGTTTCGGGATGTTTTAAGCCGTATAAACTTTTTCTGATTTTTAAGGATTTAACCAGCCAATGAAGTGCTGTCTTCATATCGCCCATTACAAAATAGGATATCCCTTTAATATTCATACAACCGGCAGTATGTGGGTGTCTTTTTCCCAGTTTCTTTACCGAGAACGCTAATGTTTTAGAAATTGCTTGTAGTGCTTCTCCGGATTTACCTTTCTTCCATAAGGCATCGGCAATCTTATACCGGCACTGAACAAGTTCTTCCCAAGCTTTATATTTTTTAAAAACCGGTAAAACCTTCTTTAACTGCTCGATTGCCGAATCATATTTTGCCTCAACTATTAATTGAATTGCTTCTGATAAATTTTTCTTCGCATCGTGCAAATTAATCATGTTGCAAAAAGGTATTAGCAGAATTTGCGATTTCTTTTGTTCAAATTTTCAATGGATGCAAATATAAATATTTTTATCATAAAGTTATGTTTTAAAGGCTTCAAAAGCATACTTACAGTTTAAACTAAAAAATATGTGAAAAAATCTCTTAAAAACGGTTGATTTTTTTTTTCAAAAGGGAATAATAGTCTGTAGATGGAAATACTAAGGTGATATTGTATTTTCCTGTGTGATTATTCCCCATTCAGCCACTTGATTGTGATTTAGTAAAAAATCAACTCAGGTGGTTTTTTTTATTTTGGATTTGCAGGAAAGAAAAAATCCAAAATCTACTTTTTAGGGTTGTATAAAAACATAGCAACAAAATAGTATTATTTTCGCACCTGAAAACCTAATCTTAGTTTAAGTCAGTTTATATGGACAATGTTTTATTAGAATGTGTACCCAATTTTTCGGAAGGGCAAAACCTGCAAATTATTCAACAAATCAACGAAGTAATACAAAGTGTCGAAGGAATCCGATTGTTGGACACAGATCCCGGAAAAGCAACTAACCGAACCGTTGTTACTTTTGTCGGTGAGCCGGATGCTGTTATTGAAGCTGCATTTTTAGCTATAAAAAAGGCATCTGAACTCATTGATATGAGCAAACATAAAGGCGAACATCCCCGTTTTGGCGCTACGGATGTTTGTCCACTCATCCCTATTTCGGGAATAACCTTAGAAGAAGCTGCAATTTATGCGAACAAACTTGGAGAGCGTGTCGGACGTGAATTGAAAATACCAGTTTACTTATACGAAAGTGCTGCCTCAAAACCAGAAAGAAAAAATCTGGCAACCGTCAGAGCCGGTGAATATGAAGGTCTTTCAGAAAAATTAAAACATCCAGATTGGATTCCGGATTATGGCCCATCCGAGTTTAACGAACATATTGCCAAAACCGGAGCGATAGCTATCGGAGCCAGAGATTTTTTAGTCGCTTATAATATCAACTTAAATACGACTTCTGTAAGAAGGGCGAACGCCATTGCTTTTGATATTCGTGAAGCCGGTCGGGTAGTAAGAATAGGACATCCTGTTACCGGAGAAATTATGAGAGATGAAAACGGCGAACCTATCAGAAAGCCAGGCGTTTTAAAATCGGTAAAAGCAATTGGATGGTATATCGAAGAATATGGAATTGCTCAAATTTCCATGAATTTAACCAATATCAGCATCACTCCTATTCATATTGCTTTTGAGGAAGTTTGCCAAAGTGCCCAAGATCGGGGCATCAGGGTTACAGGTTCTGAAATTGTAGGTTTGGTTCCTTTAAAAGCCATGATTGAGGCAGGAAAATATTTTCTTCGCAAACAACAACGCTCTGTCGGTGTTGCAGAATCCGAGTTAATCAAAATAGCAGTTAAATCGCTGGGATTGGACGATCTTGCTCTTTTTGACCCGAAAAAGAAAATCATAGAATATGTTCTAAAAAACGAATCAGGCCAAAATTCCGCACCTTTGGTGAATATGTCCCTGCTCAGTTTTGCAGAAGAAACAGCATCAGAATCTCCTGCTCCGGGCGGTGGTTCTGTATCTGCATATATCGGTGCATTAGGAGTTTCATTAGCTACAATGGTTGCAAATTTGTCGTCTCACAAAAGAGGTTGGGATGACCGTTGGGAAGAATTTTCAAATTGGGCAGAAAAAGGACAACTCCTGAAAGATCAGTTGCTTTTTTTGGTAGATGAAGACACCAGGGCATTTAACGGCATTTTACATGCTGTAAGATTACCAAAACAAACTGAAACCGAAAAAAGTACCCGACTAAAAGCAATAGAACAAGCAACCAAGCAAGCCACTGAAACTCCGTTTAAAGTAATGGAAATTGCGTTACAAAGCATGGAAATCATTCAGGCAATGGCTCAAACCGGAAATCCAAATTCTATGTCTGATGCCGCTGTTGGTGCTTTATGCGCATATACAGCAGTTAAAGGTGCCTTTCTGAATGTCTGCACAAATGCTAAAGACCTGACCGATAAAGAATTTGCTTTTCAAATTGTTGAAAAGGCAAATAACATATTAAATCAGGCAACTCTTTTGGAAAATGAAATTACGGCATGGGTGCTAAATCAGTTAAACAAATAATTTCGGTAATCGAACTTATTGTTTAATCCTCCTACTTTGATGTATTTTATTGATTTACCTTCCGTATCTTCTCCACTTATCCAAAAGGATGATAAGCTCATCCCAAGTTGTATATCCAATCGTTTGTTTACCCTCCCTTGGGTTGATATTTTTTCCTTCGCTAAGTTTGTAAACAGATAGTGAAAAATATGGAGCACTAAAAACCCGAAGATTTTCTTATATCTTCGGGTTATTTGGTTAGTGTTCGATGGAGTTGTTTCCAACAATCATCACAACTTTTCCGGATTTTTTCGATCCATCCTGGGTTCAAATATCAGGATGCAGCGCAGGTGTCATGCTAAAATCAAAAAACATATAGTTGGTATTTTGAAAAAACCCAAATGGGATTTCAACTTTTAAGCATAGCACTGAAAAAATCTTTTAAAGCGCAGCAATCAACATTGAATTGATGCAATGCAAACACCAAACTATTTTTCATCTTCAAATTTATACCCTTTTTCTTTGGCCTGAGTGCGAATAGTTCCAATTATTGCAGCGTCCAAGGTAGTTGTTCCTTCTTGCTCCGCCATTTTCCGTTCTTCATTTGCAACATAAGTCCTTCGCTCGGCATTGAGTTGTTGGATACGTTCCTGAATTTCTTTACGCTTTTTGGCTTTACTCTCAACATACGCTTTTCTCTGCTCTACATTCATATTCTTCATTTCTTCCGGCAAGTCGTCTTTTGACAATTCATCCATTTTGACAGATTTGTCTTCAACGGCATCCACCAAATCCCAGGAAGTGTTTTTATAATTTGCAGAAGCCTTTGTAGCAGAACGTTGCGCTGCGTTTGATGAACCATATTGACTGGCGTTCATATCTTGTTCCATCTGTAGTTCTTTTCTATGCTTTCCTTCCTTTCCATATCCGATATAAGTATCGTTCAATTGTTCGTTTAGTTGGTTAATTTCTTTGTCTTGTGGTGCATCTATATGAACAACCGTCCGGTTTTGGTCAATATTCATATATTTTCCATCGGCACAATCTGCACCATCTTTCCATTTGGTCTCAATTCCTTCCTGCATTGAACCGCAAAAAATAGTATTGATAATAATCCCCTTTTCAGCCGCCTCTTTACAGGCATCTTTGTAAGAAACTGATCCCTGAGTAAACTCTTCATTACCGGCAATAAAAATGATTTTAAGAATATCATTGCTTTTATTCCAGTCCAACTGCCGAACTGCAGTTTGAATAACATGACCGCAATATTCACTGCCGCCATAAGTAGTTAGTGCAAACAACTTTTCTGAAATCATATCGAGATCGGTAGTTAATGGTGAAATTTGTTGAATATACCCTACCGAAGAAGAATAACGGTCATTTCCATAATCATATAATCCAAGTTCTATGTTTGGAATGTTGCCCTTGCTGTCTCTTGCCAAAGCAAGTTCACCCACCATTTTCCATAATTGGGACTTGGCCTGATCTATTAATCCGTCCATACTATTACTGGTATCCAATAAAATTGAAACCTGAACAATATTTCCGTCTTTAGTGGATGCTCTTGCAACCGAATTGTTATCGGCAGGTGCAGGGGCTGTTACCGTATTTTCCGGTTCAAAATTCTGTTGTGGTGTATATACATTCTGTTGTGGTGTTACTGCATTCTGTTGTGGTGTAACTACATTCTGTGATTGTTGTGTTTGATAACTATTTGTTGTTTTTTGAGTATCGCGATTACTGCAACTACTCCATGTAATACAAGTTAAAGTTATCCAAAAAGATAAAAACAGTAAGTTTTTCATAGTGTCAAATATTTGAGTTAAAAGATTGAAAATCAGGGGATGGGATGTTAATGAATATTAACGTTTTAAACTTTTCTAAATTGCAGATGCGATTCGGGTTGAATAAGGTGTCTGATGATGAAAATTGCAGTTTCGGATTTAATTTATAAATCACCGTTCCTGTAACTAAAACAAAGAGAAAGCCGGTTTAATTAGTATAAGTTTTATCATGCTCACTTATATAGAGGAACTTCTTTCAGACAGATTTCAGATTGAATTCATTCGAAAATAACATTACTTGACCGGTTCGAAACCTGTTAGTGTCAGGACACTTTTTAATTCTGACTTTTAATTTCATAGATTTGTTACAGTTGAATAATTTACCAACAAACTATTGCAAATTACCCCTTTGTAGTATGTTAAAATAAAAAGATGACAGCATTACAGGTTTAGAAATGATTTGATGACCCCTTTCGTTTTTAGAATTTTGACTATTTTTGGCACTTCAGACTAAAAAGAGTATTGATTATTCAAACCCGACTAATTATGTCCCGTTCCTTCTTTCGTATATACGGCATTGCAATAGTTTATATTATATACTTAGTTTACGCTCAAAATTTACACGCTCAGCATGTTGTCTTAAAAACCAATGTTCTAAGTATTCTATCAGGCAATTATGGGGCTTCTGCTGAATTTGCAGTTGGTAAAAAAATTGGAATTAGCATCACTGGCAATTATGTCAGCACTAAAAAAGGGGACGATACTCAATTCAGTACAACAGAACATGAAACGGGATATAATGTCATTCCTGAAGCCCGGTTCTACCTTTCAAACCGGATTGATGGGGGCAGTTTACAAGGCTTGTATGTCGGGCCAAATTTGATTTATGAAAAACTTAAGGTAAAAATAACCAATCCCCAACCTGATTCAACCACAGTTGAAGGGCAGGTTACAAACTTTGGTTATGGGGTCATTGTCGGACATCAATGGATTTTCAAAGAGCGGTTTGCTGTTGATTTGTTTTTTAATCCTTATTTCAACTCCCCTTCTATAAGCGGAGAAATTGCCACTACTACACCCCAAAGATATGAAGGCAATCGTGGAATTCAATTTCGCAGAATTGGGGTAGCAGTAGGAATCGCGTTTTAATCAATAAAAAATTTTTACACCTATTTGTTGACTTTTTCCAACGACAAATCAGGGTTAACCCTGACTATATTAACAAATTTATTTTCCAGAAAATCGGTTCTGTTCAGTTTATTACCGCTTGTATATTGATGTGCAGATGCCGGTTCAAAAACAAAATCAGTAAAAATTCCTTTGGCATTCAGCTCTCCTGCAAATGTGCCAAACGTTTTTCCATAATTGTACAAAGCCCTTCCCAACCAAAGCATGGTGTCATAGCCCCGACAAGCATATTCTGAGGGCAACGTTTTAAAATTTGACAGATAGCTTTTTTTAAAGGCAAGATATTGAGCATCCTGTTTATCTAACCAAAATGGGAGTGGAATATGGAGATTCAAATTTGCAAAATATTCAAAATCAACCATATCAAAATTAAGCCAATTAGGCATACCAAAAAGCTTTATCCTATATTTTGAACGCAGTGAATTTAGTTTGGTAATTAAATCGTACACTAACAAAGGATCAAAGGATGTAACAACAATCATGTTCTCATCCAAAGGTGATAAATGCTGTTCTATTTCAGCAATACTTTGGTTTGCATAAATTATTTGGCTGACAGGTATATTATTTATATCCAATCCCGATTCTTTGCTCTGATGTCTGAAATGAAAAAACAGATTGGACAAACCGGTTTCATTAGATTTGCCGGAACAAATTGTAACAATACGTTTTTGTTCCTGACCGGAAGCAATATATTGATAAATTGCCGCACATTGAGCTTCAATAGAAGGATTAGCAATTAAATACCAGGGATTATCATGACAGATATTTGATGATGGGGAAAGTGGAGAAAGTTGGTAAACCTGGTGTTGACGGGCAAAATTAGCAACAGGTTTTAGTTCTCGATTGTAAACCGGCCCTACAATCAAATCGGCACTCATAAGTTCAGGAGTTTGGAGTAACCGGTTTACGGTATTTACATTGTTTTCGGTATCATACACATGAACCTGTAGCGAAACTCCCTCTTGTTTCAATTTCTCAAATGACAACAACATCCCCTCATAAAATTCAAGTGCTATTGTTGAAGATTCGGGTACTGAGTCATTAGCAGCATTGGGAATATAATCGGCAACTGAAAAAGGAAGCATGACGGCTATATTGTAAACTAAAGATTTTATTACTGCAGGTTTTTGAGGTTTTAATGCTTCCGGTGATTTCTCTTCAATTTTTATTTTAGTAGTATCCGGTTGCTTGTGTTCGACTTTTTTTTCAGTAGGATTTTCATAATTTTCAGGTGTTGGAGGCAATGCCGGTGGTTTTGATACCGGTAATTCAGGCTTCAAAACAATAGATTGGGTTTGCGTTTTTTTTGCCCCCGTCGAAAAACATGAATAATTTGTTGTGAGTATGCAAATAAATATCGCAAAAAAAAGGATATGCCTGATAGAATCAAAAGAACTCCTAATCATATTAAGAACATTGATGGCGTAAAATATAGCTGTGCAAGATTAAGCAAAATTAAGGAAATTGCCCGAATGTACTTTTAAACTTGATACTGACTGGCAACTTTTGCAGTGCAATAACAATGTATCGCTTATCAAATTTGTGGTTGTTTAATAAAGCAGTTTATAATTTTAAAGTACATAAATTACGGTTGTTTTGCTTAATTCCCGATGATTCCTGATGTCTGATTTATTAAATTCAGTTCAAAAGCATCAACCCATCCTTCATGACCAATTTGCGGTCCGACATATCAGCCAACTCTTCATTGTGTGTTACGATGATAAATGTTTGTTGAAATCTGTCTCTCAATTCAAAAAATAGCCGGTGAAGTTCCCGGGAATTATCCGAATCCAAATTGCCGGAAGGTTCGTCAGCTAAAATAACGTCCGGTTGATTGACCAATGCCCTTGCAACAGCAACTCTTTGTTGTTCCCCTCCCGATAATTCTGTAGGTTTATGTTCTAACCGCTGTCCAAGTCCTAAAAACAACAACAGATCTTTTGCTTTTGAAACAGCATCTGTTATACTACTACCCAACAAATACGCAGGAATACAAACATTTTCCAATGCTGTGAATTCGGGTAATAAATGATGAAACTGGAACACAAAACCTATATGTCTGTTGCGAAAACGTGCAAGTTCTTTATCGTTCAATTTGCTGATATTCTTTTGACCAATTTCCAAACTTCCACTGTCAGAACGGTCAAGTGTTCCTAAAATATGCAACAAGGTACTTTTGCCTGCTCCTGACGCACCGACAATAGACACAATTTCTCCTTTTTGAACTGAAATGTCAACACCTTTCAAAACTTTTAATGTTCCGTAAGACTTGGAAAGCTGCGTGCCTTTTACAATTTCCATCTTTATTTTTTGTATGTGCCAATCTTAATGCCTGCAAATATCTGTTTCTTTTGGCAAAAACTGTTAAGGATGAACTGTATTTTCAAGATACAACAACTAAACTTGGTTGTTTATGTTCTTAACCCCATCTTTGCAGCTTTAAAGTCAATTTTTCAATTCAACGGGCATGAATATACACAAACTGAGTATCATTATACCGGCTTACAATGAAGAAAACACAATCACTTCGCTGTTAGACAATGTCCGCAACGTTACTCTTGTCAACAATATACAAAAGGAAATTATTATCGTCAACGATTGTTCCAAGGATCAAACTGAAGCCGTTGTAAAGAATTATATGACTAATTATCCTAAAGCAGATATATGTTACTATAAACATGAGGTAAATAAAGGCAAGGGTGCAGCGTTGCACACAGGAATTGCCAAAGCAACGGGAGATTTTCTCATTATTCAGGATGCAGATTTAGAATATGACCCCCATGAATTTAATATTCTCCTTTCACCGGTTTTGCGGGGTGTGGCTGATGTCGTATATGGTTCTCGTTTTTTAGGTGGAAACCCCCATCGGATTCTTTTTTTCTGGCATACTATCGGCAACAAATTCCTGACATTTCTTTCCAATATGTTTACCAATCTAAATTTGACTGATATGGAAACCTGCTACAAACTGTTCAGATCCGATATCATCAAACAAATCAAACTGAAAGAAAACCGTTTCGGTTTTGAACCTGAGATTACCGCAAAAATTTCGAGGGTAAAAAATATCAGGATCTATGAAGTTGGAATTTCCTATTACGGGCGGACGTATGCCGAAGGAAAAAAAATCAACTGGAAAGACGGGTTTAGAGCTATTTACTGCATTTTAAAATATAACATTTGGGCTTAGCGCTTAGTTATACCATAGATAACCCATTGTTCCAGGCATCGAGAAGATTATGGATGGGTTGATTGATAATTTCCCTGCCTTCATAAATCACTGTCATATAGGGTTGCGGGATTACCTGACCGAGGAAATGTGCCTGACTGCCAAACATTTGTTCAAATAAAATTCTGTTCTGAGGTTGGACACTAACCACAAAACGGCTATGGGATTCTGAGAACAATAGGTCGTTTAATGAAAGTCCTTTACCCATATAATTGTCCAAAACAATCTGAACTCCAAGATTACCGCCAAAAGCACATTCTGCCAATGCCACTGCAAGACCACCATCCGAAAGATCATGGCTGCTTTCTATCAACCGGTTATTGTTGGCCAACATTACTTTTTGATATAGCTTCTTAGCCTCTTCCTTTCTCACCCTTGGTACATTTGCCCCTAACTCATTAAATAGTGAATAAAACTGAGAAGCGCCAAGTTCAGAATAAGTATGACCGAGCTGGTAAACTAAATCGCCTGCTGCTTTAAACTCGCTGGTTACAATATTTGAAATATCGGTAATTTTGGCAGCCATCGAATAAAGAATAGTCGGAGGTACTGAAATTTTTACCCCATCTGCCTTAAAATCATTTTTCATACTGTCTTTGCCGGAGGTTAGGGGGATGTCGAAAAAAGTGGCCATATCATATAACGCTTCACACATCTGAACTAATTTTGCCAGTTTTTCTTTCCCGTCCGGATTGTTTTGTTCGTCAAAGACCGAATCAGGCACACAAAAATTATCGTTCACAGACCAAAATATACCATCTTCGGGGGCGGTATTTGGCAAACTTCCCCCAACAGATATTATCTGACGGACTGCCTCGTCAAAAGCTCCGGCCGACATTTGATAAGCATCTATATCTCCATAATGAGGAATTATTCCATTTGAAACTGCAATTCCTTCCAACGAATCAAATGCCACCCGTACAACTGCTGCATCCTGAGGAGCCTTTCCTTTCGGACCCATCAAAGGTTTTAAAACCGTTCTTCCTTTAACTTCATGGTCATATTGGCGGATTACCTGCTCTCGGGAACATATATTAAAACTCCCCAACAGCTTTAACAACACCTCATTATAGTTGATGCCTTCGGGCAGTGCAGGTTCTTTTAGTACCGGTTTTTTATACTCAGCAACTAAGGTTTTTTGAGGAACTCCTTCATGCAGGAAGTGCATATCTAACAAAGCCACGGTTTCATTATTGAACTTAACTTCAAGATTGCCCGAGTTTGTAAACACCCCTATTTCGCTGAGTTCTACCTCCATACTTTGAGCCAGATTAAACAATTCTCTGACCTTAGTTTTTTCTACAACTATGGTCATTCGCTCTTGTGACTCTGAAACAAATATTTCCCAGGGTTTTAATCCTGAATACTTCAAAGGAACTTTTTCGAGGTGTATAATCGCCCCGTTGCTGATAGTTGCCAATTCTCCGATTGAAGAAGAAAGCCCTCCGGCTCCATTGTCAGTACTGCATTTGACCAATCCGGATGCACAAGCCCTTACCAAAAAGTCAGCCAATAGTTTTTGAGTGATCGGGCTTCCAATTTGAACGGCCGATTGAGGTGAATATTCATCAATTTCTACAGAAGAAAATGTCGCACCGTGTATTCCATCTTTTCCAACCCTTCCTCCTGCCATCAGGATAATATCTTCCGGATCTATTGGTTTTTCCCAGGCAGGTTTTCCATGGTAAAATGGCTCCATAATAGCTCCGGTTCCACAATAAACCAAAGGTTTTCCACCAAATCTTTCGTCAAAAATGATGGCTCCGTTAACTGTAGGTATTCCTGATTTATTTCCACCGTCTTCTATTCCGTGTCTTACTCCGTTAAATATTCTTTTCGGATGCAGTTGCCCGCTTAAAAGTTTGCCGCTAAAATCGGGTTTGCCAAAACAGAGCACATTCGTATTAAACAGCAATTTTGCACCACCAACACCTGTTCCGAGAGGATCGCGGTTATTGCCAAGAATTCCGGTGATAGCTCCTCCATAAGGGTCTAAAGCCGATGGTGAATTATGTGTTTCAACTTTCCAGACAAAATGAAGCCGGTCGTTAATTTTTACTACTCCGGCATTGTCCGAAAACACCTTTACCAGCCAGTGATTATTGAATGATTTAAGGTTTTCTGCAACTTTATCGGTTGCTCCTTTTATAAAGGTCTTAAATAAAGAATGAATTGTTTTGGAGGATTGAGTATCCGCATCAAAATAATGGATGATGGCATTAAACTCTTTGTGTTTACAATGTTCACTCCAGGTTTGTGCTAAAATTTCAAGTTCACAATCGGTGGGTGAAGCAGGCAATCCGGCCTGTTCGCGAAAGGTAATAGTTTCAGGGCTTTGGTAATAGGCTTGGATGGCTTTCATTTCTTCCAGATTCAAAGCAAGTAGCATTGTTTTGGAAAGTTGAACCAATGCCTCATTGGGAATATTCAGGTCAATTTCAGTAACAGTACTATCCGCTTTTACCCTGACTTCAGGAATATACAAATTTTCACTGTTCAGGACAGCGCTGGAAGAATAGTCGAAATGGTTGATTAGTGAATTGCCTAATTCCTGAGCTAATATTTTAAGATCTGCTTGTGGCAAGGAATTTTCAATGTAATAAATGTCCTGCGAAAATATATGTTGTGTGTTGGTATCTATATTGATATTTAAATAGTCACTCAACGCTTTTTGGGCTGATATTCCCTCGTCATCAGTAACTCCCGGAAGTTTAGCAATAGCAATATAAGAATGAAACCCACTTTGCGGCAACAATTCGTTCACATACATTTCATTGACAATGGAATCATTCAGGCATAACGTTGCAAAATCTTTTACCGTTTTCGGTTCCATTTCATAACCAATGCTGTAAACTTTGCTGCTTTTAACTTTTCCGGTATTAATTCCAAAATACTTTTTAGCCTTTTCAGCCAGTTGTTCGGCAGCTATATCGCGAATATGTTCCTGATATGATAAATGTATAAACTGGTATGTACTCATTTTTCCTCGATTGTTATGGCTGCAAAGATAGGAAATTAGTCATTAGTCATTTGTGGAAAAAGAATTGATATTCGAGAGAGAATGTGTCAATTTCTATGCAACCATAATAAAATAATATCAGACATATACAAGTGGTGGTAAGGAATTGGTCATCAACTTATTCTGATATTTTTTTCAACCTTAACCTATAAAAGTACGTTAATCAATAATCAAACAATAAACATTTATTGATACAGATTTTGCTCAATGTCCTGCTGTTTTTTTAGCCTGCAAGTTTCCATTTTTCTTGCGGGTTTTTTAGTTTTTTAAAAAACAATAAACTTACCAAAATGCTTAAAACATCTGTTTATTCTGCAATTTTGTTTTTATTGATTGCCAAATCTATTGTTGCTCAGCCTGTTTATTCCCACCAAAACTACAACTGGGAAGAATTGCCCGTATTGTATGATTTACAAGATGAAGAATCCACCGAGCCGGCAGTAATTATAAAAGACAAACGCATCATTGAGTTTTGTTATGATGAACCTACCGGTGCCCTTCTTCAGTATGAAACTGTTCACAAAATAGTTAGGGTAAATGATGATGCCGGGGTTGAAGGATTTAACAAAGTTTATGTGCCGATGCATAATGTGATACAATTCATTGAGTTAAAAGCTCGTGCCATTACTAAAGACGGAAAAGTTGTGGTGTTGAACAAAGACAATATCAAAGAGATTCAAGATGTAGAGGATTATGGAAGCTTGAAAATTTTTGCCATCGAAGGGGTCGAAAAGGGCGGTGAAATTGAATATTTCTATACAATTCAATCGTTGGTTACTGATCCTTACGGAAGAGAAATCATTCAAACCGACAATAAAATCAAAGAAGCATCAATTGACATTATATCACCCGACAATTTGGTTTTTGAAGCTAAATCTTACAATGGATTTCCTGAACTTAAACTGTCTGAACTTGATTCTACAAGACAATTAAGTGCAGTTGCCTTCAACATACCTGCATTATTTAACGAAGAATATTGCACTTATCGGGCAAATTTGATGAAAGTGGACTATAAAGTATCCTATAATACCGGATCCCCTCAACAAAACAGGTTATATAGTTGGGAATCGGCTACTGAAAATTTTAGCGATTTGTTGTATAGTTATACTCCTGAAGCCAAAAAAATGGTACAAGAGGAATTGAAAAAACTAAAAATCAAGAAACTGAACACAGACCAAAAAGTTATCAGGATTGAGCAATTTTTGAAAACTACGGTTTCGCTTGAAGACGGATCCGGACCTGAATTTAACGAAATCGAAAAAATGCTGGTCAATCGTTTTGCAAGTGAGTTGGGAATTGCCCGTTTGTTTGCAGCATTTTTAAAAGAAGCTGAAATTGATCACGATTTGGTCATCACGACCAACCGGAACAATGCCCGTTTTGACAAAGACTTTGAAAGCTGGAATAATTTTGTGGAAATCATCATTTATGTCAATCCAACCAAAAAGTATATTGCTCCTGATATGATTCAATTTCGGTATGGCCAACCACCCTATCAGTTTGCCAATAACTATGGATTTTTTATCAATCAGGCAAAAAAAACAGGAGTTGTGAAGTATATTCAAATGCCTGATGCAGAGTATAGCACAAACAATATTGATGCTACTATTAGCTTTGATCAGGGTTTCATGCCGACCGTTAATATCAGGCATGGCTGGACCGGTTACCGGGCAGCGGAATATCGCGTAATTACTCTTTTTCAAAAAGAAGAATTTGTAAAGGCGATTGTACTTTCCGGAATGGAAGATGCACAGCGTCCGAAATCGGAAGTTTTTAACGATAACCTTGAACTTTCGACTCAGCCTGAAAAAGAATTTTATATCACCTCACAATTCACAGCACCTTCGCTGATTGAAAAAGCCGGAAAAAACTATCTGTTTAAAGTAGGTAATATCATTGGCCCACAAGTAGAACTTTATCAACAGCATGAAAGGCAACATGATATAGACATGGATTATCCGGTATATTACCGCAGAAAAATTAAGTTCTCAATTCCCGAAGGATATAAGGTTAGTGGATTAGAAACCGCCAATATTGACCATTTTGTCGAAGAAAAGGGCATTAAAACCTGCCGTTTTGTTTCCGGATTCCAACAAAACGGAAGAGAAATTACCATCACTGCAGACGAGTATTACCAAAACATTAACCTCCCAAAATCTGAATATGAACCATTCAGAAAAGTCATCAATGCTGCTGCCGACTTTAACAAGGTAGTTTTGGTCTTTGAAAAAGATTAAGTTCAAGTCATTTCTACATCAACGCTCTAATATATGTCTAAGGAAATCAGCCCGATGCGCCGTTTGTTTCATTATCTCGGAAACTATAAAATCCGGATTGCCGGGGCAAGCGGAGCAAGCGTTTTAAATAAAATCTTCGACTTAATGCCCCCTTTATTTGTGGCATGGATTATTGATACTGTAAATGGTCAAAAACCCGAATGGATTCAAACCCTCTTAGGTGATAGTTCAGCTCTGAATATCGCAGCCTTTTTAGCAGGTTTGATTGTAATCATATTTTTTATTGAGAGTTTTTTTGAATGGGTGTATGAACGGGCTTTTAAACGTTTGGCACAAGATGTTCAGCATCAACTGAGAACAGACGCATACAATAAAATGCAGATGCGCGAAATCGCTTTTTTTGAAGAACAACGAACCGGAAACCTTTTATCAATTCTAAACAACGATGTTAACGAACTGGAGCGATTTTTAAACGGCAGTTTTAATCAAATCTTACAATTGATGGTGCTTTTGGTTTTTGCCATGATATCCCTGTTTCAAACTTCCTGGCAATTAGCTCTTGTTGGGGTTTTACCAATTCCCTTTATGGTAGCGATAGGAGCCTGGTATAAAAGAAAAATTGCACCGCTTTACACCGATATCCGGCAATCGGTCGGGGATTTAAACAACCGGTTGGAAAACAACCTATCGGGTATTGCAGTCATTAAGAGTTTTACCGCCGAAAACCTG
Organism: Sphingobacteriales bacterium; assembly: GCA_016700115.1. Classification (NCBI taxonomy): domain Bacteria; kingdom Pseudomonadati; phylum Bacteroidota; class Sphingobacteriia; order Sphingobacteriales; species Sphingobacteriales bacterium. Next base: position 3,371,366 of record CP064999.1, on the reverse strand, counting down.
GAAAGCCGCCGGGTAGAAGAAGCCTCTAAGGAATACCGCAACAAAAATTACGCAGCCATCGAATACAACAGTGCTTTTATACCTGTTGTGCGAATGTTTATTGCATTCGGTTTGGCGGCTTCCTTGTTTTGGGGAGCCTATTCTATCCTTCAGGGAACCCCTTTAATTACCATTGGACAATTGGCTTTTTTTGCCATGATGCTGCAAAGATTGCTTTGGCCAATCACCGGATTAGGTGGGGTGTTTGATTCTTACGAGCGCGCAAGAGCAAGTGCACGCCGTATTTTTAACCTTATTGACTCAACTCCAAAAATTGTAAGCCCCGTTCATCCAAAACCTTTTAACCATGTTGAAGGAAAAATTGAGTTGCGCAATGTATCTTTCAGTTACTTTGAAAAAATCCCGGTTTTAAGCAATATAAACCTTAAAATAGAAGCCGGCGCTATGATAGGTTTGGCGGGATTGACCGGAGCAGGAAAAACTACCCTCATCAAATTGTTGCTTCGATATTATGATGTCCAAAATGGTGCGGTTATCATTGATGAAACCGATGTCAGAGATGCCGATTTAACTGATTTAAGAAAAAACATCGCCCTTGTCAGTCAGGATGTTTACCTTTTTCATGGGACAATTTTCGAAAACATTTCCTATGGGCTGCCAAATGCGACCCCTGAAGCAATAGAAAATGCAGCTCGTCAGGCACAATTGCACGATTTTATCAGTTCTTTGCCTGAAAAATACCTAACGATTGTAGGCGAAAGAGGCATTAAGCTATCCGGTGGACAGAGGCAACGTTTAAGTATCGCCCGTGCAATATTGAAAAACGCCCCCATTCTTTTATTAGATGAGGCAACAAGTGCAGTTGATACAGAAACCGAAAGGGCTATTCAGGAAAACCTTTATCTGCTGACAAAAGATAAAACAGCCATTGTAGTTGCACACCGTCTTTCAACAATCCGACATGCTGATCATATTGTAATCCTGCATCACGGTCAAATTGCCGAACAGGGAACACATGAATCATTACTGGCGCTTAATGGCATTTATGCAGATTTGTGGAATGTTCAGATTGGAGAAATTGCTGTAAGTTAAATATTTAATCCGCGTCAATTTTTTAATGGCAATAAAACAACCGGATACATGTCTAATTTTGAACGGCTTTTGTACTACTTAAAACCATTTAAGCTACAAGCACTTCTGCACATTTTATTTAACCTGCTTTCTATCCTGTTTTCGGTTGTTTCTCTCGCAATGGTTATTCCTTTCCTTCGATTACTTTTCGACAAACAACCCCTTGTCCAAACAGCTCCCGAACATTTCAGCCTATCTATAGAATGGGTTCAGACGGCTTTTAATTACGGAATGACTCAACTTATCACACAATACGGTAAAATTGAGGCTTTACTTGCTGTTTGTATTCTCGTGTCGTTGATCTTTTTTTTCAAAAACCTCTTCCGCTATTTAGCCATGTATGCAATGGCAAAAATGAGAAACGGGACGATCCGGCAAATTCGTGCCGATGCTTTTGGTAAAGTTGTAGCGCTGCCTGTATCTTATTTTACCGAAGAACGTAAAGGGGATATTATCACCAGACTTACCTCTGATATACAGGAGATTGAAAACAGCATCATCAGTATGCTGGCTATCGCTTTTACCGAACCTCTGACCGTTTTGGCTTATCTGATTACGATGTTTATCATCAGCCCTCAACTGACTTTGTTTGTACTGATTATCTTGCCGTTGACCGGATTGATTATCGGTCAAATCGGTAAATCGCTGAAAAAAAAATCACATCAGGCTCAAAGCAAACTCGGCATGTTGATGACCATTATTGATGAAACCATCAGTGGCATGAAAGTCATCAAGGGATTTAATGCGCAACAAAAACAAATCAATAAGTTCGCAACCGAAAACGAAGTTTTTTATAAGTTGAGTAAAAATATGCTTCACCGCCGCGATTTGTCTTCACCCCTTTCAGAGTTTTTAAGTATAACAGTTGTGGCAATAGTCTTGTATGTGGGGGGAAGAATGGTTTTAAGTCAGTCGTTACAACTTGAAGCAGAAACTTTTATCTATTTTATAGTTGTATTTTCACAGATAATACCACCTGCAAAAACATTTAGTGCTGCTTACTATAATATTCAAAAAGGGCTTGCATCTGTGGAAAGAATCGCTAAAATTTTAGATGCGCCTATCGGCATCAAAGATCCTGAAAAACCGGTAGCTGTTTCGGGATTCCAACACCAAATACAATTTAACAATGTTTCATTTGCCTATGAAACTCAAACTGTGCTACAAAACATCAATGTAACCATACCGAAAGGTAAAATTCTGGCACTTGTAGGTAGTTCGGGAGCCGGAAAATCTACATTTGCAGACCTGATACCGAGATTTTATGATGTTACAAAAGGTGAAATCCTGTTAGACAACACGGATATCCGAAAGTTTGCCTTGGCTGATCTTAGAAACCTCATCGGTATTGTTACTCAGGAACCGGTTTTGTTTAATGATACCGTGTTTAACAATATTTCTTTCGGGGTACATCATCCGGTAACCGAGGACGAACTAATTCAAGCAGCTAAAATAGCCAATGCACATCAGTTCATTATGGAGTTAGAAAACGGCTATCAAACCATAATCGGTGACAGAGGTAATAAACTAAGCGGGGGAGAGCGCCAACGATTGACTATTGCAAGAGCGGTTTTAAAAAACCCTCCCATTTTAATATTGGATGAAGCCACCTCCTCACTCGATTCCGCTTCTGAAAAATTAGTACAGGAAGCCCTGTACAAACTAATGCAAAACAGAACCTCCATAGTCATTGCTCACCGACTTTCTACCATTCAGTTTGCCGATGAAATCTTAGTGCTTGAAAAAGGGCAAATCATAGAGCGAGGCACTCATGCCGAACTGATTGCTCAACAAGGGGCTTATAAAAGGTTTGTAGATTTGCAGGTGTTTTAAACCCTGCACTTTTATCATCAATTCGCTTTTTTCAGAAAAACAAACTATGAAAAATTAGTTCTGTGAATAGGAAAGTGTTTTAAAATCTTAGTTTTTGAAAAAATTTGCAGTTAAACGTTCAATCCTATCCATTGCCATCATACTAACCTGATAATTGCGAATATTGGTCAGGCTGCTACTTAAATGAGCCTGATCATTATACCATTTAGCCATCTGAATATTTCCCAATGTTGTATCCCATTTGCTTATTTCTGCCGGTGTCATTAGATTCCATTCTAAATTGTAGAATGTGTTATCAACTGTAACGTCAAAAATCAGCTTTTGACCATCCTGTTTAGTCATGGGAATTTTCAATTTTGAAATACTATGTGCCCCCTCGGAAAAGACCTTACCGGTAAAGCCCATTTCTGTAGTTAAGGCCACAAATGCCATTTCCCGTTCACTACACCAACCGAAAGTTGAAAAAGTGTCACATCTTTCAGCGTAGAATTTTGGATGTTCGGCCAACAAGTCGCTCAGGTATAAAAAAGGTTTGCGGTCAAGATCTGCGTAAGATCTGTATTTTTTATATCCGGTTGGCGATTCAACCTGAGTTAACGGAATTCCGGTTTTTACAAGTTTAATTTCGTGCCTTGGGTTTGGATTAATCCAATGCCAAAAGTACGGAATTTTAAGTATTCCGGCATTTGAGCAATCTGAAGCACTATTTGTGGTAAATAGCTGATGTAAAAACCAGACTGTTAAGTAATTTTTTTTATTTGCTAAATCATTGGCATCTATCTGATTATCGCTGCAAAAATTCAAATACTCACTTCCATGCTTTTCAAAAATGCTTTCAAAATGGTTGTTTGTCAGTTCTTTAAAAAAATCAGGAATATTGGAAGGAGGGTATGTATGATAAGTTATCTTTGACTCAACGGGTTCTTCAATTATAGTATTCTGGGTCGCAGGTTCTATGGTTCGGTTAGAGTTAATAAAATAAAAACCTGAAATAAACATCAATGAGATTAATAACAGTTTCATAAGAGTGGATTTTAAATAAAACATTTAAATTTTGTTGGTTACTTTAATCAATAGTTCTGTTAAAATTGTATCAAAAAGAAGATGCGCCGGTAATTCAAATCTAACTTCATACAACTCTCCTTTTCCTGATGAAAGTCATAACGTTCAAATAGTGAATATATTTTTAAGTTTTCGAGGACAGAAAAGTTTTCAATACAATTTGATGAAATTACTATGATCACTAACTAATAACAAATGATTGTACAAATTCTGTAAACTATCATTAAAAGTGTGCAGGATTCAAGTTATAAATTCAACTTTGTGTTTAATAAATTGATTAGGCGAATCAAAGTTCAATCTTTTTCTGGGTCTGTTGTTTATTTTTTCCTGATTGTCATGAATTTGCTCATCGGTTAGGGAGTTAAAATCAGTTGATTTGGGGATGTATTGTCTGATTAAACCATTTAGATTTTCACTAGCACCTCTTTCCCAACTATGATAGGGTCTGGCAAAGAAAAAGTTGATTTGAAGTTCGCTGGCAATGAATTGGTGATGGGCAAACTCTTTTCCATTATCTGCGGTAATGGTATGTAAAGAAGGTTTCCAATCCTGAAGCAATTGGATAGCGGCACTTGCCACTAAAGCCGCTTCTTTTTTAGCTATTTTCTTCATTCTAAGCATACCGGTGCATCTATCGTTGATAGTTACAATAGCCCCTTGATGGTTTTTACCAATAATGGTATCTATTTCAAGGTCTCCGAACCGCTCTTTGGCTGCCACCTCCGGTGGGCGATGTTCAATAGAAATACGGTCTTTTATTATTCCCCGTTTATCTTTAGCGGCACCCCTGTTGTGGTAGCGCTTGCCGCTTGTTCGCAGGTGAGTGAATAAGCTGCCTTTCCGCTTCTTGTCTGCCCATATATGCTGATAAATGCGTTCTGCCGACACACAAGCAACCCCCGCTTTTCGCGCTACACCTACAACTTGTTCCGGACTGTAGTCCTGAAACAACAATTCCTCTATATACCTTTGCATGGAAGAATCAAACCGGATGGCTTTCTTTTTCTCTTGATGCCGCTTAACACATTTGCGTTGTGCCAATTCAGGTTCATAAAACCCGCTCCGCTTATCGCAATTTCGCCTAAGCTCTCTACTAATCGTGCTTGGGCTTTTACCAATCGCTTCCGCAATCGCTTTTTGACTGTAATTTTCTGCTTTCATCATACTAATTGTGTACCTTTGGGATGCGGTTAAATGTTTCATTTATTAGCTTCTTTGGTCGGACAGCAATAAACGAACTTTTTTCCATTTAAGGGGGAGAGTTTTGGCTCTTCTCCTTAATTATTTTCCGTTTATGTCCAGTCCCAAAGTTGCATTTATGAATTGAATCTAGGAACCTGCATCCCTTAAAAATCCGGAAGTAAATCATAAGCCTTGAATCCCCTTCCTTACTCCTTCAAAATCTTCTCACTCAGGGCAGTTTTTGCCGAAGATAGGGTGAGCAAATACATTCCTTTGGTCAGGTGTTGCATGTTTAAAGTAACGGTATGAATACCGGGTGAAGCAGGCAAATTAGTTTGGGTAAATGCCTGTTTACCCGCGAGGTCGTGCATTTGTAAGGATAAAGGTTGGTTGTCGGGAGTAGTATAGGTAATGGTGATGGTGTTTTGTGTGGGATTGGGGGAAAGTTGCAGGATTTGTAATTGTTGAATCTTATCGGTATAAACTGTATTAGAGGCAATATTGAGAAACAGGTTCCGATGCCAGTCAATTATACTGTAAGAATTATATCCCAAAACAACATCCTTATATCCGTCATTATCAATATCGGCAGCTAAAATGGCTCTTATATTTCCCAAATTTGAAATTGGAAAATCGGCTGCTTGAAAGTTTCCCATGCCGTCATTTTGATACCATTCTACCCTATCGTTTCCTATCGATCCGACAATGATATCCAAATCACCATCGTTATCTAAGTCTTCCGCACTTACGGCAACAGGTTCGTTAAGACAGGTACAGATGATTTCTTCACTAAAAGGAAATCCTTCGCCATTGTTTCTATACCAGATAGATTGATCGTAAAAAAGAGAGACCCCCACTACATCGGGCAGTCCGTCGTTGTCAATATCACCAACATCAAAGTCATTTATACCGGGCACAATAGCTATGGTAGAATAATTTGGATAAAATGTGCCGTCTCCGTTATTTTTAATCCAACCAATTATTCCGGCTTCCTCATTTTGGGAAGCTGCAAAAATGATGTCAGGAAATCCATCGTAATTCAGATCGGCAATCCTGATTTTTTGGATCGCAATAGGAACAATGAATGTTTGTTCGAGGCTGAAACTACCACTACCATCATTCGCATATCGGAAAAGTTGTTCTTCATAAATAGCGGCAACCACATCGGCATCACCATCATTATCAAAATCTGCGGCTGTTACTGCCATAGCTCCTTCTGCTGTATTGGTTATTAAAATTTGTTCGCTAAAATTGCCTTGTCCTTCATTTCTATACCATGCAATTTTATCATCGTTATAGGATGATGATAGTACATCAATAAACCCGTCGTTGTCCAAATCTGCTGCGAAAACAGTGTTTGCACCCCAAGCATTCCGGGTAATGACTTTTATAGTGTTAAACGTGCCGTTGCCTAAGTTTTCGAACCAGGCAATTTTTTTATCCCCATAAGAAGCCGACAACACATCAATATCTCCGTCATTATCTAAATCGGAATTAAATATATCATATAGTATGGCATTGTTCTCTGCCAATATATGCTGAACAAAGGTTGAATTATCCTGATTTTCGTACCATTCTACCCTATCCGAATAAGTAGAATTGGTGGTAATTAAAATATCAATATACCCATTGTTGTCAACATCCTGAACTGCAAAAGTACTGAGCGGATAGGTCATGTTTACGAGTTGAACAGGCCCTTCAAAAATAGCATTTCCATAATTCAACAATATATTAACCGTGTTATTATTTAAAGGGAAAATGATATCCTTATTGCCATCAAAATTGAAATCGATAAGGAAAAAGGGAGAATAACCGTTTGAATGTATTAAAATCGGATCAACAAAACTCTGCGTTACATCCCTCAAAATGAGGTATTTTTTAGAACCTGAATTAACTATCAAATCCTCGATACCATCGTTATTCATATCAGCTATAGCAATTTGAGTTGGATTAAAAAAGGCATTGGTAATAGTTTGAGGGACACCAAAAATACCATTTCCGTAGTTTTTATGCCATGCTAACCCATAAATTACTGAAGCTCCCGATATGACATCTTTCAGTCCGTCATTGTCAACATCCAATGCTGTTACGACAGAGGTCTGATAGGCATTTTGGGCTATTACAATTTGGTTTCCAAAATTGCCATCGCCAAGGTTTTCATACAAAGCAATCTTATGATCATAACTCGAAGCAGAGAGCAGGTCAAGGTCATTGTCGTTGTCAAAATCCAATATCTCAACAAATTTCAGATAATTAACGGCAGTAGTAATGGTTTGCAAATCACTAAAATTAAAACCCCCATTGTTTTTACTCCATGCAATTTTGTTGAGATTTTTAAACGCAAAAACCAGATCTAAATAGTTGTCATTGTCTAAATCTGCCAATTGTATATTTATATCACCACTTTCGTTCAAATGATGGGTTAGCATCGGAATTCCGGCATAAACACCCTCTACATTTTCAAAGATAGCAACCTTTTTATTCGGGCTGTTTAAATAAGATATTACAATGATATCCCTATCGCCGTCATTGTCAAAGTCAGCAGAAAGAATATTGATAGGATTGTTAATGATAGGAGCAATTCGCCAGTGCTGATCAAAACCGGTTTGAGCCTCTATAGTCAAGCTAATGCCAAAAAAGTTAAGAATGAATATGGCAAGCAATGTTGAAATAAAGGAGTATGATTTCATGGCAATGTTTTTGGATTGATTAATTAAAACTGCCCAACATTTTAGACCGAATAGTATATGTTTGTTTTGCTATTTAAAAAAGTATATATCCAAATGTTATTAATTTCTTGTTTCACAATATCAAAATTTTATCTTAAAACTGGATAAAACTGTATCCTACAAATGTAGGAATTTTAAATCCAAAAAGCTACAAACGCACTTAGTTTCTAATAAGAAACACACTTCTATTGAAAATAAGAGACATTAAGAATTGGAAAGGGAGATATCGAACTTTTAAATCTCTTATCCACTGAGCAAAAACTAACTAATCAGATTAGTTTATTGATTTTATTTCTTTTTTTGAATTTTTAGCAAGCTCCAGCACCAGGATCCTTACCGACAAAGCGATAATAATAATAGCCCCACCTAACAAAGCCTGTAACGAAGGTTTTTCACCATGTCCTATCCAAACCCATACCGGATTTAAGACCGGTTCAATCATTGCCAGCAAAGCGCTCTCTATGGCAAGGGTTCTTTTCAGACCGTAGGTAAACAATAAATATCCAACTCCTATTTGAACAAATCCCAGAAACATCAACATCCCAAATTGTTCTGTAGAGGGGGTGGCAGACATGGCAAAAAAAGGAAAACAAATCAGGACGATCCACACATTTCCCCAAAAAACAGCAGAAATATAATATCGGTGGTCATTCATGCGCTGCGAAAGCAATAAACCAGCCAAAAACACTCCGGACAACAAGGCAATCAGATTTCCCCAACCCCCACCGCCTTCGAGATTGTCAGAAAAGAACAAACCCATCCCTGCAACACAGGCAATAATAGTAATGACATTGATTTTTTGTAATTTCAGACCAAACAACCGGGGCTCCAACAACAACACATAAACCGGTGCGGTATATTGAAGAAAGATAGCGTTTGCAGCAGTAGTCAGTTTGGTTGCCGATACGAAGCAAATCAGTAACAAGGCATAAAAACCGGAGGCAATAAAAGCAGTCTTATTGACCAAAAGTACTTCACGGCGATAAACGGCAGCAAACAAAATTCCTGCAAACAGGGAGCGGTAAAACAATATGGTCATTGCGTTAAACGGTAGCAACTTGACAAACAACCCGCCGGTACTCCAGACAACCGATGCAATAACCACTGCTGCAATTCCTCTACCGTGTTCACGCAAATACAAAGGCTCCATAAACGTTAAAATCTTGAATTTTGTCGTAAATTTACCTTTATTAGTATATCCTTTACCTTTTTAACCCTATTTTGTGTGAGGTTAAAGCAACCCTCCCCCCTATTCGATACGTTCTTGTTTTTGTAAATCGCAATCATCCATCAATTCAAATTCAAAACATCCCGGTAAATCATGAAAAAACTAACCTTTTCATTTTTGGCTTGTATGGCCATTCTTGGCTATTTATTGGTTTTATCACCATCCTGTTCTGACAAATGTGAGCAAACTTACACTTATATGGCTTATGAGCCGGTTTATCTGTCGCTCGAAGAGTTAAGACAACCCATAACCGTTTCTGCTCCTCGGGATTTAAAACAATCGGGTAAAATCTATTTCAAACCGCCCTATCTGTTAATCAACGAACCACTTAAAGGCATCCATGTCATTGACAACAGCAACCCTGCTTCTCCTCAAAACATTGCTTTTATTGAGATTGTCGGAAATGTGGATATGGCAGTTAAAAACAACATTTTATATGCCGACAGCTATATTGATTTATTGGCAATAGATATTTCGGATCCTGCCAATGCGACCTTTATTTCCAGGACTGAAAATGTTTTTGCAGATAATTTTCCTTTCAGCCCTGAAGAAGGAATCGTTACGGAATACCAGCAGGTAGAAAGAACAGAATCTTATGACTGCAATCAGGGTTATCCGGTCATGTTTGTGGATAATATGGTAGATTCTTTTGAAGGAGGGCCTGTCAACACAACAACCTCAACCGGAGGAGTTATGCCTCCTTCATCAGGAGGAGATACGCAGTCTAACGCACCATCTGTAGGGGTTGGAGGTTCTATGGCTCGTTTTACCCTTGCCGGTGATTACCTCTATATCGTTACACTCAGCAGTTTACAAACTTACTATGTCGGAAATCCCGCACAACCTTCTACCACAGGAACCACCAATATCGGATGGAATATTGAAACCATATTCCCCTTTCGAAACCATTTATTGATTGGTTCTCAAACCGGAATGTTTGTTTATGGACTTTCAAATCCGGCTCAACCAAATTATGTTTCACAGTTTTCACACGTAACAAGTTGTGATCCCGTTGTTGCAGAAGGAGATTATGCTTATGTAACCCTTCGTTCCGGCACTACTTGTCAGGGTTTTTCCAACCAACTTGAAGTTTTGGATATTGTAGATTTAACCAACCCCATTCTGATAAAAACCTATCCAATGACCAATCCACATGGTTTAGGAATTGACAACAGTACTTTGTTTATCTGTGACGGAGATGCCGGTCTGAAAATCTATAATGCTTCCAATGTCTATCAGATTGACCTAAATCAGATTGCACACTATGACAACATCAACGCTTTTGATGTCATTCCTTACAATCAAATATTGCTTATGATAGGTGCAAACGGTTTATATCAATATGATTACAGCAATCTTCAGGAAATCAGTTTGCTTAGTACCATTCCGGTTAAGCCATGATTTTAGTTTCATCAATTTAAAACATACAATCCGTCTAATATGAACTAACTTAAATTTTTAGTTCAAAACAGCGCTGTTTTTCGTTTATGTTCCCCGATGGTTTTCACCATCGGGGTTTTTTATGGAGTTTAAACAAAGTACTTTTATCTGTTTGAAGCATCCCTCGCTGCGAAAACACAAATCAACACATCAAAATTTACAATTCTTCAAATCCACTTTTAGAGGTTTCAAAATGGAACACACTATAAAAAAGCGGTATAAAAGCCCGGTGATTCAAACTTAAGCAAAGGTGATTCAAACTTAAGCAAAGGTGATTCAAACTGAAGCAAAGGTGATTCAAACTGAATCAAAGGTGATTCAAACTGAAGCAAAGGTGATTCAAACTGAAGCAAAGGTGATTCAAACTGAAGCAAAGGTGATTCAAACTGAAGCAAAGGTGATTCAAACTGAAGCAAAGGTGATTCAAACTGAAGCAAAGGTGATTCAAACTTAAGCAAAGGTGATTCAAACTGAAGCAAAGGTGATTCAAACTGAAGCAAAGGTGATTCAAACTTAAGCAAAGGTGATTCAAACTGAAGCAAAGGTGATTCAAACTGAAGCAAAGGTGATTCAAACTGAAGCAAAGGTGATTCAAACTGAAGCAAAGGTGATTCAAACTGAATCAAAGGTGATTCAAACTGAATCAAAGGTGATGAATCAAAGGTGATTCAAACTGAAGCAAAGGTGATTCAAACTGAAGCAAAGGTGATTCAAACTGAAGCAAAGGTGATTCAAACTGAAGCAAAGGTGATTCAAACTGAAGCAAAGGTGATTCAAACTGAAGCAAAGGTGATTCAAACTGATTGCGTTTTTAAAGTTGCCCTTTCAGGGTTTTTTGCCGATTGGTGTTTGTTTGTTACAAACATTTCACCTTTTCGAGGTTCTGTCCATCACTCCACAAGCGCTCGCTGTTCTTATAGAACTCCCAATAATTACTCAAATTTAATCCCGGACTAATGTTAATTATTAACTTTGCGGAAATAAGAAGAGAAGCATAACTTCAGGAATATAAGACAAAACATGGTAACAGCATTTGCACCTGCGACAGTGGCGAATTTGAATTGTGGGTTTGATGTGTTGGGTCTGGCAATTGAAACTCCGGGCGATGAGGTTTCGGTATGGTGGAATGATGTTGGAGAAGTTCGCATTGTAAAGATAGAGGGGGATGATGGCAAGTTGTCCTATTTGCCGGAAGAGAATACTGCAACCGGTGGGATTTTAACGATGTTTGAAATGGTGGGTAAAGGGTCAAGGGGAATAGACGTGGCGATCAAGAAGAAGATGCCATTTGGCAGCGGATTAGGGTCGAGTGCTGCAAGTGCAGTAGCAGGGGTTATGGCGGTGAATAAGTTGATGGGCAGCCCTTTTACAAAAACGGAGCTGGTCGAGTTTGCGCTTGACGGGGAGGTCATTGCGAGTGGTTCGCGCCATGCGGATAATGTTGCACCTTCGATGATGGGCGGTATTGTTTTGATAAAAAGTTATCATCCGCTTGAGATTGTTCAGCTACCTGTGCCGGAGGGGTTGTGGGTTACGGTAATTCATCCGCAAATTGAGATTTTGACGAAAGAGGCGCGGAATATTTTACCCAAAGAAATCGGGCTAAAAGAGGCTATCATTCAAACCGGAAATATTGCAGGTTTTGTATCTGCGCTTTATACGGGTGATTTCGAGTTGATGGGAAAATCTATGACGGATCGGTTTGCAGAACCCTATCGGGCGGCACTAATTCCGCAATTTGATTTGATGAGAACAAAAGCTATGCTGCACGGGGCAATTTCTTTTGGGATTTCGGGGTCGGGACCTTCGGTTTTTGCGTTTTCGAAAGGGGAAGAGACTGCGTTAAAAGTGGCAACAGCGGTTAAAAGTTTGTTGAACAACTTAAAAATAGAAACAAATAGCTATACCTCTGCGATTAACCAAAGCGGTGCAAAAGCATGGCATGATTTAGGGTAGCGTTTTTTGGCGAGCAATCCCCCCATCCACTACCATTTTACTACTTTTAAAGTTTGAACGCCATTTGGGTTTGAAAACCGGAACAGATAAATGCCGGCAGGCAAATGTGCTATTGAAACTGTTGATGAGGGATGGGTTAAATCTATTGTCTGTAGGCATTGCCCTTTGATGTCGGTCAGCAGGAGTTTTGTAGCCTGAGGAACACCGGATACCTGTACAAAATCTGAAGATGGATTGGGATAGACCTCAATTTTTGTTTGAAGCGGTGGTTCATTTATGCTAACAGGAGTTGAGAACCCGGGATGTTGAAATTGTCTGAAAAACTCCCAAATCACTTTACTTGCACTGAAATCTTTGTTCGTGCCGGCGAGAAGAATGATGGACCCCGGCCAGGTATGTCCGCCGCCTGTTACTTTGTAAAAGGCAACCGAAGTTTGGTCTTCACAACTGAGGTAATCAAATCTTTCAGCGGTGGAACCGTCTGTGGTGTTGATGTCGGGTACGGGGGTGATGACCGGAGTGGTTGAACAGGTGTTGTGAGCTACCCAAAAATCAACCAAATCTTCGATTCCCATTGATCCACTGCCGCCTTCGTATGGAACTGTGGGGTCATTGGTACCGTGAATTTGCATGACCGGAACAGGACGTTCGGGGGAGCAGTTGAGTTGCTGGAGTATGGTCATCGAGCCGGTAACCGAGGCGATTGCGGCAATTCTGTCTGAGAGTTCACAGGCTAAAGTATGGGACATATAGCCTCCGTTTGACATGCCGGTACTGTAAATCATGGCAGGATTAATGGAATAATTAGCAGAAATAGTATCAATGAGGTTTGAAATAAATCCAACATCGTCAACACCGGTGGCAAAGCCTGAATTCCATCTCAAACTGCCACCGGCATCGGGGGTTCCGTTTGGTAAACAGATAATAAAATTGGCAGTATCGGCAATGCTTCTGAAATCGCCATAGATAGTTTGCTGCAAATTGTTCGACCCATATCCGTGCAGGTTGAATAACAGTGGTACAGGAGTAGAGCCGTTATAAGCAGCGGGAACATAGAGGCGATATGCGCGGGTAATTCCATCGTGCTCCATGGTCAAATCAATGGTTTGCTGGGAATAAACCGAAAATGTTGCAAACAAAAACAGTAGCGGGGTAAGAAGCTGTTTCATAATATGGAGATAATTGAAAGTTAACAGGCAAATATACAATCTTAGAACCGTAATGAGATAGGGAAGAAGGTTTAGAGCAAAAAAGGGATTAATGCTTTTCTGTTTTTAGGATAATGTTCAAAATGTTGTAAATACCAACGGTGGTGAGCTAAAGCACGGGGCACCAAATTGGCGATGCTCCACCACCAGAAGGTAAAACCGGGCAAGGAGCAGGTCATCAGGGCAAACCCTCCCCATTCGATCAATTCTCCAAGCAGGTTGGGGCAACTTATATACTCAAAAAGGCCGCCATGTGGGATATGGTAGGAAACATCGCCGGGTTTTCTCAACCCAATGAGGCGGTAATCGCTGTAGATATTGATGCACATTCCCAAAAGGAAGAGTGCAATACCGGATATAAACTGCCAGGAAGCAATCCAATCGGGGGGGTAGGCAGCGAAATGTGCAAAATAATAACCTAAACCGAAGCCGTTTACCAGATTGAAAAACAGAGCGAGCAAAACAATCATGAGGGGCATAAATTTGCCTTTTGTTCGCATAAAAGCCGGGAATATGAAACTGCGGTGGAGGTAATGCAACAAAAATAAACCTATGAATATATAGACCACAAAAGGAGATTGCTCATTGTTTTTCCCGATTAAAAAGAAAAGCAAGAGCCAGATCATGACCGGAGTTTCCATCAAAACCCATCCCAACCGGTTGTTAATCATCAGCCCGAAACCTTGTTTTGTATGCCTTCCGTAAGGGGCGGTCTGACGGAACAATAGCCATAAAAAGGCAATCAGGCCTATAAAAATCCATAGATACTGGATGGATGAAAATACGGACCAAGTCATAAAAACCGGGATTATGAGTTAGAATTAACGTACCATGGAACAGGACAGGGGAGGGTTATTCGCGCACGACTAACTGAACGGTGTTCTTGCCTTTTTGTTCGAGCAAGACTTCCCGCCCGTTGACGAAACGTTTGATGGTATTTTCGGTATAGTGTCTGATGGTGATGAGTTCGAGGTTGGTAAAGATGCGTTCGTTGTAGTTTGTGTTCAGGTCTTTGAGCAAAGGCTCGACTTTATAGGTAATATGGTCAATGCAAGCCGAGAAACTAATGGCTGCATTTTGGCTGAGGTTAGCTTTTACGCGATGTTTGGCAAATAAATCATAAATATTACTCAAATTTTCTTCGGCGATGAAGGAAAAATCCTTACTTCTGACATTGAGCAGCATTTGATTTTTCTTAATTACCACGATAGGCGGAATAGAAGCGATATCCACGGAATCTTCTGTATGGATGATAGTTCCGGATTCGTCCGGTGCAAGAAAAGACTGGACGATCAATGGTATTTTTTTATTTTGAAGAGGTTTTATGGTTTTTGGGTGGATGACCTGTGCCCCGTAATAGGTCATTTCTACGGCTTCGTAGTAGGACAGTCGTGGAATTTTGACAGCATCGGCAACCAAACGGGGGTCGGCACTTAAAATACCCGGTACGTCTTTCCAGACAGTCATAGATTGGGCATCGAGGATATTTGCAAAGACGGCAGCCGTATAGTCGGAGCCTTCGCGTCCGAGGGTTGTGGTAAAATATTCAATGGTTGCACCGATAAATCCCTGGGTGATCACCATTTTATTGTCATTAAGCAAGGGCAATACTTTTTCTCTGACCTGCCAGTTACTGACCTCCCATTGGATATTGGCTTCCCGCCATGTATTATCGGTTTTGATACATTGCCTGACATCGAGCCATTCGTTTGAAATACCTGCAAAATTCAGGTAACTACTCACCAGTTTTGTAGCCAGCAACTCACCCAACGATACAATTTGATCGTAAATAAAATTATAGTCTGCCAGAGGTTTATTGTCCAAAATCTCTTCGACATGTTTCAGTAAAAACTCCATTTCTGCATATACGGTATGATTTCTATTGCCGTCAAACAAGGTATCAGCAGTAGAGAAATGAGCATTTCTGACTTTGTCCAAAAGTATTTTTGCCTGTCCTGTTTCCTGAGTATAGGCATTGACCACGTCTTCCAACGCATTGGTAGTTTTTCCCATGGCAGAAATCACGACCACCAAAGGGAGCCCGGTATATGAATTCAAAATATTGGCAACATTGAGGACAGAAGGGGCATCTTTGACCGAAGCTCCTCCAAATTTGAATACTTGCATAGCTTTGATTGTGCTTTTTTCAGGTAAAAAGTTAAGAAATTCTAAATAGACATGCTGTTTCAAAAAGCCTGCAAAAGTAAATTATTATTGTGAAGCCCGCAAAAGAATCACGTTCGTTTAACATTGGATTTTGACCGTTTGATTTGTAAATTTTTTCAATGCTCATACCTGAATAAAATCAAATTGCCGAATTTTAACAAAAACGGTAAAAAAGGTTATTTTTGTGCAGATTCTTTTTCGAACATTCACAATATTGAAGCAAATGACTAAGCACTCTCTTCCTTTTGAATGGATGGAAACCAACCAAAAAATTATCAGTGGATTCAGAGAAGGAAGACAACAGGTTTTAGTTAATGTGTATAAAAAACTGCTGATCATTGTTTCGTCCTATTTGTCGGCCAACAACGGGACGTTTGAAGATGCTAAAGAGTTGACCTGGAGCACCATGGAAGCTTTCAGAGTGAGATGTTTAAATCCTTCGTTCAGTTTGACAAATACAGATACCGGCGAAGAAATTCCTTTTAGAATTTACATCGCAGGGATTTACAAAAATATCTGGAAAAAAACCCTCAAGCAGCGGAAAAAGGATAATTTTTTGACTTCGGTTTCAGATATTGAGGCAATTGAAAACTTAGGCAATCATCATACATTCTCTCAAAAACCGGAAGAAGCTTTTGAATATAAAGAATTGTTAGGGTTGGTCATCAGCAAAATAAAAATGATGTCGCCCGGATGCAGAAAGCTATTTTATTTGCACGTTTTTAATAGTTGGTCTCATTCTAAAATTCAAAATTCCACTAAATTAGCAAATTCTGTGAGTGCGACACAAACAAAAATGTATATATGCAGAGAAAGGTTAAGTACTCATTTATCGGAGTTGCTTGGGAATGACTGGGACGACATAAAAATGGTTAAAAAATTTCTTTCGAGGAAAAAGGTAAAAACAAAAAATGGACAAATCATTAACAGAAAGAATCAGGAGTTACCTTGAGGGTCAAATATCGGAAGCAGAAAGAAACGAGTTTGAACAAGAATTGTTAAAAAACCGTGAATTACTAAGTATGACAGTATTAGAACAGCTTTTACTTGATTCGATGAAACAGATTGTCAATGAGCGTTCTTCAAATGCTTTGTTAAAATGTCAGGATTTTGTAGGGGATACAGGCATGAATTTGTTTTCAGAAACTGACAGAGACAGGATAGAGCGATTTTTTTCGTCTGTTAAAGTTGAAAATTACTTGCTGACAGACCTGATGGAATCTTTTGAAGTAGCCGAAGACTTTGAATCATATACGACCCGAAGCAGTACCGGCAGTTCACAACCTATTATTCAGGTGTTGTTACCTGAAAATGAAGCTGAAGTAGCAGGTACATTAAATATAGAGTTGAAAACACCTGTTGACCATTCGCTTATCTTGAACATCCGGACAAACAAAGGAATTTTTGTTTTGAAAAACTATATACTCCCACCCAATCAAACTTCTTTTAGTATTGAACTTCCGCAGGATTTAAAGCCCGGAAGATATTATTGGCAGTTAAAAGCAGCGATTTCAAATCTTAAAACCCAACAAGATTACGGAATTGCTCTGCAATCTTTTTTTATTGAAAAAAGACTGATGCCATAAGGAATAATTCAAACCCAACGAAATATCACCCATTCATACTGATGCTCAACTTTTCTAAGTATTCAAGATGAAAGAAGTTGTATTGGATATTTGCAAAAAAGAATGACAATTAAGGCTTATTGACATCAACGACAATGCGGGGAGTTTGGTTAGCCAGTTGCCATGCGGTGTAAAAAACGAGTAAAGTTCTTTTATGCAGGGCGTTGAAATTTATTTTTTCAAGGGTGTCGGAGGGTTTGTGGTAATCGGCATGAGTTCCGTTAAAGTAAAAAATAACAGGTATTTTGTTTTTGGCAAAATTGTAATGGTCTGAACGGTAATAAAACCTGTTGGGGTCATTTGGAACATTGTATCGGTAATCCAAATCGAGTTTAGTATAAGATTTATTGGCAGCTTCGTTAATGTTGTGAAGTTCAGTACTTAGTTTGTCTGAGCCGATGATATACACATAATCACCGGTAAGATGTTCGGGGTCAATACGTCCAATCATGTCAATATTGAGGTTGGCAACTGTATTACTCAAAGGGAAAATGGGACTGAAATCTGTATAAAACTGAGAACCCAAAAGTCCTTTTTCTTCTGCTGCGACCGGCATAATCAGGATGCTTCTTCGAGGGCCTCTACCGGCTTGCTTAGCTCTCCAAAAGGCTTCAGCAATTTCAATCAGTGCAACGGTACCCGACCCGTCATCGTCAGCTCCGTTATAGATTTCACCGTCTTCGATACCCAAATGATCGTAATGCGCTGTCAGGACAATGACCTCGTTTTTGAGGTCGGTTCCTTCAATAAAGCCCAAAACATTTTTTCCAAACAACTCTTCCCCTTTTTTGGTGATACTCAGGCTGAGGTCAGTAGAGACATTCAGGTAAAAGGGGTGATTTTGGAGTTTGTTTTCCAAATCATTCAACCTCATATTTAGCAAAGCTTCTGCCATTTCACGGCTGATGTACAAGGAATTGGAAGAAGCCTGAGTGTTGCCGGAAGTTTTTAGTTCAAAAGAATCGCTGTTAATAAAATGTTTGAGTTGCTCCACATTTTTCTCCACATCATCCACGACAATTAACAGAGCTTTGACTCCTTTTTTAGTGGCCGTTTCCAGTTTTTTACGCCAGTTGGTTGTCCATTCTGAAGCAACCAACGAGTTGGTTAATAGAAACTTATTATCAGAAGTTTTAGGTTCTCCGTGCATCACTACTACTATTTTGTCTTTCACGTTCACCTCCGTACTGTCAGGTTGCAGGTAATTATTATAGCGGGTATCTTCGATTCCGTATCCTAAAAAGACGATTTCGGAGAAATTTTCAATCAGTGTTTTATTGCTTCTCGGAAAACAATAAAAGTCTTTCTTAAAATGATAAACTTTGCCATGAATACTGACGGATGGGCTATCCCAAGCCTGACGCTGAAGTGGAAATTCCTGAAAATAAGTGCCGTTTAAAGGAGGGATTCCGATAGCTGCAAACTGTTCTGCCAAATATTTGGCAGCCATTTCAACACCTGCCTGCCCATTGCCACGACCTGCATATTCGTCAGATGCGAGAATAGTCAGATGTTTTTTGAGGTCGTCTGTGGTGATGGTTTTTGCAAAAACAGGAGCTGTTTTTTTGCCATGAGATTTCGGCAGAGCTGAGGTTTTTTGTGCAAAAGCTCCCTGAACCATGAAGGTTGTGAGGATAATCAGGAGAGATAACTGTTTGAGCAGACTATTGTTAGACATAGTTATATTGATTTGTTAAGACTTAAATAACCGGTTGTTTAATGAGATTTCAGACTTTATGATTCGCAATGTTAAAACAAAAGAGTAAGAAAAACTTTTACTATAAAGAGCTTATTTAGTGAATTTCAATATTTTTAGTTGATCGAGATTCCCATATTAAGAGAAATCAGAGAACAGTCAGGTTGTGGTAAAAGATAGTTAGTTGCCGGTAAAAACAGGGGGGCGTTTTTCGACAAAAGCAGAAATACCTTCTTTGTAATCGGAAGAGAAACCGGCCAATTGTTGATAATATGCCTCTTGTTGAAGCATGGTTGATAAGTCGGATTGAAGCGACTGGTTGAGCATTTTTTTGATATAAGCCACAGCCTTTGCAGGAGCTTTGGCAAAATAAGCACTAACTTCATCAACAGCGATATCCAGTTCTTCATGAGGAACGACTTTGTTGACCATTCCCAAAGCCAATGCTTCATGAGCGCTGATTTTAGTTCCCATTGCTGCAATTTCAAAGGCTTTTTTCATTCCGACAATACGAGGAAGAAAATAAGAAGACCCACTATCCAGCACGAGACCCACATGAATAAAAGCTTCGATCATCCATGCTTTTTCAGAAGCGATAATCATATCGCAAGCAAGGGCTAAAGAGCATCCTGCACCTGCAGCAACACCGTTCATCCGGCAGATTACAGGTTTGGGACATTGGTAAATTGCCTGAATCATTGGGTTATATCTCCGCTCTACTGAATCGGCGAGGTTGCGATCCCCAACCTTATCTTTGATTTCCTTTAAATCCTGTCCTGAACAAAAAGCCTTGCCCGCACCGGTCAGGACAATGACTCTAACAGAAGGGTTTTTCCCTGCTTTTTTTACTGCATCAGTAAGTTCGCCATTCATCAATTCAACAAAAGCGTTGAAATTTTCGGGTCTGTTGAGCGTAATTAAAGCAACTCCTTCAGATTCCTGGTAAAGAATGTGTTCGTACATATTTGTGAGATTGTTTTTGAATGGTTGTTTTCGGGTTTTCCTGCCCAAATGGTTGGATTAGTCTTTACTCATTTTGAACAAAAATTCTTTTTCTTCTCTGCTCAGGTTTTCATAACCAACGCTGGCTATTTTTTCAAGAATATAATCTAAACGTTCCTGATCAGAAGCAGATTTGGAAGAATTTGGAGGAGCAGCATTTTGTTGTTTAGCTGAATTAGGGTAAACATATTTTGGGTTTTTATTGACGCGGAGCGAATGTTTGTTAAACAATCCTTTGATAAACAAGAGCACCTTTTCTACAAAGTTATTGAAGGGGATAGACAAGTCGTTGCCGCGCTGCAACTGATTGATGAAATAATACCCAAAAATAGCCCCACCAAGGTGAGCTATATGCCCCCCGGGATTGTCTTTGGCAATTGTGGTCAAATCTAACAGAATAAAAGCCAGAGCAATATATTTGATTCTGACCGGTCCTAAAAGTATCAAAGAAATCTGATGATTGGGTTGAAGGGTAGCAGCAGCTAAAACAATAGCCATAACTCCGGCAGAAGCACCCAACATAGGGACATGAAGAAACGGTTGTAAAGCAGGCAGGACATTAAACATCAAAATACAAATCAAAGCGCCGACAATTCCGCCATAAATAAAAATTGGTAAAATTTTCCGGTTGCCTAAGTAATTATACAGTATTTGTCCGAAAATCCAAAAAGTCAACATATTGAAAGCGAGATGCCATATCCCGTCGTGTAAAAATATATAGGTTACCAACGACCATGGTTTGAAAATAATTTCCCTGAGCGAAGCAGTAACCATAAACCACTTCATGACAGAATCATAAACATAAGGAAGACTGATTAAAAAAAACAAAAGATGCAGAATATTATCGGCTATGTAAACAAAGATGTTTACTAACACTAAGCGAGTAACCATGCTACCATGCTCAAACTGATTTTTTATGTCCTGAATGATTGAATCCATTCCAGCAAAAGTTAGATTTCTTAATAAGATTTAGAAAAAAGACAGTTGTTTATAAGGTTTATAATGGTGGTGATATGTTGCTTCACTTCAGCATTTACAAACAACTTGTCAAAAGTACGAAAAAAATAAAATCCACAGGCTTTCCTGTTTTACAAACTGCATTCGTCCGCAAACAATCAACTAAATCGGTCAAAGGTTTGTTTTCCCCGTGTTATCGTTATTCCATATAAATTAAAGTATTCGGTTGTGTTAGGTAAATATCTTGATATTTTCAGTGATCCCTTTTTTTGGTTGATGGCAGTCATTGCTGTGTTTATCGGGTTTATGACTTATCGCAGGTATGTTTCGGGAAACAACGGGGTTAATGAAGAAGTCGAACATCTTTCAAAACTTCTGAATCATTATGAACTGTCTTATATATTGTCGGAAAACATTCCGGCAAATGATGTATCACAACTGTTTCCGGATTCAGAAGCAAGTCAACCACATATTTATACTTATCGCAAGGTTTGGGCAGAGAACAAGAAAGGGGAAACGCTTGAATTTATTGCCCGGATTGAATATAAAAATGCTTCACTTGCTGCAATCAGGTGGGTACCTTCCTTAGCATCCACTAAGTTGACAAACTAATTTTCCTGAACTTCAGAGAGGCGGACTATTTCTTTAAATTCAGTTTCCGTCAAAGGCATTACTGACAATCTGCTTTGCCTGACCAAGCCAATATTAGCAAAAATAGGATTAGACTTTATCGTTTTAAGCGAAACGGGATAGGTTAACGGACGTTCAACGGTAAAATCTACAACTACCCAACGATTATCATCTGTTGACGGATCGGGATAATGTTCTTTGACAACCCTTGCAATACCTACAACAGCAGGATTTATGTTGCTATGGTAAAAAAGGGCTAAATCACCGGTTTTCATAGCAATCAAATTATTTCGTGCTGCATAGTTTCGAACTCCTTCCCACATATCCGTTCCTTTTTCGACAAATTCCGGCCATCCGTAAGTCTCCGGATCTGATTTGATTAACCAATACTGCATGGGTATGAATATTTAAATGGTGTTAGTATAAAAAGAATATCTAAATGGTCATGGGTCTAACCTTTCAATTCTTTTACCAAAGAAGAATGTTTTTCTGCCCAGTCTATCACTGTAGTGCCTTCTAATTTGCTGTTTACCCATTCTAAATAGTGAATGCGGTAAAAAGAATCTTGTTCGAATTCATCTTCTGCATACATTTCGAGTTTTTGACGCAGTTTTGTCAATCCTGCTTTCAGTTCTTTTTTATCGGCAAATTGTGCACTATTGCGCATAAATCTGATGATTAATGATTCAACATTGTTAGAAGCTTCTGTTTGGAATAAAAAGCGGTAAGTAGCTCTGCCTAAAGATTCGAGCAGCAAATCGTTTTTCAATTCGAAATGAATAAGCAGATGCAAAATACGGGCACTTCCGTGTATTACAGGCAGGGTGTCGAAATCTTTGTCATCTAAAAGTAGTTCTAATTCGGTAAGTGCATTGTTTAGATCTCCTTCATAAAAATAAAGGGCGGCAATGTTAAGTCTGTATTGCAGGTTGTTTCCTTTATTGCGCTGTGCAAAGGCATTTGCGAGATATTCGCGCATTTTTGGGATCAAAGAAATGGCTTTTCGATAACTTTTCTGATAATAAAAAGCATCGAAAGGTGCGCCATAAATGGCATCCATGACTACATTGACAGACTCGGGAGTGATGTTACTTAGGTTGGAAGAATACCATTGTTCTGTTTGTTCGACTAATTTGTCGAATCTATGATAGTCTTCAAGTTTAATCAATGGCAACAGAACTCCTTTTACCGATACCATATATTTTTGAACATTTCCAGTTTTCAGCATCGGGGTATTAAACTGATCGAGTTGCAATTGTGCATAATGCAATGCTTTGTAGAAGTCTCCACTGCCCATGTAATAATTAACCCAAGTATTACAAAAGAAGAGGCGGGCATTAAATGACAAAGCCAGATTGAGATCACTTAACAAAGGATGAGCAACAGTTTCAGTAAATTCTTCATAAAGACGTTTATGGCGGTCGAGTCTGCTGATGCCTGTTTGATTCAGAAAGTGAAGCGATTTAAGATATAGGTTATAATATTCCTGACAATTGCCGGTAACAGCAAAAATTTCGCTTTTTTCGTTTTGTAATTTCATTCGCTCATCGAAAGTTTCTGTTTTATAGGGCAGAATTTCGAGTTGCAGGTTAATTAGTTCAATATGCCAGCTATATTGATTTATGATATTGTCCGGATGAAGGAGTTTTCGGGTAGCTTCTACTTTTTTTAAAGCCTGTTCCATTAAACCGCGGTCAATCAGAGCTTCAATATGTCTGATTTGCATCCTTAACTTATGTCGGATAGAAATGCCTGCTGCATCATAGTTTGCCAGACAATCTAAAATTAACTGATGCAGGTAGTTTTTTGCAGCCGAGAACTTTTGGGCAAATTTTTCTT
Organism: Sphingobacteriales bacterium; assembly: GCA_016700115.1. Lineage (NCBI taxonomy): Bacteria > Pseudomonadati > Bacteroidota > Sphingobacteriia > Sphingobacteriales > Sphingobacteriales bacterium. The sequence goes on along the minus strand of CP064999.1, from coordinate 3,347,682 downwards.
TAGAAAATTTTTTTACCAGTTTTTCTTCATCATACTCTTCCTGTTTATCTATTGCATCAAACAATCGCAAATAAGGGTTGTCTTTTGCGTCTGTGTTTTGCTTGTAAGCATATTTTTTAAAGTAAGCTTTTTCAGTTACAGTCAGTGTTTTGATCAGGTCAAACAAATCAGTAGAATAGGTGGCCATTTTTCCTATGTTAGTAGGTTTATGGAAATTTTATTTTTTCAGACAAATATACGACGTATAGTTTCAGTTAACCAATAAAGACGACTTTACCTTTCAGCCCGTTCTTTACTATAGTGTTTATTCTGTTTTGTAATCCGGTTCTTCACCTTCATCTTTTAATTTATTAAACAGGTCTTCAATTTTGTCAACTTCGTCTAAAGTATCATCGAGAAAAAAAGCGAGTTCGGGTATTCTTCTCAACTTATGGCGAAGTTTTCCACCCAAATCATGGCGTAAAACGTGATAGTTGTCTGCAATTTGCTGTACCGTTTGAGCTTTATCGGGTTGATTATAGACGCTTAAATAAATTCGAGCCAATAAAAGGTCGGGAGTAATCCGGACATTGGTAATGGTTACAAATGCGTTGCTATAATATTTCCCTGAATTTTTAATGAAAAGGTCAGCCAAATGATGATGTATCAGGGAAGCAGTTTGTTTTTGCTTAATACTCTCTGTATTCATAATGTATTTTGGTATATTTTTTTGATTACTCAGATATCTCTGTTTTATATCAAAAAGTAAAGGATAGGGAATAGAACGTTGATTTGTTGCAAATAGTTTTAAAGCAACCTTTCACAATGCAGCGTTCCTTGCTCTGTGTATTTATTCAGAATGTAAAAGTAAACATTTAAAATTGGTTTAAAAAATCTTCAACTTTAGCTTAACGTTTTGGAGTTAAACTGGGAAAGTATTGTAAAGCAAACGCAATTTTTACACAGTACAAATCATTTCATTCCCTAAACATCCCGTATATTACAACCAAAATTACTTTGGCGGAATTTCAATCGCTATCTCTAATCTAATACTTAAAACAGATGGAGCTGTTAACCCCCGAACCCTGGGCTGATTATGATTTGATTGACACCGGTGGATTTGAAAAGTTAGAACGATTCGGAGCATATATCATACGCCGTCCTGAACCGCAGGCAATTTGGCAAAAAAGCCTTTCTGAAGAGGACTGGTTAGAAAAAGCAGATGCGAGATTTAACAGGCTTTCCGAAAAACAGAGAATAGCAGATGGGAATGAACAGGGCAACTGGCAAAAAAAAGCCAATATGCCCGACCAATGGCAGGTATCCTATCACTACAAGGAAATGAGTCTCAAGTTTCGGCTCGGATTAACGGGCTTTAAGCATGTCGGGATATTTCCGGAACAGGCTGTTAACTGGAATTTTATTTACGATACTATAAAGCAAACAAATGAAGAGCAACCTTCAGTGTTAAACCTTTTTGCCTATACCGGTGGTGCTTCTTTGGCTGCTTGTTCAGCAGGTGCAAAAGTTGTTCATATCGATTCTGTCCGTCAGGTAATTCATTGGGCTAAACAAAATATGGAATTATCCGGGTTAAATTCGATACAATGGGTTGTAGAGGATGCACTAAAATTTGTCCGGCGCGAAACCCGGCGTAATCACCGTTATACAGGCATCATTTTAGACCCTCCTGCTTATGGAAGAGGGCCAGACGGTGAAAAATGGATTATTGAAAAAGATTTGGATGAATTATTGCAATTGTGCAGTCGCTTGTTGTTGCCTAACGGATTTATTATCATCAATGTCTATTCACTTGGATGGTCTGCTTTAATTCTTGAAAATCTATTCCGCCTTCATTTTTCTGGTTTCCTGCACTATATAAGGTATGGAGAACTGTTTTTACCCGACAGCTTTGGAAACAAACTTCCGCTTGGTTCTTTTTTATACCTCATTAAAACAAATACGACACCCTGATACAGTTTCAACATCGCAAAACTAATCGTTGCATTTAATCTGTCAGGATTTTCAAGGCCTGCTTATGTTGTGTATTTCGGTGATTAGCAACTTGAAATAACCGTTGATTCCTACCATACTCTTCTTTTAGGCTATAGGTGGCATTTTGAAAAACAAATTTCATAGTATAAATGAAATTCTTTGTCTAAAATCTACCTGAATTTTCAGCACCTAACTCCAAATTGATAATTTGTTGGAAGAAATAAAAAGCTTACGAATAAAAGTGATAAAAAAGTTACTATTTTGGTGAAGATTACTACATATATGAGATAGCCGAAGTGTAATTTAGACATCAATTGAATTTTAATTTTGTTAAACTTAAAATGATATAAGATGAAAAAGAAAAAGATGATTATGTTGTTGGCAGTCTGTATCCTATTCCTTGTAGTACAAATCCAAACCGGCTTTGCAAAAAAAGGATTTATTCCTGAAAAATCGGATGAAAAAAAGGAAAATTCCGATTGCTTACCGGGTCTATCTCAAACAGAACTCAATGTTAACAATGTAAGGGCAAAACTCTTGCTTACCGGAGATGGATGGTATGATCCTATCACAACCACCCCCGGATATGAAGTTCCTAAAGTAGAAACAGGATCGGGTCAACCATCACTTCATTCATTGTGTGGTGGAGCTATGTGGATGGGGGGAATAGATAATTTAGGACAATTGAGATTTGCCGGAAAAGGTATCGCCACGAATGGATATGACTATTGGCCGGGACCTTTAGATAATAATGGGCAAACTATGTCTGAAACCTGTCAAAATTTTAATCGCTTTTGGGAAGTATTTAGCTATGAGATTGATATTTTTAAAAAAAGTTTCAAAGAATCGGAGGGCAATCTAAATCCGACGGAAATACCTGATAACATTTTATTTTGGCCAGGTAAGAACAATCCTTGGTTTGTTGATTTTGAACTTCCTGCTAACCAAAATCTGGCACCATTTTATGATTTTGACGATGACGGTCAGTATAATCCTGTAAAAGGAGACCACCCGGCTCTTGACTTTGGCTGCGAAGGCATTTATGCTGATCAAATGATTTGGTATATTATAAATGATAACGGCAATGAGCATAAGTTTACCCCTTCACCTTCATTGGGTTTTGAAGTCAGTATTATGGCATTTGCCTATAAAACATCTGACGAATTAAACAACATGACTTTTTATCACTACAACATAGAAAACAAGTCGAGTCTAAAGATTGACAGCATTTATCTTGGAATTTTCGCACTTTCACATATTGGAACGAGCTATGACGATTACATGGGTTGTATTCCAAAAGAAAATATTGGAGTATTTTATAACGGAGATCAATTTGATGAACTTGGTTATAACGATACTCCACCAATGTTGGGATTTGATTTTATAAAAACTCCCCGTAAAATCATTGGATATGATACTGAAGGAAACGCAATATATCAGGAATTGGGCATGACCTCATTCATGAAACTGGGTACAGGTTTCTCTTTTGATTCAGATCCTTTTCTTGCCAGTCACTATTACAATTATCTTAGAGGAAGATGGACTAATGGCACTTTTTTAACGTATGGAGGCTATGGAGCTTTTGGAGAAGTAATCTATCCATTTATATACCCGAGTGATCCGACTGATACCAACCCTGAAGCATGGTCGGAATGTTCAGAGAATAATACCCCATTTACTCGTTATTTTATTCAGGCTACCGGACCTTTTTCGCTATCTCCGGGTTCTTCGGAAGATTTATTATTGAATATGATTTGGATACGGGATGGTTTGGAACATCCATGTCCGTCCTTTCAACCGCTCATACAAGCTTCCAGAAAAGCACAGGCTTTGTTTGACTTATGCTTTCAACTTCAGACCGGTCCGGATGCTCCTGACCTTTTTATACGTGAGTTGGATCGCGAACTAATCATTTCACTTTGGAATGATACCGTCACTTCAAATAATGCTTTTGAAAAATTTGCAGTAGCCGATCGGATACTGTCTTCTCAGGACATTTCAGACTCATTATACACTTTTCAGGGCTACAAACTATATCAGTTGGTTTCTCAAAACGTTACTCCCGATCAATATGATGACCCTGACTATGCCCGGCTTGTAGCACAAGTTGACAAAAAAGATGGTTTGTCAAAATTGGTGAACTGGGAGAAAAATAGTGAATTTCTAACTTTAATTCCAAAGCTAAAAGTGGATGGAAGCAACAATGGAATAGTCAATTCTTTCCGGATTACGGAAGATCAATTTGCTACCGGAAATAAACGATTGGTCAATCAAAAGAAATACTACTTTTCTGCGGTTGCCTATTCTGCCAATTCATTTCAACCATATAATCCGGCCTTTCCTTTTGCTAAATCTCAGCCAACACCCTACCTCGAAGGGCGAAACAACATTAAGATTTTTACTGCAATTCCACATATACCTGCACCACAACGGGATGGAATTGAGCTAAACAGCCAGTTTGGTGAAGGTCCGCCAGTTACCCGAATTTCTGGTATTGGAAACGGAGGACAGTTATTAGAACTTTCGGAGGAAAGTGTTTTACAAATAATTCAAAACGGCTATTTTGACAACCCGGTTTATCAAGGAGGGTTTGGTCCTCTGAACATTCAGATTTTTGACCCGTTCAATGTGCCGGAAGCAGAATTTTTACTCACAATCGAAGATAATACTTTTCCCAGTTATACTTATCCTAATTCAGGAACCCTGCTTTTAGACAATGAGCACGAAGTGTTTTTGTATGAATCACCTGATTCGGATGAGATTACTGCTTTTACTTATGATTTAACAGATTATGAAGGGCAGACTGACCATGCTTTTGTGGTGATAGTTGCCGGAACACCACAAATTGAAGAATTGATGGCTTTTGACAACACGGCAATACTTCAAAGATCCCAGGCTTCAACAGTCAATATTCCTTTGTTTAGCAATGATTTTGCTCCAGATGGTATAAATTTTTCTTTAGCCTCTGTTGAGCAATCTGTAAATGGCGCAATTATTTCGCAAAATGCCGAAACGGGAATTGTTACTTATCAGCCAAATTCAGAGTTTAACGGGATTGACCGGATAAAATATACCATCTCTTCCGAAGGTTTTGAAAGCAAATCAGCTTATATCCATATCAAGGTTTACCCTGCTGAGGTTGCAGCCATAGATTTGCTAAGTGCAAATGATGATTTGTTTTTTATACAAACCGGAACAAGTACTGTTTTAGATGTTCTTGAAAATGATATTGCTAAAGAGTTGAAAGGATTCACGATTTCACCAAAGTCAAAATGGACTTTAGAAAATCTGACTTCGGGAGAATTGTTTATTTCAAGCCAGGATATCAACAACGGGTATGTTCAGCCAATAGGAGGATATTCAGGACAATCACTTGGATTTTCGATTGCAATACAGCAACAAAAAAAGCCCAATAAGTTTGAAAACGCTGTCCTTTCTGCTTCATTGAAATTTGAAGACTTACGTCAAAACTGGTTTTCTCTCGTTTCCGATGATGAGGGCAATTCTCCTTTCAACTGGATTAGATCGGGTTCTTTGGTGAGTACAGAAAACAGTGTAATCAATGACAACCGTACTGGAACCTCTGATGATTTTTATGATCCGGGAGAATTGTACGAAAATATAATAGATGGTAAAATTGCACCTTACTGTCTGACTAATCCAAAATTTTCAACACCTGCTCTCTACAAACCCCTATCTCCTGCATGTTCAGACTGTACGGGAGAAGAAATGCCTCCTACCTTTAATTTGGAAAACATCCACAGTATTGATTTAGTGTTTACTCCCGATAAAAGCAAGTGGACCCAATCTGTTGTAATTGAGATGAGCAAAGATAAGATACTTGCACAGGGGAATGCCGTTAAAAACGGAATTAGACACCACGCTTCATGGAATCATGAACTAAATAATTACGCCTTGCCTGTCAATACAGGGGTTTTATATCCGGGCATTCGTTACTTTGTTTCGGGCAGTAACGCTTCGGCTGTTCTGTACACAAATATGGATGGTCTAAACGTTGTCAGACAGGCATCCACTTTTTTTGCTGCCACAGATATTGACCAACCAACTGATTTTACAACAGTCAATGGAGCAGAGTTATATGATGCTTATGATATTGGTCGTTCGTGGTTTCCGGGTTATGCAATTAACCTTGAAACCGGAGAACGGCTAAATATTATTTTTGGTGAAAATTCTTTTTTTGCGTGTGAAAATGGGCAAGATATGATTTGGAATCCCAACTCAACATTAATCAGCTCTCAAACCTCGTCAAGCATGTTCAGAATTGGAGGTGAACATTATGTTTACGTAATGAGTAGCAGATATGATGGTGGTGCAGTCAACCAACAAAGGCTCATTGAATCAGAATTGGATAATAATATAACCCACAAACGGGCGGTATTTGATGATGCAATGTGGGTTACTCTTCCATATATCACTCAGGGCTTTGGTCTGAAATCACCGGAAGATGGACTAATCCCATCTATGGCTGAAATTAATATCAGGGTTGCACGACCTTACCAACAAAAGGATAATCAACAGCCTAAATTACAATACAGATTTGATTTTAAAGACTTAGCAGTCCGTAAAAAACAGACCGAAATTGCACAAAAAGCTTTAAGTCTGGTAAATGTTGTGCCCAATCCGTACTATGCCTTTTCTATGTATGAGTCTTCTAACAATGATAACTTAGTCAAAATCACCAATTTGCCCGCAAAAGCAAACATCTCAATCTTTTCACTCGAAGGTTCTTTAATCAGAACTTTTAAAACTGATTTTAAATATCCGGATATGGATACTGCTGCCGGAGGAACGGAGGAATCCAAACAAATCAATACGGTAGAATGGGACTTAAAAAATCAAAACAATCTAAGTATTGCAAGTGGTATTTATTTGATTCATGTTTCTGCCCCTGATTTAGGCGAAGAAACTACGCTTAAATTTTTCTGTATCAATCGAAAACAAGACGTATATCCTGAATAGAAAGAATTTTTTACAAACCTCAACATACCAACTATAAATAAGTTATCGTTAATTCCATCTTTTCAAAATTCATTTCAACACACAACTCAAATTTCCAGTCAACTATGAAGCAATTTCGCCTGCTTGCCACAATTATCTTGCTTTCTTCTTTTGGATTTACCTCTGTTCCCAACAGTTCGGCCACTAAAGAAGTCATTGACAAAATGTTTCTTGCAATAGACAACACCAAAACAATGCAATACACTTTTCATCAAAAAGAACGCATGATCAAGGGATGGAATATAGCTGAAACTTTTACAAAAGCCCATTTAAACCCCTTGAAAGTATATTTAAAAACTACCGCAGATGGAGGACATATTGAAGTATTGTATTCACATGGTGAAAGAGGTGGTAAAGCACTTATCAAACCCAACGGGTTTCCTTATGTCAATGTCAAGTTATTGCCAACAAGCAAACAAATGATGAGTACTCAACACCACACAATTTTGTCAATTGGTTTTGGAAAACTGAAACGAATCGTTCAGGATGCCATGAAAAGATCAATGGCAGAAAACGGCTTCGAACAAGTGTTTAAACTGACCGGATCTACGACCTATGATGGTAAGGATTGTCATGTCCTGCAAATAACCGACCCTACTTTTAACTTTGTCAACTATACAGTCAAGGCTGGTGAAAATCTTTACGATATAGCAAAAGCTAAAAACATAGCGGAATATATGATTATGGAAAGGAACCCTGGTGTAGATGATTATTATGACATCAAAGCCGGTCAGGTTCTTAAAATCCCCACTTCTTACGCAAAAAAAACTACGTTATATGTAGATAAAAAATCCAACCTTCCAATTTTTCAAAAAATGGAAGATGATAAAGGGTTGTTTGAACAATACGAATTTAAAAACGTCAAGGTAAACCCGCTGTTTAGTGTGGCAGAATTTAGTGAAGGATGGAGCGATTATGGTTTTTAACCATTGCTAATGAATTCTGGTTGTCGAAGTTTGAAGGTTTTTGATTGCCTGAATATGTAGGAATATATATCCCAAAACATTAAAAGCAAAAAGCAACCTCAAGACCAGAAGTGTTTAACTTAATCTGAGGTTATTTTATTACAACTACCCTTTTTTGCTCGGTATAACCGGAGGCAGTTTCAAGACGGCAAAAATAAATTCCGGATGAAGCAAAAATTTCTTTGCCAAATTTAATTGATTGAGGTTCAAACCCATTAGCTTGTCCTTCAAACAAACAGGCAATCCGCCTTCCGGTCAGGTCATATAACCATACCTGAACAAGCTCAGTTTCTGGTAACACAAAAGCCAAAGTATTTAAATCGGCAACTGGATTTGGAAATATTTCCATGACAGCGTTTTCCGGGATTTTTCCACGTCCCCTGATGGCTTTAGGAATCCAATAATATCCATAACTCACTTGCTCGTCTCCTGAATTGGGGATTCCATCCGGCCCACAATCATTTACGGTTAAAATGTACCAACCGGAAGGAAGCCCTGAGATATTGGGGCTATTTGTACTTCCGGCAGGAAGCCAGTTTGTTGGGCCTGCCCACGAAAAGTTATAAGCATTCCCGGTGGGGCATGGGTTTCCTCCAACAACAGTCAGCGATATACTGCCATTACTGTTGCCTGTATCTCCATTCGTAGTTACATTAATTATAGATAAAACTCCTGTATTCACATCAGGTGCATTGCTGAAAATTAAAGTTCCTTCGGTACAGGGATTGTTATCGGAAATGGTAACGCTCCAATACGATGCATCGGTATAGATGACCGAAACACCCGTACTGCCCGAAGAGTACTGCACATATCCGGCTGTAATCCAGGCAAAGGTGTAGGGAATACTGCCACCCGAAAAACTGATATTGCTGACATTGAACACAAAAGGCGGAAATCCTCCGGAAGTGGTAGTCATGCTACCGGTCAAAGATGACGTAGAAGATAAAGCACCTACAGTTCCTGAAGTAATACATGTACAGCCACTTGTAGTAGTAGCAGTTACCTGATAAACACCGGGCAGCAGGTTGTTTTGACTGTTAGTAACACCACCCATCGCACCGTTCGGTCCGCTCCAATGATAAGTAAGAAACGCACCACCGCCTGAAACACTTACACTTGCCGCACCTGTCGCCATTCCCAAACAAGATGCAGGCGTGGTTGTCATTGAACATATAATTGGAGGGGGTTGGGTCAGGGTAACTATGTTTTGCCCACTGCAACCTATGGCATCTGTTACCGTAACGCTGTAAGTTCCAGCAGTCAGGTTGTTCAATAAGTTGGAGGTTGAGCCGTTTGACCATAAATAACTAAAAGGTGCTACTCCCCCGAACCCGACTAAGGCTGTAATAATACCATTCGAGCCGCCATTACAGGAAACATTGTGTAATCCATAATTAGAAGTACTTAATATGATGGAAATAGGAGGGGCTACATTAATTGAAAAAGAACAAGTTGCCGTGTTTCCACTACCATCAGTTACTGTATATGTTACCGTATTCAACCCAGGTGCCATATATGCTCCTTGCGTTTTGTTTGCAGTCAGAGCGCTTACAACACAAGCATCGCTGTATTGTGGTAAAGGCCATGTAGGATAATTGCTACAGGATGTCATATTAGGAGGGCAAGTAATTGTGGGGGGCTGATTGTCCACCACAGTAACGGTAAATGAGCAAGTTGAGGAATTGCCCCATGAATCTGCGGCTGTATAAATTACAGTTGTTGTTCCGGTATTAAAAGTACTTCCTGAAGGGATTGACGGAGTAACTGTCAAAGGTGAACAATTGTCATTTGCAAAGGGAGTATTCCAGGTTGCAGTTGCCGTACAAATACCGGAGGGAACTGTAGTAGAAATATTAGAAGGGCAAGCTGGAAGGAATGGAGCGGTAATATCCTGAACCAAAACGGTAAAGGAACAAGTTGAAGAATTGCCAACCTGATCGGTGGCTGTAAAAACAACGGTGGTCGGACCTAACAAATAAGCGCCGCTGGCGTTTGCAGTGCCTGTCAGGCTATTGGTTAAAGTTGAAGCAGAACAATTATCCAATGCTGAGGCAGGAGGAACTATGACAATAGCAAAACAATTGGTGCCTGTTAAAGATTGGGTGATATTCGCCGGGCATTGAATGGTTGGTGCATGAGTATCAATTACGGTAACATTAAATGAACAAGTTGATTGGTTTCCAACAATATCAGTTGCTGAATAAGTAACCACAGTATTACCCAAAGGATAAATACTGCTGGCATCCGGTGCATTGGTAAAATTATTAGTTAGTGTTACACTGCTACAATTATCGGAGGTAACAGGCAATCCTATCAATATGGCGGCATTGCAGGTAGTTGGAGAGGTACTGACTGTCCGGTCTTCAGGACATTCCAAAGCAGGAGGCTGAACATCGGTTACAGTTACCGTAAAAGAACAAGAAGCTGTATTACCCCAGGTATCAGTTGCTGTATATACAACAGTAGTTATACCGGCATTGAAAGTACTACCCGGAGAATGAGTTAAATTGCTCACAGAACTGGAACTACAATTATCTGAAGGAACAGGGGAGGTCCAACTCACCGTCGCAGTGCAATTGTTTATCGAAGTATTTTGACTGATATTGTTCGGGCAGGTAATGTTGGGAGGGGTTATATCGGAGAGAGTGACTGTAAAACTACAACTATTCGTATTTCCCCAAACATCTGAAACTGAATAAGTGATGGTTGAAACACCAACATTAAAGACAGAACCGGATGGTATATTGGGATTAACTGTTGAAACGGAGCAATTGTCTGAAACAACCGGAGGGAGCCAGTTGATTGACTGTGAACAACCGATAGCATTGACGGAAACATTTGCCGGACAATTGACTGCAGGAGGCTGAATATCATTGACCAAAACCGTAAAAGAGCAGGAGGCCGTATTTCCATTATTATCTGTTGCCAGATAATACACTGTTGTTAAACCGGTGTTGTAAAACCCTCCGGCATTGCTTGTTCCGGTAATATTGTTAGTTAAGGAAACCATATTGCAATTGTCTGACGAAGAAGGAATTGGAATAATAAGTGTAGCCCCACAATTATTTAAATCATTACCCACCATTATATTTGCCGGACATAGGACTGCCGGAGCTATAAAATCGCTAACAATCACAGATGCCTGACAATTTGAGGTCTGACCGACTACATTAGTTGTCGTAAGGAAGACCGTGTTTTGCCCAATATTCGAACAATTAAAACTGTTTGGCGTAACAGACAATGCAGAAATTGCCCCGCAAGCATCTGATCCTCCTGTAAATATCTGATTTGGCAATATTGAAGCAGAACCTGATTCATTCAGACTGACAGAAATGTTTTGACACCAATTTGATGGAGGAGGGTTAAAAATAACCTGCACTACTGACTGACAGGTAGCTGTATTGCCCGATGTATCAGTAACCGTTAACGTTGCTGTATTGCTGCCTACCTGAGCACAGCCGAATACTGTAGGAGAAACATTCAGGGAACTTATTTGACAATTATCTATACTGACATTGTTTACCTGTGTTGCAGTGATACTTGCACTTCCGAAGTTATCTAAAAATACACTGATGTTCTGACAACCTGCAATTGGGGGTAAATTGTCAGAAACATTAACCACTGCTGAACATGTTGACGTGTTTCCCGACACATCAGAAACTGTCAGTACAACTGTGTTGCTTCCTAATTGGCCACATGAGAAGCTATTTGGAAAAAGGCTCAAATTGCCTACAGCGCAATTATCTGAACTGTTGTTGTTTATTTGAGCGGCACTAATCACCGCACTTCCTGCCGGATTTAATTCAACATTTAAATTCTGACAATCAGCAACCGGTGCTATTAAGTCTTGTACTATAACGGAAGCCTGACAAGAAGAGGTGTTGCCAATAATATTGCTTACAGTAAGAGTTACCGTATTTTGCCCTAATTGGGTGCAGTTAAAACTATTGGGTAGAACAGACACTGGGCTGATACCTCCACATTCATCGTTATTGCCGATAAAAACATCATTGGGGGATATAGAAGCGTTTCCACTTCCTGAAAGTTGTACCGCAATGTTTTGACACAACTCATCCGGTTGGGCATTAAAAACAACAATCACATTAGCTGTACAGGATTGCGTATTTCCTGACACATCCGTAACTGTAAGTGTTACAGTATTGTTTCCAATATCGGCACAGGTAAAAGTATTTGGATTAACAGCAGAGTCAAAAATGCCGCAATTATCAACACTTCCGTTATTGATTTGACCGGCGGTGATTGTAGCATTCCCCGTCAGATCTAAATCAATGCTTATATTCTGGCACAAAGCCGTAGGCGGTATAATATCCGCGACTGTTACAGTGGCATTGCAGGCAGCAGTATGTCCCGAACTGTCTGTTGCTGTTAAAACTACTGTATTTTGACCCAAATTTGTACAGGTAAACGTTTCAGGGGTAACATTTAGTTGGGAGATCAGGCAATTGTCTGTGCTATTATTATTGATTTGAGATGGAGTAATGCCTGCATTTCCTGAACTGTTTAAATTTACAGTCAGGTTCTGACATTCAGCTATTGGAGGCAGGTTATCAGCGACCAATACTTCAGCTTGACAAGAAAAAGTATTGTTTTGAACATCCGTCATGGTCAGAGAAACCAAATTGACACCAATATCAGAACAGGAAAAAATATTTGGGACAACTGCAAGTGGGCTAATTCCACCGCAATCGTCAGTGTTACCAATAAACACTTCAGTTGGAGAAATGGAAATGGTTCCGGCTTGATTCAAAAACACGGAAATATTCTGGCAAAGCTCGTCCGGTTGTGCAGTAAACACTACCAGAACATTTGTCTGACAAGTTGCAGTGTTCCCCGAAACGTCAGAAACCGTTAATGTAACTATATTATTCCCAATATTGGCGCAGGTAAAATTTTCTGGAAATACAGAAAATCCGGAAACACCGCAATTATCCAGACTACCATTGTTGATTTGTAAAGGGGTTATAGAAGCATTTCCTGAAAGGTCTAAATTGACACTAACGTCCTGACAAAAAGCTGAGGGTGGTAAAATATCTGCAACCGTAACTTGTGAAGAGCATGTTGAGCTGTTTCCCGAGAAATCGGTAACAGTCAAAACCACTGTATTTTGACCTAAGTCAGAACAAGAAAACGAATTTGGAGCAATAGTTAATGAGCTAACCTGACAATTATCAGCACTCAAATCGTTAATCTGAGCTGCGGTAATAGTTGCATTTCCGGATATATCTACAGAAACAGTTAAATCCTGACAATTAGCAGTTGGTGCAAGATTGTCACTTACAGTAATAATGGCCTGACAGGAAGAAGTATTGCCAACTGCATCAACCGCCGTGAGGGTAACTGTATTGGTTCCCAAATTATTGCAGGTAAAATTTTCAGGAGATACAGATACCGGAACAACTGTGAGGCAAACATCTGTGCTGCCATTAAAAACTTGAGCCGTAGAGATGGAAACACTTCCTGTATTGTCGAGTACCACTCCTAAGTTTTGACAAACAGGCTGTGGGGGATTTTGAAACCCTACAGTTACAACCGACTGACATGAAGAACTGTTGCCGGCAATATCAGAAACAGTCAGAACCGAAGTACTAATTCCTAAATCAATACAGGTAAACACATTTGGTGAGGCGGAAGTAAGAGAAATCTGACAATTATCAGAACTTCCGTTGTTGATTTGTGCTGCTGTTATCGAAGCTGTTCCGGTGTCATCCAGAAAAACGGAAATATTCTGACAAGTAGCAACGGGAGCTATTAAATCTGAAACAGTAACAACAGACTGACAAGAAGAGGAAAATCCAGCACCATCAGTTACTGTCAAAACCACAGAATTTTGTCCAAGATGGATACAGGAAAAATTATTTGCAGACAATCCAAATTGAGAAATCCCGCAATTGTCCGAACTATTGTTATTAAGCTGTTCGGGCAAAATGGAGGCCACTCCTTCAGAATTTAAATTGACCGTTATGTTTTGGCAGGAAGCAAAAGGTGGATGAGGGTCAGTAACTGAAATAAAAGCATTACAATCTGCCGTATTCCCCATAGCATCCTGAGCAGTTAAAGTAACGGTATTGATCCCTAAATCAGCACAGGTAAATTGTTCGGGGAAAACTGAAATCAATGAAACCGGATTAAAACAACTCTCGCTAAAATCAAAGACATCTGCAGGAAGAATAACAGCATTACCGGATTCACTCAATTCAACGGAAATGTCCTTGCATTGTACTGTTGAAGGCAGTGGATCTATTACTGTTACAGTAAAACTACAGGTAGTTGGTGTTTGTGATTCAATCAGTGAATAAGTAACAGTCGTAGTACCCACAGGGTAAACTGCGCTGGCGGATTGCAACAAAGTATAATCGTTTGAAAAATTGTAATAAGCACATTCTCCAACAATAATGGGCAGAGGAATTTCAACGAAAGCTTCACAATCGCTGAACAAAGCAGTTCCTGTTTGATTCTCAGGACAAGTTAATGTAGCAGGCGGTGGCAAACCGAGATAGCTGACCTGAATACTAAGATTTCCGGTAGCGCCAGAATATCCGTCTGTTTGAAGATAGTAAGTAATTCCTTCGGCAAGACAAACGGGGCTTATCAAAGCTCCCAGACTTTGAGTTGAACTGCCGTTATCATTTGCCGCTACCTGAAAAGCGGAACCGTTTAATATTTCAGAACAGGAAACAGCATCATACAATGCAGCCTGTACATCGAAACCATAACAATCAAAGGCATAATAACCCGATGCTGAGGGGGTAAAAACAAACCATATTGAGTTTTCAATATTGTTTTCAGGACACCATCCATTTTGGACATTACATCCTAATGGAGGCGGAAACTGCTCACCTGATTGAGCAGTAGCGTTTTGGTTGGTATAGGTTCCGTTTAACCCTAAATTCAGTGCAATTGCATCGCATACATCGTCATTGGGAGGACGTGTAAAAAAGCTCAAAGGATTCGAGTTTAAACTATAATTAGTTCCACATACCTGACGAACATAAACATCGTAAAATGTAAGCGGAGAAAGTCCGGTAATTACTCCGGATGTACCTGATACAACAATTACTGTACCTCCAATACCCGGATTTGCACCGGATCCCGGTGTGAAATCGGAGGGACCGTATTCTATAATAAAAGTATTGCCGCAATTGGCACAGGAAAAATTAATGGTTGCTGTTGTAGCACCATACTCAGTGATTGAAAAGGCATAAGGTATCTGACAACCGGCAGGAGTCCAGGTAAAAGTGCGTCCGGATGTTGGGGGAGTCGCCGAATTCACCATCGTACACCGGGAAGTGTTGGTAATACCGGCAGATGTGTTGTTCCAGTTATGTGGAGAAATGGTTCTGCGATTGTTAAAGTCAAAAGAAGTAAAACCGCCTAACCCGACATCTGCTGTATTTGTAGTACTGTTAAATGTCATCGTGCCATATACAACCTGAATAGTATGGTTCGCCTCATTCAACCTGATTTGGAAATTCAGGTTCATGCCGGATTGCAAGCCAACCCGGTAATTTGTCCATTGAACAACACAGACCCGGTTCGGGGCAGTTCCTGTTGTTTCAATTCTTAAGTCTGATCCGGTTTGCCCCTGCAAATTCGAACCGGCTCCCGCAATTCTACTGCGCAAATAGTTGGGTGAAATAAAAGCAGATGAAGAAAGCGGAGTTGCAATGGAAGTAGAGGCCATATCAACTCCGTTTGCAGTCGTTCCTAAACTGACCCATCCTTTAGTATGAATGCCAATCCGGTCGAACAAAACTCCGTTATATGCAAAATCAAATCCAATCGGAAAACCAGGGCCGGTATCTAAAGTACCACCGACTGTAAGGGAAGGGTCAACAAATCTTTGAGTATTGTTGGCTGTTGTTCCCAAAACGGTTCCACCTATAACGGGTGTATAAACTCCAACATTTTGAGAAAAACTGTATATACTGACCTGTGCATTTGTAGTTTGTACCCCCAGAATTGAGATGAAAATAAAAAAAAACAGGGTTTGTAAATAGGTAGAGAGTGTATTCATAAGCAACAGGTTTTCGCAGTTATCAGAAAAATCTCCCGCAATCACCATTGGTATAGGGTAAATAATTGGAGTTTGGACATGCCAAAAAAAACATTCAGTAAGTAAACTTTTTAGGGGCAAAGTTATACAAACAAAACTAAACAAATTAACCTGATAATTCGGCTTATGTTGATAGTATTTTTGTAATTTTTTTCTGAAACACAAGTTTCATGCAGATTGAAGCAGTTCTCAATAGTTCAGGGGTTTAAAATAACTAATTCTTTTTACTGTTTACATGTAAATAATTTATTCAATTTATGCCGGTGTATTTCTGAGAATTAATCAGGATACGCTATCCGATTTTCTGATTAAAAAACGGTAATTACAAAAATTGAGTGCTTCCTGCTTTTTAAAAGTAGATATAATACCTTTTTTAGGTAATTTTACGCCTCGATTTAGAATATCGTTTTTTAATTACCATATTCATTTTTGTTACGAAGCAATTTGCATGTCAACATTTGTTCAGTTTGTTTTTACTAAGTACTTTTGGAGGCATATCGGACTGATGGTAGCGGCTTCTGCCATATTGGTTGGAATGATATTTTTAATGCTCAACCATTACACCCATCATGGAGAAAGCATAACAGTTCCTGATATCCGAAAACTTACTCTTGAACAGGTAGAGCAACGCCTCGAAAGTTTAAATTTAAGATATACAGTTTTAGACTCTGCCTATTCATTAGAACTGCCACCCACCGGAGTTATTGACCAAACACCCAAACCCGGTGAAAAAGTTAAAGAAAACCGAAGGATATATCTGACTGTCAATGCGGTTAATGCACCATTAGTGCCGATACCCAATATTATTGATGCCTCCCTGAGAAGTGCAGAAGTTCAGTTGGAAACTGCCGGACTGAGAGTAGGGGAACAAATCAGAGTGCCTGATTTGGCCAAAAACGCTGTTTTAGACCTTAAAATGAATAATGTAAGCGTAGCACCCGGAACCAAAGTGCCAAAAGGCACAGCAATTGATTTGGTATTGGGTGATGGTTTGGGCAATATGCGGATTACTGTGCCTAATCTGGTAGGACTGACCTTTTTACAAGCAAAACTGGCACTAAGAGGCTATTCCCTCAATGTAGGTTTAGTTACCAAAGAAGAACATATCGTTGACCTTGAAAATGCACTTGTCGTTCGTCAAAGCCCTGATGGCGGAACAGATGGAGACCGGTTGATTACTGTAGGTGAACCGGTAGATTTGTTTGTTCGCGAAAACCCGGAAAGTCCGGCATTAAAAATGGGAGATACCATAGACCAGGTTACTCCTCAGACATTACCAGATAATACCAACAATTCTAATAGCCACTAAAAAAAGCCGGGCTTTTTAAAATAATTCGACTTGTCAAATATAACTCATTACAACCCATTTAATCTTTTCAACGACAATAAGTAAGCCTTTATCTTGTTTAGTATGTTGGTTTACCATTCAGTTCTTCTTATTTAATCCGATACGATGAAAAACTCAACAAAACAACCCCGTTTTTTACTATATCTGATTCTTTCTTTGACTTTTTACCTTCCTTTATCTGCACAGGAATTTCTCCTTCCATTGAAATACAATCAGCATGAACGCCCCGTCATTAGAGAAGAGGTAAAGGGATTTCGGCGAAACTTCGATAAGGCTTGCTTGGGGGTATTAGATTTTAACCCCTTTGTTTCATCTTCAAATTCTCCATCAGAATGTTTAGAAGATGATGGCAATATTACAGTGTTGATTGAAAACGGGCAACCTCCTTATTCTTTTACCCTTACTTCTCCAATCGGAATAAATCAGGCTTCAGGAGCAACCACTTTACCTGAATTTACCTTTGACCAATTACCTTCCGGCCCCTATTTTATCACTGTTACAGACAATCTCGGAAATCTGGTTGTTTTGCGATATGAACTTGATGATATAAATATAGCTCCTATCAAACGGCAAAACTGGGATGCCACCAAGAAAAATGCGTTCTGTAACTCTCTGGGTAGTTTGCGAAAAATATTTGACACAGATGTCAGCATC
The DNA here is from genome assembly GCA_016700115.1 of Sphingobacteriales bacterium. Classification (NCBI taxonomy): domain Bacteria; kingdom Pseudomonadati; phylum Bacteroidota; class Sphingobacteriia; order Sphingobacteriales; species Sphingobacteriales bacterium. Next base: position 3,329,648 of record CP064999.1, on the reverse strand, counting down.
AATTATCGCCTTTATGACTACCAAAACAATTTAGTGCACAATTATGTAACACAAAGTGCTTTAGCATCAAATCTCCCCACCGGAATTTATTATATCCGAAGTAACAAAGAAGGGGAGAAATGCTATTCTTATTATATCATAGAGATTTTTGAAGAGCCTACAATCTCATTGCCGTTTACTGAAGACTTTTCAACTTCCTGGGTCTATCCCGATCCTCAAATCTGGATAGATGACCGAGCTCTGATCAATGATACTTATTCCATAAACCCACCCAGTATTGGGGTTGCAACATTAGATGGTTTAAACCAGTACGGAAATCCTTATATTCCGGTTGTTGATGGCAGTGATCTGATTGATGGTATAGGAGATGTGCTGACTTCCCGTCCGATTTGTTTGGCTGATGCGGGATTAGTAGAGGGAGATACCGTGTTTCTTCGCTTTTTTTACCAGGCCGAAGGGTATGGAGATTTTCCTAATCCGGGAGATAGCTTAGTACTTGAAACTTATATTCCAAGAGTTAGGGACAGCAGTTTTGTAGTAACAACCTTAGTTGATGGTTTTCATATCAAATATGACGATGATGCCAACAATACCGGTGCGGATATTGACATCAATATCGAAGTTCCTGCAGTAAACATGATAAATTATGACCCGGATACTCATGTGTTTTTTGTTGACGGAGCCGGCAACTCGATTTACCTTGATTTTACAAATCCTGATGCCACCTTAACTTATGTGAATGATACCATTCTTTCTGTTAATCAAGACTTTACAGTAGAAGTGAAGGATACTACCTGGGTACCTCAATGGGGAATAGATGGTTTATCTGCCAGTGAAACTCCTGAATTTCTTTCGGCAATAGTAAAAATTTCAGACCCCAATACATTTTTTAACGGGTTCAGGTTCAGATTTAGGAACAGAGCAACTGTTTCCGGAAACAACGACCATTGGAATATTGATTATGTACAGGCAAGCACAGAACTGCCTTCTATCTACCCTTTATTGCAAGATGTTGCTTTTGTTGATCCGGCTCCTCCAATGTTAAAAAATTATTCTGCAATGCCATGGTCTCATTTTTACCCTTTTATTGATAAAGAACTTGCACCTTCCATTGATGTGCCAATAAAAGTCAGAAACAACGACCTCGGTTTTGCCAATCGTACCTTAACTCATACCATCAATGACGTTTGCAGCGAAACTGAATTATATCTCTATAATGCAGGTACAGCAGATGTGTTGGGTTCTATAGAAAATATAGTTACAACTTCAGCAGTATTTATTAAAGACGATATTGCAGCAGCTTTAAACAGCAATTCTGCTCTTTTTGAAGGAAAAGACACCATTATTTTTGAAAATATCTGGAGATTAAATGTATCTGTCGGAAGTACGGAATTAAATTACAATAATGATACGATTTACCAGTACCAACAATTTGCCAATTACTTTGCTTATGATGACGGTACGGCAGAACGGGCTTATGGTTTGTATGGAACGGGAGCACAGTTAGCCTGTCAGTATGTTCTTAATCATCCCGATACCCTTCGTGCTTTGCAAATTAACTTTGTAAACATGAATTCCAATGTTTCCAATCACGAGTTTACCATCAGAGTTTGGAGACGTATTAATGTTGACATTGAAACAGGGTTACCACTCGCAGTTCCTGTTTTGGATGAATTGATTTATGAAGGGGAGACCATTAATATGCCTCGTTATCTGAACCAAATAAACGGATTTTGGACTTACCTTTTAGATGAACCATTGCCGGTTCCCTACGATACACTTTATATCGGAATTGAACAAAGGTTTGAAAACCTGTTAAATATTGGATTAGACAGAAACAATGACGCTTCAGGTAAACTTTTTTACAATACCGGCGGACAGTGGTTAGGTTCAATATATGATGGTGCTTTGATGATGCGGCCGGTGGTCGGATCAGCGTTGCCTGATGGAAACCTGAATGTTGGAATTGACAATCCACAACTTCCCCTATCTCCCTTTGATATCAGCCTGTATCCTAATCCGGCTAACGAGTTGCTTTATATACGGCTACCTTCAAGTTTAGAGGTTTTTAATTGGTTGGATGTTCAGGTATTTGACCTGATGGGCAGATTGGTAATGTCCGATAAATTACAAAACAATCAGATTTCGGTCAATCATTTACCCTCCGGTATGTATGTCTTACGGCTTTTAAACTGGGATATGGAAATGGTAGGCACCTCAAAATTCTTCAAACAATAAGGTTATTTGTTTTAATAACGTTTTTCTTAATTAGTATTCAATTTATTTTTGTCAATGCAAGCAAGAGCATTACTGTTTTATATTTTCATTTCAGTCCTTTTTGTTTTTAACGCCTGTAACGATGATAAACCTTGCGACGGGTTGGATTGTGGTGAAAACGGGACCTGTGTGATTGATAAAAACTTTGAACCTTATTGCGCCTGTTTACCGGGTTATTATGGTGAGTTTTGTGAATTTTACGACCCTTGTTTACTGATAGAATGTGTCAACGGAGGCACAAAAGAGATTGATGCAGAAGACCCGACAGTTTGTCATTGTGTTTGCCCACCGGAATATGATGGAGAATTTTGTGAACTTCAAAACTTTTGTTTGAATTTTACTTGCGAAAACGGCGGAACTCCGGTCAATCAACCTGAACTAAGTTCATGTACCTGTGATTGTCCTCCTGAGTTCATTGGCATTTTTTGTGAAACACCAAATCCATGTGCAACTGTTACATGCCCGACCAATGCAACTTGTCAGTTAACACAAACCCTGGAACCTGATTGTGTTTGTAATCCCGGTTGGGAAGGCAATGAATGTGAAACAGAAATACGAGATAAGTATATCGGTGCATATAATGCCATCAGCTACTATCCTGATGGAAGTAGTACAGCACCTTATACCTGCAATATTACTAAACATCCTGATGATGTAACCAAAATGTATTTCAGCCATTTATTGGTCAATAATACTGGCAGCAATCCAATTGAATTAAAGGACGTATATGGAGTAGTTTATCAATCGAATACTTTTGCACTACCGGTTCAAAATGTATTTCCTGACAATGAACAGGTAAAAAGCGTCAGTATTGGACAAAGAAACCCTTCAGATGGGAAAATTACGGTGTATTATACCTATGAAAAAAATAATGAGACGGTTTTACTACAATTAGCACTTACCCCTCAATAGCCTAATTTTATTTTGAACGGTTTCTAATGGATTTTGAGGCCACCTTGCAATATCTTTTTGACCAATTGCCCATGTACCAAAGGGTGGGAGCGGTAGCATTTAAAAAAGACCTGACCAATACGATTAAGTTGTGTGAACTGCTTGGTAACCCACATCATCACCTCAAAGCCATTCATATTGCCGGTACGAATGGAAAGGGATCTGTAGCACATGCTTTGGCTGCTGTTTTTACTCAAGCCGGATTTAAAACCGGTTTGTATATCTCTCCCCATTACAAAGATTTCAGAGAGCGAATTAAGATAAACGGGGAGTATATACCCAAAGAAGATGTGGTCAGATTTGTTGCTGAAAATAAATTGCATTTTGAAAAGATTCAACCTTCATTTTTTGAAATGACGGTGGCAATGGCATTCTGGCATTTTGCTGAGCAACAAACTGATTTTGCAGTCATTGAAACAGGTTTGGGAGGGCGATTGGATTCGACCAACATCATTCAACCGTTTTTATCGGTAATCACCAATATCAGCTATGACCATACCGCAATGTTGGGTAACACATACGCTTTAATCGCTCAGGAAAAAGCAGGTATTATAAAACTCAATACACCCGTTGTTATCGGAGAAACGCATCCGGAAACAGAACCTGTTTTCAGAAAAAAAGCAGCGGAAATGAACGCGCCGGTTTTTTTTGCAGATCAAAATATCTGTGTGCAAAATTTTCAAAGTTTATTGACAAAATCTCAACTTGATGTTTTTCAAAACAACGAGTTAATTTACACATCTCTTCAAACCGATTTAACAGGTAGTTATCAGTCCAAAAATATAGCCACCATTATTCAGACCACTGAATTATTGCCTTCATTGGGTTTTGATATCAGCAGGCAAACTGTAGCAAAAGCCTTACAAAAAGTAAAATCATTGACCCGTTTTAAAGGACGATGGCAAATCTTGTCTGAAGCGAACCCCCTTATTATAGCAGATAGTGCTCATAACGAAGCCGGTATCAGCTATGTCGTCAGCCAATTGTCAGAACTCCCTCATCGGAAACTTCATATTGTTTTTGGTGCAGTCAACGATAAAGATCTGCACAGTATTTTTACATTGCTTCCTGTAAACGCAGCATATTATTTTTGTAAGGCTGATGTTCCGAGGGGGTTACCTGCTGCAGAACTGAAACAGCAAGCCGAAGTATATGGATTGAAAGGCTTAGTTTATAATAGCGTTAATGAAGCTTTTCGGTCTGCCAAATTCTATGCCCATTCTGATGATATCATTTTTGTTGGAGGCAGTATTTTTGTAGTCGCTGAAGTTATTGAATAACTCAAACTTAAAAGTAGGAGTAAACGAATTTTTCTGCTTACCAGGCACCATTTAATTTTTGGAAATCCGACATAGTACCCGTCTTCTTCCTCCCTGACAGGATAAGTTTGAATCGCAAAGCCCTCCCCATTTTTATTATGTCCGGTATTTAGTTCAAAACAAAACCGGTGCAACGGACAAACTATATATCCATTTTCGTCCAACCAACCTCTATCCATAGCCCCGCCGGCGTGAGGGCAACTGGCTTCACCGGCAAAATATTCTCCGTTTAGATTGGCCAAATACAAATTCCTGCCATTTACTGATAAACTTGCAACTGTATTTTGGGCTATCAATGGTTTACCGGGTGAGGGCAAGTTTGCTATTTTAAACCATTTATATTGCATACTGATTAAAAATGTATAGAATTTATCTCTTTTCTTGTACAAGGACAGGTTACAATCAAAAACAAGGATTGATTTAAGGGTCATTCGGATCAGGGGTTAACCCGTATTTCAGTTTTTTCATAATTCCATTCAAATTTGAGGTGTAAACATTTAGCTTCCTTGTCATAATACAACCCCTTACCTGAAGACATATAATCTTCAAGAGAGGCAAACATTACCGGTTTTTTTCCATTGTATTTTAACTTCCATTTTTTTGGAGTTTTGCTGATATTGTGAAAGACCATTTCTATCAATCTTTTTTGTGGCATTTCCCTAAAATGTCCCCCTGTTTTTTCGACAAAAACTTTAATCTGCTTTGCTTTCACCAAACCATTAAAATGAATAAGTTCAAATTGGTTAAGGCTTTGAGCATTAACCGTTTTTCCATTGTCCCAATAAAGAGAATAGTAATTTTCAGGCACTGAAAGATGAGGGTAATAATGAACAATAAGCGTATCTGCCTGATAGGAATCGGTATTTAGCATAACCGGTGCCATTGGGATAAAACTTCCTGCCTTTACCCAAACCGGTATATCCTGAATATTAACATCCTGAGTGATGAATTGCCCGCCTTTAGATAATTTATCGTGATGCAAATCGAACCAGTACCCATTGGGTAAATAAAAACGTCTTTGAGTTTGACCGGCTTCTAAAACCGGAGCAACCAAAATTGATTTGCCCCAATAGTAAGTATCATCAATATTTAACAAACGGTCGTTACCGGGTTCCTCGTAAAACAAGGGCCTGGCCAATGGAGTGCCATTGATGCTGTTTTCCCAGGCAAGTGTATAATTATATGGCAATAAACGGTAGCGCAACTGAACATATCTCCGCACAATTTGCTGAGCTTCTTCAGAATAAAAAACAGGTTCGGGCGGAACCTGATAACCATGTGGACGGACAATTGGGTTAAACATGCCAAACTGAAGCCAACGCACATAAAGTTCCTCATTTTTAGGTCCATCTGTAAATCCGCCAAGGTCTGAGTGCATATATGGAAAACCGCTCAAACCCATACCTAACATAATAGATGGCTGAATGGACAATCCTTTAAAACTGCGTTGAATATCGCCGGACCAGGTAATTCCACCAAAACGTTGCATTCCTGAATATCCGGAACGAATCAGGTTGAATAACCGGGTTTGAGGGTAAAATTTTCGATAGTTTTCATAAAGCATTTTTGCCCAATACAAGGAATACAGATTGTGCACACGCTCTGCATTTCCATTGAAATGTTGCATATCTGCCGGATGTCTTTCGGGTTCACCCAAATCGCACCACCAACCTGCAACACCTTCTTTAATTCGCCAATGATAAAACTCCCAAAACCAATCCCGGGCACGAGGATTAAAAATATCGATCAAGGATGCCGGTCCTGCCCAAAAATCTTTGATGATGTATGGGTTTCCGATAGAATCTGTGGCAAACAATTTCCCCTTTTCTGCTATGGCATAATTTTTATTTTCACGGGTAAAATAAGGCTCGGTAATCAAAATGGTTTTAACTCCTTTTTCAGACAGATCCTTCATCATTTGTTCGGGATTTGCAAACTTCGACCTGTCCCAATCCAACGCACCCATATTTGCCGCCTTCCCAAACCAATATAGGTCTAAAACAATAGCATCTACCGGAAATCCAGCAGACAACATGGTGTCAACAATTTGCCGGGTCTCCTGCTCCGATTCATATCCGAACCGGGATTGAATATATCCCAATGCCCATCTTGGCGGAAGAGGCTGTGTTCCTGTCAGGCGGGTATAAGATTTTAGTAATTCGTCAAATGTGTTGCCGGAAAAAAAATAGTAAATCAATTCACCGTTTTTTGTGCCATATTCCAACACCTCTGATTTAGTATGACCAATATCAAAATAAGCTTTGTCATAATTGTCAAAGTACAACCCCCAAAGTTTGTTACTTAGCAACAAAGGTGCAACGATATTGAGGTGGTCAGCTCCTTTTGTATATCCATACCAGGCATTGTTATACAATTTTAAAAACTTGCCTTTTCTGTCAATATCTATTGCCCTTGATCCACTGCCATAAAAAGAGGCAGTCGGGTCAATTTCAAACCTGACACCTTTGGCATCTGCCTTCCAAAATACATCGCCCTTTTGGCACAATAAATTTTTATCATTTTTTTCAATACTGACCGATACCGGAAACTTATCAACTATGATGGTCAACTCACCGGTGGAAATTAATAACCGGTTAGATTCTTCTTTAATTTTGACTGCAACCGTAACAGGTTTTAAAACAACCGTGTTGGATGGCTGATTTGAAAATTTTCCCTGATCATCAGAAAGCGCAAACCGGATAATATCCGGGCTATAAGGAAATATTTGGAAAGACCGGTTTTCTGTTTGAATGGTAACCTGTGCTTCGCGGATGGAATGTGTTTTGTAATTTCCAATATAGGTCGCTTCAACTCCATCCGGCATGACGATATAAGGCGGCTCATAATTGCTGATGGGAATTACTATGTCGGAATTTTCAGAAGATTTTGCAACCAAAGTAGCATCGGCATTTCTGAAAACCATCATTAGTTTTAAAATCTGTTCACCGTCCGGTACTTTATAAAATTGACGGATGACAAATTTATATTCATAATTCCCTTCTGAATTGAGTTTCATTTCCCATGCCGGATTGGGTATTCCCCATTCTCCCTGAACATGCAACCATTCCATGGGGTGGCTGCTTCGGTCAGTAACTACCCCGGTATGAATATAAACCGCATCTTTGAAATCGGACAAAACAGCGTTTCCTTCTTTTGGCTTAAAAGTCAAGGTAACAGTATCGGTATTAACATCTGGATTTGGCGGACTAATACTGACCTGTGCTAAAGCTATATTTTGATGTATTCCGAAGAATAAGCCGGCTAAAACCCCGATGAACTTTAACTGTTTTTGAAAAAAGCCTCTCATAAATTCCTGCTTTGAATGAGTGTATATTACCTGAATTTCAAAATGAGTTTTGTCTGAAAACGATGCAAAGTAATAAAAACAGCAGGATAAATGAAAAAATGTTCTGTGAACAAGAATAGTTGTATCATGAGTCGTCCTTTACTATCATTAACAGATAATTTTAAATCAAAAATTTTACAGGGCAGTTAAAAGCAAAAAAACGCTGCCTTAAATCAAGACAGCGTTTTTTAGACAATGAAATTTGAAGGAATATCTATCGAGTATTTAGGTCATTGACGATATATACTGCTTCTAAAATATAGGGGTCTTTTTTGATTTTAGAAACAAAATCTTTTTTCTGGCTTTGAGTCGCAGCATCAGAACTTGATTCCTCGCTATCAGTTTGTAATGACTTAACTTTCAGTTCATCATTAACATTGTTAATGGCTTCAAATTTTTTAGCATCTGCTTTGCTCTCTTTTTGTTTGGCTCTGTATTTGTCTAAACACAGCGTTTCAGTAGATTTATCTCGTTGATTTTTCAGATATTGGGCATTCTCTTCAACAAGCTGAAAAACCGGATTTTGAGAAATACGAGCTGAACTGAGTTGCTTAATCCTGTTTAGGTCAAATTTATTTGGACTGCTCCAAGTTTTGTAATTGGCAGAGTTGATCTGGTCAAAAGGCATCGGATAATCTAATTCTTTTTCTCCTACATCAATATAAGCGTATTTGTCGGGCAAAATTATATCAGGTACAACGCCGTTTAGCTGAGTAGTCTGACCGTTAATGCGGTAAAACTTTTGGATGGTAAGTTTCAAAGAACCTAAAGGTCTTAGGTTGTTGTCTGCCACCAGTGCATCGAGATTGGTAAACCGTTGAACTGTTCCTTTTCCATAAGTGGAAGGGCTGCCTACAATTACCGCACGTCCGTAATCTTGCAAAGCAGCAGCCATAATTTCAGAAGCAGAAGCACTAAATTGATTGACCAAAATCACCAATGGGCCGTCGTAGTGCGATTTTACATCCCTGTCCTGATAAACATATGGATTTTCATCCCTTGATTTTACCTGAACAATCGGTCCTTCTTTAATAAACAGACCCGACATGTCAACAACATCGCGGAGCGACCCTCCGCCGTTATCTCTTAAATCAATAATGATTCCATTTACTCCTTCAGATTTGAGTTTGTTCACTTCTTTCAGTACGTCAGAAGCGCAATTTCGACCGTCAGAATGATTGAAATCTGCATAAAACTTCGGCAAATGAATATATCCGGTATTAGTTGCTAACTGTTCATCTGTTATGATGGCAGATTTAGCATAACCTTCCTCAATCATTACTACATCGCGAATAATAGGAATGATGATAACAGAACCATCCACTTTTTTAACTGTTAGTCTTACTTCTGTTCCTTTTTTACCGCGAATAAGCTGAACAGCTTCATCTAACCGCATATCCACAACATCAACAGCTTCATCAGAACCCTGTGCCACTTTCAATATCAAGTCATCAACCTGTAAATCCCCCTGTCTTGCTGATGGACTTCCCGGAACGATACTGACTACTTTGATATATCCGTCTTTTTCCTGCAATGTTGCACCAATGCCCTCCAATCTTCCCGAAAGTGAAATGTCAAAATCTTGTTTGTCTTTGGGTGGAAAGTAATTGCTGTGCGGGTCATAAGCGGAAGTGATGGAATTGAGGTAGATACTCATGCGGTCGTCATTGGTCAATTTTGACATTCTGTTAAACCATGTATCCTGTGTTTTTAAAACCTTTTGCCGTGCTTCTGCTTCTAATTCAGCATAAGTTTTTAGAGTTGCTTTCTCCCCATTTTTTTCCTGATCAGTTTCCTGCTCTTCCAACAAGTCACTCAAACGCAACATGGTTTGATATTTCAAGGATTCTTCCCAACGTTTTTTTAACTCTTCTTTGGTAGAACTAAAACTCATTTTTTTGGAATCCAATTCGATAAATTCTTCCTTAACAAAGTCAAATGGAGTTGAAAGAATTGACTGATAATATCCCTTTGCTTCTTCTACCCGTTCTTTTATCAATCCAACTGAAAGATCGAAAAACGAATAATCCAGATCTTTTATCTGATTGTCAATTCTTTTTTTGTATTGACTCATTTTTTCGATATCCGAGCTTAATAAAAATCGCTTAGAGGGATCTAAATTATCTATATATAATTTGAATACTCTATCCGAAAAATCATCTGTCAGGGCTATTGGCTCAAAATGCTCAGCGGCCAAATCCTGCATAATGACTCTTAACAGGGCTTCGTTTTTTTGTTTGATTTCCGTATCAGGAGATGCTGAAAATCCAAATACCAACAAAACCGCAAGGGCCATTGTAAAACTCAACATGACAAATTTCTTAACCCTCTCCATATCGTTGTTTTTTAAGGTGTTGTGATGGGGGTATAACATGATTTTTTTTGATAAACGCAGTAATTGGTCTATAAAGTTTATTAAAATTTACAAAATGCCGTTTTTTTAACAACAATTAAGATACTATGAAGTATGACCCTCTGGTTTAAATCTTGTTTAATCACAAATTTAACCAAAATAGCCAATATTCTATTGATTGTGGTAAAAAAGTTTTAGATGTTTGACAGTTTCAGGGGTGTGTCCCTAAAAACGTTGGACAATTGAATGAAATAAGAGAGGAAGTATGTAATATAGTGTTGCTAAAACATAAACTATGTTCACTACAAAGTACAACCCTCTTCAAATTCTTTCGATTGGTCAAGAAGTAATTGCATTGGAAAGTTATGGAAGTATCACAAAGATAGCCAGACAATACAAAATTATTCGTAGCACTTGTTATAATTACAAGCAGATAGTGTCATTTTTATTAGAGAAATGGGGTTTGCTGGTCAAAAAGGAATGCCCCCCTGTTAGAATGGGAATAGAGTTGCTCATTCTTCAGGAGTACCTGCTTCATCATTCAAGCGTTAGTGGTATTATAAAATCGCTTCGACTTCGTGGATTAGGCGTGGGCAAAGGAGAAGTATCCTGTGTTATTCGCAAATTTGGTTCGGTTCTTCCCGCCTACGACACCTTGCCTCATGAGCTTACTGTTTATTTGGCAATAGACGAAACCTTTGAGGGGACTATTCCCTATTTAGTGATGATAGATAGCCGGACAGGCTACATATTATGCTTGGTGAAGGCAGATAACCGTAAATCGGAAACTTGGATTGGCTACTTGAAGTCTATTTTGGGGGATAGTGATTTAAAACGACTGAACATTTGTGCAGACTTTGCCACTCAAATTGGGTCGAGTTTAAAAGGGTTAGACCTTGTATTTCATGGCGATTTATTTCATTATTATCATGTCATCAGCAAGGAACTTGTTCGTCTAATGAATAAGTTCAAAAAAGCCTTTTCGACTTTGGAGAAATCCGAAAAAGTCTTGCGTCAGGCACAGAAAGCATTGGACGAACAACTGATCCCCGCCACGAAACACAAAGAAGCGGTACAAACGGCTATTCGAGAAGTAATGAATGCTCGAAACCAAGCCAATTTAGCGATGCAACAGTACGATAATGCTCAATTTTTATTGCAGGAAAGCCAAAACGCCTTTGCCTATTTTGATGAACATGGCAAGTGGGTTACCCACCTGCAAGCACGACAAATACTGAAAACTGTTTGTCAACTATTCAGAGAAATACCCGATAAGCAATTGCAAAAATCCGTAGACTTCTTTAAAAAACAAATACCTGCCGCAACCCAATATATTGCCGATATAGAAACCGAAGTGATGGACTTGCTTACGCCGGAAACAACTTGCGACCGGAACATCGCTTTTCTGTGGCAGGTAGAGGCTTGTATCTGCAAGCATCAGCACAAGACCCGGTGTTGTAAACAATATGCCCACCAAGTTTATCACCAACAGCAAGCCGAACAATGGAAAACGATGCTCATCCAACAAATCGGAGCAGAAAGAGCACAAACCATGTTGCAAAAATTACAATTACTTTTAACAAAAGCCAATCGCTCCTCTTCCATGATAGAAACCACTAACAGTCGCCTTAAACCTTTCTTACAGGCAGGAAGAGGGCAAATCAACCAAGAACGGTTAAATATTATACGACACTTTCTTAACCACAGCCCTTATGAGCGTAGCAGAGTAGATGACCACAAAGGATTTTCTCCATACCAACTCTTTTATCAGCAAAAAAACTATAAAAGCAACTGGTATAACTATCTTCCAAAAGAGTTGATGAAAAAATCAGCTTAGATTTGTTCGATGGTGATTTGTAATTAAAATAAATGACTGCCCGTAAACTATTGGCTGGGGCATAAGTATGTTTTTATAAACTGTCCAACATAAAAGGAGCGTTTTAGGGACACGCCTCAGTAGTGTTAATCATATTGTGTGAAACACTTATTATGCAACCAATACTACTAATGTTTGGTCGAAAAATGCAATTAAAAAATCCATCGGAGTCGATGTATCCTTTTATTTTTGCCGACATGTCAGAGAGGATTTTAGTTCTTTACAAACAGGACACTTTTTTACATCAAACCCTCTGACTGGCAACAATGTGTCATTATCACCGAATTAGTTATTTTGACCGGAATTTTCATTCCTTTCAAACAATAATTGCAATCGTTCTAAAAATGCCGCCGCTTAATTCAGATTGCCTTTCCCCTAATTTGTTAAACACTCAATTCAAATCATGTTTTTGTTGTAAAACATAGTTGGCTTTTATGGGTACTTTAATTGACTTATATGTTTGGTCTACAAGGTGTATTAGTAGTAATTTATACCTTTCTGAATGTTTTGTTGTAGTTTTTCTAAATCAATGCCATTCTTATAAAACCGAATTTTATTGAATAACCGTAACAGAATTTCTTTTGCCTGTGTGTCACTTCCGCTTATTGAAGCATAAGAGAATCTATAAATCAAGTCGTTTTGAACAAAGTCGAGAAAATAGGTCGCTTTTATTGGAGTAACAATATCGTCCGGTAAATTGGTAAATGGACTTTTGTACTTCCAAATGTTGATTGGAATATTATTTTGAATTAGCAATTCACTTATCGGGACAATTGTTAAGTTTAGTTCTTGTTTAAGGTATTCGGCTTCCCAATTCATATAGTTGCTCAAAATACTTTTCTCCTCGCTTCCAAAGTCTTCTTTCAAGGCTCTGTGAAACTCAAACCATACACCATTTTCTTTTAACGAAGGAAAATTTCTAAAGTCAACCTCCCCTTCTAATTCTAAGGTATGACTGTTTATTCCGTTGTTAAAGTAAAACAAAAAACCGTTAGCCGTTTTTACAATTCCTTTTTTGTCGGACTGTGCAGATGTATTGACAATAGAAAATAAGAACAAAACAAATGTTAGATATTTCATGGACTTACATTTTATTTATTTGCATTGTTTAAGTTTTGTATTTCTTTTAGGATAGTAAAAAGCAAATATTTGCAAAATACATGTGCGTTGCACTGGGTCTATATCACTAAACTGGGGGTCAATTTGACCGGAATGTTCAGGATAGCAGGATAGGTTGTCTTATTCACAGGATACCTTGTTGAATGGGTTTTTCTTCTCCCCAGGATTCGCATAACGCTTGTCCACTTCTTGCCGAATAAAGGGGTACTGCATTAACGGCATATCCATTACTTTTCTGGAACGCACGTCAATTTCTATGTCTTTACGCACATATTCAGGAGTATAACCCGAAGTGGTTTCCCAAATTTTAAAAAATTCATAAATGTCATTATAACAAGCACAATACTTCTCTAACTGTAGTACCATTTGATTATTGGCTGAAATTAATTTTATATTGTCAAATTTTTTAGTATCTATCTCTTTCAAGGTAGTTATATAAATACTTATCGATTTTTTTTCATAGTGGGTGTCAAAAGCAGATTTAGCTGCAACAAGGTTATCCACACTTGCTTCAAATTCATTTAAGGTACTTTCTTTGCTAACTAAATCCGGTTCGCTGGATATTTTTTTTAGTTCACTGATTTTAGTTTTAGTAGCACTGATTTTAGTTTTTACATCAGGTGCAAGAGGGTCTTGTTCTTTCAAGAGCTTGTCTATTTCAGCAAGCTCTTTTTGTACATAGTTGGCTATAAATTTATTAATATCGGAATTCTTATTTTTGATAGCTTCGTTCTCACTATTACAAGAATCAAGATCTTTTTTGAATTGATCGAGTTCATTTTTATTTTCCCTGCTTTCAGTTTTTAAACTGTCAATTTCTTTTTTTTGATTTGCAATTTGTTTTTCTTTAGATCCCAATTCGGATGTTTTCTTTGAATCTGATTGTTGCAATTTAACAATTTTTACGGAATCGGCTTTTATGCTTGTCCTTAATTGGCTAATTGCCTCTTCCTTTTTTTTCAAATCTGCTTCTAAACCAGCCACTTTTTTTTTCATGTCATCATAATTTTTTGCTTTCTGCTCTAATTTACTATTTCTTTCTTTATACTCATTTAACTCATTTGTAGCCTGTCTCTCTTTTTCAAAAAGATCACTAAACTGATCAGATAATTTTTCTTTCTTTTTTTTCAAATCATAGTATCCGGTGGTGTCATTCTGCAAACCTTTAATTTGTGCTTTCAAGTTTACAATAGTTAAACTATCCTTGTTCTGCGAAAGCAGCGTAGCTGAAAAGAGAAAGCAAAATAAAAATGCCGGGACAAAAGAAAAATATCGCATAAAATATTGTTGTGAGTTAACTATATGTTGCTATTTGCCATCAGTTACGGGTAAATCTTCGACTTGCTCTTCTACTGGCGGCGGTGGCTCAGTGTCGGTTTTACATTTGGTTATATAAAAAGTAAATGGTTGAAATTGAGTTTCACAATCATTACTTAAAGTCTTCATGATGCTTTCGTAGCGTATTTCTATCTCTTTATGTTTCTCCAATCTTTCTTTAAGTCTGCTGCAAGCAGCAACAACGGGAGTTTCGTTTCCTATGATGGGGTGTTCACATAGGGCATTGAGTTTGCTGAGGTAATGGGTTGTTATACTTTCGCTATACTCTTGAATACCTGTATATCCTTCAATGTCTTGGGTAAGTGTTGTAGTATTGGAAAGCACCATTTTTTCTATAATAGCGCGTTTTTTCTCGTTTTTAGTGTTGGCAATATAGGGGTTGAGTTTGATAGGGCCTTTGTCTGATAAATTATCTAATTCTATTAAATAGTTGCTTAAAATGCTTTCATCATATACATCGTCGTTAATTGCACTATTAACTGCATTTGCTTTATTATAGAAGTCATAAAACGCATTGCTGGCAACATACATGTCTTTTACATTCAACTGATAATCCGGTTTATTGTAATATCTCTTTAGTTCCTGATGAATGGGGCTAAGCTCATTTGGGTTCGTAGAATGAGCAAAAAAAGTTTGGGCGGCATTATTTAAGGTATTAATATAGGCAAGGTCGAGCCTTATCAACAAGTTTGTATTATTTGTTTCATCAAACAGTTTTTCGGTATATTCAAGTCCAATTTCGGTTTTAATGTTGTTGTATTCAGTTAGGTTGAGGGCTGCGTTTTCAAGGGCATCTATTTTTTCTACTACTTCTCTTACATAACGATTGCTTGTATCTACGGGAGGGGTGTAATAGCCCCCCCCCTCTGGTGGTACTATGCGCAACGCAAACTTAATTAACAAAAACACACCTGTTGCAAGCAGTAATACAGATAACAAAATTAGCGGCATTTTTTCTCTCATAGTTCAATCAATTTATTGGGTTTTGGGGTTTAAGCCAATCGCTGCCACAACTGTTAATAATAGCTGCATCAAGATGTTGTTTCTCACCATCTAAAAGGAGATTTCTGTTTGTAGTCAGTAATATATTTTTCGCAAAAAAACAGTCATTTCCGCTACTACGGAAATAATCGTTTTCAACAACCATGTTAAATTCAAGCAACCGTTTGTCTATTTTTATTTGTTTTTGTAGAGGTAGTAGCCCTAAAGTTGGAAGCATTTCGATATCTTTTTGATATTGCCACATTCTTTCTTCTGTTGTCTTGCTTGGATAGATGAGTGTACTTAGCTGCTCTAATTCCTGTGCTCTTATCACTGCTGGTTTTGTAGTACTGTCGGTGGGTTTTTGATTAGATGGAGGTGTAAGGATGGGAATTATTGAATTATGCACCCCAGCCTTAAACCACGAAAGAACGTGCCACTTCTGCACAACAAAAATACTTGTTGACAAAAGGAGTAGAGCTAATAAAATAAGTGGCATTTGTTCTCTCATAGTTCTCCAATTTTTAATTATTTTTGATTTGCAATCCAATCCGTCCCGCAAGGATTAACTAGAGCCTGCTTTAAAAAGTTTTCTTGATCTTGAGACAATACAGCCGACTTATTAGCCATATTCAAATTGGCTTTTGATTGCTGGCAATTTTTATTACTGCGCACTTCCAAATCGTTAATAACAACGTTCAGAAACTCATTTAACCTTTCTTGTATTTCTTCCTGTTTTACTGATGATAGCCCCGAATTTGGTAGTAATTCGAGATCTTTTTGAATATTTTTAATTCTATCCTCTGTTTTGCCAGACCTGCTTTGATAGGTAGTTTTACTTCTTCGCTCTAAATCCTGTGCTTGTGTGTCTGCATCTGCTGGTTTTGTAGTACTGTCGGTGGGTTTTTGATTAGATGGAGGTGTAAGGATGGGAATTATTGAATTATGCACCCCAGTCTCAAACCACGAAAGAACGTGCACTTCTGCACAACAAAAATACTTGTTGACAAAAGGAGTAGAGCTAATAAAATAAGTGGCATTTGTTCTCTCATAGTTCTCCAATTTTTAATTATTTTTGATTTGCAATCCAATCCGTCCCGCAAGGATTAACTTGAGCCTTCTTTTAAAAAGTTTTCTTGATCTTGAGACAATACAGCCGACTTATTAGCCATATTCAAATTGGCTCTTGATTGCTGGCAATTTTTATTATTGCGCACATCTTTATCGTTAATAACAACTTTCAGAAACTCATTTAACCTTTCTTTTATTTTTTCCTGTTTTTCTGATGATAGCCCCGAATTTGGTAGTAATTCGAGATCTTTTTGAATATTTTTAATTCTATCCTCTGTTTTGCCAGACCTGCTTTGATAGGTAGTTTTACTTCTTCGCTCTAAATCCTGTGCTTGTGTGTCTGCATCTGCTGGTTTTGTAGTACTGTCGGTGGGTTTTTGATTAGATGGAGGTGTAAGGATGGGAATTATTGAATTATGCACCCCAGTCTCAAACCACGAAAGAACGTGCCACTTCTGCACAACAAAAATACTTGTTGACAAAAGGAGTAGAGCTAATAAAATAAGTGGCATTTGTTCTCTCATAGTTCTCCAATTTTTAATTATTTTTGATTTGCAATCCAATCCGTCCCGCAAGGATTAACTTGAGCCTTCTTTAAAAAGTTTTCTTGATCTTGAGACAATACAGCCGACTTATTAGCCATATTCAAATTGGCTCTTGATTGCTGGCAATTTTTATTATTGCGCACATCTTTATCGTTAATAACAACTTTCAGAAACTCATTTAACCTTTCTTTTATTTTTTCCTGTTTTTCTGATGATAGCCCCGAATTTGGTAGTAATTCGAGATCTTTTTGAATACTTTTAATTCTATCCTCTGTTTTGCCAGACCTGCTTTTATAGATAGTTTTACTCCTTTGTTCTAATTCCTGTGTTGTAGTATTTGCTGTATGAGCTGGAGTTTTTGATTCCGATTGTTGTGAGGCAGGTACCTGTTGCTTTATACTCTTATTAATCTCTATCTTCCAACCATTTAATTTAGTTTCAGAAACAATTTCTTTCAACTTTTTATTAATCTCAGTAGTGTCTTTCAATATATTGTTCTTAATTTCATTCTCTAATCCACTTTTGTCATTTAATTTTAATCTGACTATTTCAATTTCACTCTTAATCGCAGATAAATTGGGAGGTAATGGTTGTTGAGAAAAACTTGGTTCGTTCAAGAGATCGTCCAAAGTTTTTATCATAAAACTACTTCTATTTTTTAGGAATTGAATGTTAGCTTCAAATACCTTTTCTTTTTTTTTACCTGAGAAATAATGCCATCCTAAATACGAAAATGCTAATAAAAATAAAACAGAACTTAACACTATCAAAATATTAGCAAATTTTTTGCTTTTAGGTTTGGGATCCTCCTTTTCTAAATTGATTGAAATATATTGTTGCGTAGTTGCATAGGATACTTTTTTTTCCACTTTTTTGTAACCTTTAACGGATACCTCAACTGATTGAACTTGGTCGGCTTCAGTTTTATCTATTTCTAATGGTGAGTTAATAAGAAATTTTTTTAAAATACTGCCATCTTTCTTGTGTACTATTACAAAGTCCCCCTCGCTCAATTTAACTAACAGACCTTTACATTGTAACTTCAATTCAATTTTTTGGGGAATGCTTTCTGTTGAGGTACTATTATTACCAGAAACCCCTTTTTCTCCATTTTGGGGTTTTGGTAGTTTGGTGAGCTCTGCTTTTCCGTTGTGTGCTACCTCTATCTCTTTATTTGTATAATCCTCTAAGGTTAAAGTTCCTTTTATTTTATTGCCTTCATTATAATAACCGGCAACGCTTATCTTGCCATCTGTAGTAGAGCGTCCTTTTTGATGTCCTTCAATGGTGAAAAGCACATTTTCTAAACCAGCTTTTGTATCTTTATCAAAAACAGTAAATACAAAATCCTCTTTCTTTTTTAGGAAAATTGTTATGACTTCAGGGTTGTTTTGGTCATTGATAGGATGGGTTTTTTCTATTTCCTCGTATCCGTTGTTGTTAAAGGTAATCTTAACACTTGTAGTTTGAACTTCTACCTCAAACTTTTCTCCACTTGTACGAGCAATACCATCAACTAACAACTTATAAGAGTGGGGTATGGCAGATTCTCCATCAACTAAATTTACAAAAACCGTTCTTTTTAATGGCCGAGGTTCTACTCCCTTTAACTCAATCACTTCAGATCCTATACCAGGTTTATCATTTCCTTCTTTAAGGAAAAAAATGGTTTTAAAATTGCTGAACTCTTCCAAAAAAGGATTGTCGAAAAATAGGTTTAATTTATTGTTTTCGTCATAGTAAATACAGGCATTATGTGTTTTGTTGGAGGAGCCGGTACTATCACCAATTGATTTTTTCAATTCATAGTGCTCAAGAACCTTTTCAAATAGTTGTGGGTTTTCAGATACGTCTAAAATTTTCCAATTTTCTTGATCAATATATTTCTCCTTGTATAGCTCATAAAATTCATTTAACAGTTCAACAGTTTTACCGGGCAACCAATAACTGATAGGCATAATAATGGAAATAGCAATATATCCTGCCCTGTTTGCCCAATCTGTAATTGAATTGTACCTGGTGTAAACCTTATAATTTTTTGCAAGTTCTATTGAATAGAAAACCTGTTTGGAGATTTTCAATTCATCAAGCATAATGATACCGCTCCGAACATCTTTTTCTTTTTGGGGTTTGATACTATCCTTAAAAGAGGGATCAATACCATTGCTACCGAAAAAGAACTCTAATCCTTTTTTAGTTCCCCATACAAACAATTGAATTTTGTTAGAAATCATATAGCTGATTTACTGTTTTTTTATGTGAACCAACTTTTTTTTGAAGGCTTAGTGCCAAAAGCAGACTGGATAATTATATTATATATTTCCTTAGAACTGGCAGGATGAAAATCAAAAGTTTGACTAAGCATAAACCTGCCTAAGCTAAAAGGGAAAATTCCACGGGTAAACTTATACTCTTTCCAATAATCATCAATGGTTCTCATGAGTGATTTATACTCTTGATTTAAGAATTTTTCAGCATTTGCAATATCTTCTACCCCTCCTGGTAGCAAATCGCATTTGGTAATGATGGTAAAAAGCCCATCCGTTTTACTAAGAATATCATTTACATTAAGCAATTGTACTATGATATCCAATTTTTGCGCCTGACTCGCAATTTCAGACTTATTAGAAGCGTTAATGTTAGCTTGGTAATCGAGTACCAAAAAAAATATTTTCCGGTTATCATTAGTCAAATAATTAACACCAATATCTTTAATGTCAAAACTAACAGAAGTGTTGTTGAATAATTCCCCACTCATTTCGATGATATTGACTTCTCTATCTATTTCACTATTACTTCGCAACTTTGCCGGAATATAATTAACTCCTTCCTGGGTAGTAGCTAATGGGGCATAGCCAATATCAACAGAATTAATCAATAAATCAGCATATTTCTTGCCAATAGGGTTTTCAACTTCTATTCTAATTAGCCCTTCCTTATAACAATAGTTTAAAAGACCGGCCAACATACAGGTTTTGCCGGAACCGGCAATTCCTAAAAAGTAAATATCCGTCCTGTTTAGGGGCACTGACTTCAAACCTTTCCAACCGGTTTGTAATTCTCCAAATTTTTCGCTCCATTGATTTGGCGGCTTTAAAAAGAGTTGTAACTTTTCTGCTGTTATAATGTGATTGTTTATCAAGTCATTTTCTGATAATTCACCTCTTTCAAGCATTCCTCTAATACCGATAGGAGTATATGAATCGGGGTTTTCAAGTAAGTTCCTGATATTTACCTTTTTCTTCTCCTGTATCTCCTCTTTTAACTTTGCCTTCAAATTATTGGCATCTGCTACATGCCTTCCATCCGGATACTCGCATAAATATTCCTCGTAGCTTTTAAACGTATTTTCCCTTTTGGCTTTTTGCCATATAGTATCCTCCCGTTCACGCTCAGTTATTTCTTCAATGCGCGTTTTAGCATCATTTAAGTATCGCCCTTCTGGATATTTTTTCTCATACTCCTTATAAAGTGCAATCGAATTTTGGTATTTTGCCTGTTTCCAAACCGAATCTTCTTCCAATTTAGCAGTGACAAAATCCTGCTTAACTTTTTCAAAATTGCCAGTTTCTTGCAATTCTTTAAATGTGACTATCTCATCATATATATAGCGGTAAAGATCTTCGGCCTTAATTTTTTTAATGTTGACAAGAATTTCGTTTTTTTTAGACATATTTATTGTTTTTTTTTAATCTATATTTTTCCAATATTGTCGCCCTTACCTATATAGATTCTCCCACTTCGTTGTTCCAATAAATATGGAGTTAAGATAAAAAAGTGTATGAGTAAGGCAAAGAGTATGGGCAGTACCCATCCTGGTTTGTATTTTTCTATTAACTCAAAGGGCGATGAAATAATACTTCCGCTTTGTGGTTGAAGGGGTGGGTAATTAAAGCTTTGCGCATTCCACTTTACGTTTGTATCGGGGCCTTTAAATGCTTTTTGTAACCGCTCAAGACGCTGTAAGGCTTCCTTATCTAAGTCGTCAAATGTTTTGCGAAGTTGTGTTCTGTTCCATGCAGTAAACACCTGTTTGTATTCCAGTAGCTTATTTGAATCTAAATTTTGGATTTGGGTCAATAATGCTAAAGCCGCAACTTCTCTAATGTTTAGAGCATTTTCAACATTACTATTTAAATTTCTAAAATCATTTACATTAACCCCATATTTTGCAAGCTCTGATTTTATTGGATAGTTATTGTTTTGGTTGTAGTTTGTGATGTGATTTTGCGCTTCTAATAGTAAATCTTGTTTAGTTTTTGCTACTTGAAGTTGGTACTGATTAACCATATCGCTCAGTACATCTACTTTGGCAATGCCATCGCTTACTATCTTATCCTTAAGAAAAAAATCTACATTCATAAAATGAAACATGGCAATAAAGCCTATGAGGGCTATTCCAAAATAGATAAACAATCCAATTCCTTCAGTCATTGTGAAGCCTTTGTCGATCTCCTTTTTTTTAGCACCGGCAATATAATAGACAATACCTCCCAATGCAAGCGTAAGTAGTAGTGCTATAGCAAAAGCAACGATGTCATTTCCTTTAAAAATATAGAGAATCCCAAAGTAAGACATGGCTATAAAAAGCAGCAATCCAAGTACAAACAAGAAATAACCTATGTATTCGGCAATTTTTTTCATCAAGACGTAAATTTAATTTAAACAGTTATGCAAATCTATATAAAAATATCAACGGCATCTTACTGCACCTTTACTAATTTAAAAAGAATTCGGTTTGCTTTAATTAATTTGTTTTCTGCAACGCACTGTGCATAACCTTCGCTGTCGGCTGCACAAGTAAAAGTATATTGGGTATAGAAGGTATTTGTGCCATCACAAAAAGCATCCTCAAGTTGGTTTACATCAAACTCATTGTTAATTACCTGCAAAGATAAGGGAGCTTTACATAAAGTGCCATCCGGTTCAAGAAGTGTAAGCAGCCCATTGCTTTGTGGTA
Source organism: Sphingobacteriales bacterium (assembly GCA_016700115.1). Classification (NCBI taxonomy): domain Bacteria; kingdom Pseudomonadati; phylum Bacteroidota; class Sphingobacteriia; order Sphingobacteriales; species Sphingobacteriales bacterium. The sequence continues at coordinate 3,307,512 of CP064999.1, read as the reverse complement.
GGAAGTCAAAAAATAAGGTAATCTTTTCACCTGCATCGTTGTGTAAATAAGAAGTGCTTCGCCACCTTCCCAAGCAAAAATCCAGATTGTCAATAACTTCCGGCATTCGCATAGTATCAATAGGCACTATATTTGGGCAGATCGTCCTCAATCTTTCAATCTCTGCCATCAGTTCGTCTATTTTGTTTTGTACATCAGCACAATTATCGTTAGGCGGGTTGATGTTAGGGTTGTCAATATTTGACAATGCTGTGCCTAATTGAAGCAAAGGTCCTATGTCAGAACTTAGCACTCGTCCGGTATTTACTAACAAGTTTTTTATATCTGATGGACTCATATCGGGTTTTATACTTCTTATCAAAGCTACTGCACCTGCTACAAGAGGTGCTGCCATGCTTGATCCGTCTAAGTATTCAAATTGTCCGTTTGGAATACTGCTGTAAATCTGTTGACCGGGTGCCGAAATGGAGGTAAAATCGCCATAATTGCTGAATGAAGCTTTTCGAAGAGAAAAGTTTACCGCAGACACTTTAATGGTATTAGCACTTCTTTGCATTGGGTCTAAGCCTGCTAATACATTATCGTTTCCTGCTGCTATTACCACCACCACATTGTTTTCCTGTGTCAGGTCAAACAGCTCATTCCAAAATGCTTCCTCGTCTTTCAATATGTTGGCAATCATATCGCGCTGAACACTCACAGGAAAGGTGGCTACCACAGGGCTAAATTTCATGCCCAAGGATAAGTTTATGACATCAACCTTTTGGTTAATGCCGTACAAAATAGCATCTACAATTGCAGTGCTGCTCATAATTCCCTTATTTGAACTCACTTGAATAGGAACAAATTTACAATCCGGTGCCACACCGGACACACCTGAATTATTATTCTTGTTACCTATTGCTAATCCTGCAACATGCGACCCATGAATAGATGCTTTGTAAGTAAAGACATCATTTGATCTATTGAGAGAATTTCGCTCGTATAAATGTCGCCCCGCAAGCTCAGGATGATTAAGGTCAAAACCATCATCTGCTATGGCTATTAAAACCGAATCTGAGCCATAAGTAGTGCTCCATGCTACGTTGGCCTGTATCACTTCAAGAAACCATGATTTTGAGGCATCTTGAAAACCTGGGTCAGATGGAGTAACGTCTCTTGTGAAAATACTCTCATGCCAAACCAACATATCAAATTCCGGAATTTTTTTCGGTATTTCTTTTATTAGTTGCTCTCTTTCAGAAGTAGGAATTTTAATTTGGATCAAGGAGATTAATGTGTCGTAGTAAATAATGGAGTATTGCTCATCGGGATAAGCTGTTTTAAATTTTACTGCAAAGGCCTCAATATCTTTGTTCGCCCCCTTCAGCGCAATATTTAACCGGTCGCCCGCTATAATTCGAAGACTATCTCCATCAATTGTCAACTCTGACGAATCAACCGGTACAACTAATCCGGGATTTTCGGGAAGATAAGTTATGGGGTTTTTGCATGTTTCAAATCTCGTTAACAAAAAAAGTATTAGCAGTAGTAGCAGTAACAGCAGCAGCCACCACCACCAATTGCACTTAAAAATGTCCCATCGTTTATTAGTGTTATCGGGAGGCAAATTGCTATTTTCATCTTTTTCTTTTTTTGTATCTCCATTTGTTTTGGCCTTATTAGAGCCATTTTCAGGAGGAATTGGTTCTGTTCCTTCAGCAGGACCTTCTGAACTAATACCTTTTTCATCATCAACCGGTTCTTCAATTATTCCCTCCTCGGTAGTGTCTCCTTCTGTGTTTTCTTCTTCAGATTCTTCATTTTTAGTCTCTACATCGCTAGGAAATTTTTCCCTACTGGGATCATCGTTTATATTATCAGGTTCTTCTGTATCTTGAGAAGTGTCTGCCTCCTCTTCTTCTGAGGACGGTTCCGTTTCGCGAGTGGCTTTGGTTTTGCTTCCTAATTCAAATGGAAATATTGGTGTAGGAGGGATGGATTTAAGCCCCCAATTTGTCAAAACAACTCTATCTCCATCGAAAAATATATGTTCATCACTAATTGAGGATAAACATTTTTTCAGCATTTCTGTCCATTCCTTATCTTCCTCATTACCAGAGTCCGAAAGAATAACTATAAATTGTTTTACCGACTCAACTTGTTCTTCAATTTTTTTTCTGTTGTCATTTTCTGCTTTTTCGCAAATTTCCTTGTAAGTGCTAAAGATAGTACCTTTGTCTTCGGTTCCCCATTTAAGTCCTTTAATGACTCCCCCTTTTTTATCCAGTATGGGTTGGGCAAAAAAATGTTCAAAACCTGCCCCTAATTTAGCTATTAAATACCCCCTCAATGGAGCATGCTTCTTGTATAAAGGCTGTTTATTCCAAAGTAATGCCTCATTGGTTTTTAATGTACTTGTTGCAAGTTGTTTGAATTTCATCATTTATAACATTTTACATAGGTGCGATATCGTTATCAAAAACAACATTTTGTATTTTTTGAAGCAATTGCCCTAATCTTTCATTTCCAAGTAAATCATAATTAGGGATATCGCAATTGGCAATGAAAGAGATATGCATTAGGTCTTGCCATTTTTTAATGTTATAGATGTTTGGGTATTTTTGAAGGGTTTCCCTGTTTAAATTAACTTTGCAAATTTCTTCATCATACCGACTCATTAAATCAAATAAATCCGACAAATCTTCATTGCCTGCTGTTTCTAAAGGTTCTGTTGAACTAAACTCTAAATTAAGTTTATCTTTTTCATTGGTCTCTTTAATCTTCTCAACCAATTCGTCACTATAAAATCCCCAACCCATTTGGGTTATAAAGTTATTTATAATAGCGGCACTCATATCTGCTATCATTTCTTCAGCTTTATCACTGGAATCATAGTTATCTACAAACTCTCTGAGGTTGTTTGCAATTCGTTCCGAAATTCTCAAATTTTTATAAGTTTCTTCTATGTTGTTCAGTAAACTCCCAAGAGAGTCTTCTGAAAAGCCGATACCTAAAACCTCGTGAAAATTATCTTTTTTAAGATATTTCTTAAACCACAAATCGCGAAGCGCGTCAGCAAGCAGGGTGGCATTATTTTTAATACTATCAATCACTTCATCTCCATAAAAAAGTACCTGCAAGTCTATGCCTTGATTTTTCATTTTTAACTCAGCTTCTTCAAGAGAACCCAAATGATATACCTTAGTAAGAGTGTTTAGGTTATCTTCATAAGATTTGTCAATGGTGCTGCCCAACCTGCTTCTAATTAAGGTATAGGCTTGCAGGTTGTTATTTTCAATAAATATTAGGTCATTGATCTTGTCTTTTAAAAAATTATAGATTTCTGCTTCGTCAATTAGAAATGCTTTAATAAATCTTCCAAAAGCATAAGGGTTTCTGGTAAAGCAAATATCCATGTCAAGTTTAATCTTTCCCGCTTGTTCTCCTGCTTTTCGAATGTTTTCACTTGCCTTTTCACTATGATAGTGTTTATTCATTTCTTTATGAAATTCCTTCTTCAATTTCCGAAGTCGTCTTACAAACTTATTAATTCTTGCTATGTTTCCGGATACTCTATTGAGGTTTTTTATGATTAACTCACTACCATCTTTGTTCAACTCCGCAGACTCCTTCCACATTTCTTCAGGATTGTCAAAATAGTTCTTAACAAATTCGTGCTTTAAAAATGATTGTTTCAGCTTTGGAAAATAATCAGGCATTTGGGGAGGAGGTATTAAGGCAACCTCTTTGCCATGTGTTACATATCCCGAATAAATCTGATTAGAGTATTCAAAGTCTCTAAGCAGGTAATTATTCTTAAAAAACGGACTCTCAAGAGACCAATTTTTATGCCAGTCAAAATTTTTGGTAACAATTTCGTCTTCAAAAATGGTGACAAATCTTTTAGTCCATTTAGAACTTAGCGAGTTCTCATTATCGTTAATTGAATTAAATGTTAAATCTCTGTTAAAAAAGGTATATATTACAAACAATGGGGGTAATTCAGTGTCTTTCAGAAACGCCGTTCTTTCTTCGGGCAATTGCCCAATGTATTCACTAATCCAACTATTTAGCAATACAGAAATTTCTGAAGTAGCTATTTGTTCATCATTATTGCAAAATAACAGATTCATGACTAAGTTGAGTCGTGAATATCTATTGAATATATAAGACACTTTACCCCGTAAAACCATTTGCCCGATATGCTCTTTTCCAATTTTGGCTTCTATATTAGTCAGACGGCCTCTGGCACCCGGAAAATCCAATAAATCTGAATGGCTCAAAAAAGATTTAGTCTTTTCAAGTTCTTGATCAAGAGGTAGGACTAACTCTTCAATAAGCGAGCACAAATGGTTTTTCCTTATGGAAAAAGTCTTATTACTATTTGGCTCAAAAAACTGCACATCGGGCAACCAGTCGCTTTTAGAAACATCTGCAAACACAGGTTCTTCACCCAATTCTTTAAGTCTATCTACATGCAGAATGGTACCATGCGTTCTTAAAATAGACCTGAACTCAGCATAAATAATTTTGGCAAACTTTATTTTGTGCAATTCATTAATCAGGGCATTGAATATATTGCTGATGTACTCATTTTTACACCATAAAATATGGAAGACCATGTTCCATTTATCCACTCCTAATTTGTTGATACCGGCAGCCGTAATTTGCCAAAATCCTGAATGAATAATATCTCTGCATTTATCCGGGAAATTTGTTGATAAGTATTCCTTAATTTCCATGACATCATCTTCTGACAAATAATCTTGTTTTTCAGTAGAAGACTTAATATAGGACAGAGTAGTTTCTAAATAGCTTGCTATATCATCGGATGTAGGCAGGTTACTATGGCTAGTTAAGTCGCGATAATAGGTGTCGCATAAAATTAGGATGATATCTTTCGGACTAAGGAGTTTCATTTTAATTGAATATTCTTTGTTCGGCAATTCACTATTAGTTGTAAACCGCGTTACCATACTTGTAGCTTCTACTTTATCCCCTTTAGGATTTATATCCTTCAAAAAATCATATTTTTTGCCGGTGCTTTGATCAGTAATCCAAAGCGGTTGCCCTTCAATGCTAAGTAAGTTTTTTATCAAATAAGACTTACCCACCTGGCTTAATCCATATAAGGCTGCAGAAGGGTTTTCCACTAATGCATAATGTAATCTATTGACTTCTCTTCGTATAGATTTTAATTTTTCGCTACTATGCTTTGCTAGTTCCGGCTTCAAAAATGCCTCAGCCCATTTCACCGCCTCATTGATTTCAGCCAAAAAGTTATCAGCTATTTTTACTACACTTTCAACTTGTTCTTTGGTGTAATTTTTCATTTCCAATTAGTTTTTTGAAATACGATTTAGGTTATCTGGCTTCAACTTTGAGTAAAAATTCTCCACTATCCAGCCAATACCCTTCGTCTTCCACAATCGTCTTGATTTTTAATTTAATAAAAGACTTTTGTATCAAGTTACCTTCTTTATCCTCAATAGATTCTATCTTCAGTATCTCTTTGTTGTCATGATATTCTCTGGACAGAGATACACGATAGGGCATCCTGTTTTTTAGGTTTATAATATACTTTTCTACTTCCTCCTTTTTTCGATTGTCCTCAAAGTTAGGGTTTTTTGATACTACAAATTTCTTTATTTCCTCCCAATTTAATTCAAGTAAGTAGATTGGTCGGGAAGGATAAAATTCTGCCAACAGTCGTTTAAATCCAAAGGTTGTGGGGAGGCTATGAATTAAGATAATCTTTCTGTTTACATCAGGGCTGAGAAAAATATCATCGACCCTGTTTAGTTGTCTGTTAAAAACGCCAAAATACTCTGCTGTAGAAGTAAGAGTAGTTTTCATTAAGTCCAAATTAATTCTGAAATTATTCAGCAAATCCAATCTGCCTCCTAATAAAGAAATTGCTGCTCCAACTGCAACCAAAGATTTTGAATCCTTATTTTCGAAATAGCCGTTTTGATCTTGAAACGGATACCATCTGCCAACCCAATAATTCGATAAAGAGATGATCTTGTCAGGTGATACGGGGTAAAATTTCAGAAATAAATCTTGTATGATGGTAAATTTTGTCGGCCGTCCCGCCAATAAGATAAAATCGCATCTCATAGCATGAAGCAAAATGCTAAGTTGTTTTATAAGTGGCTCAAATTTTCTTTCTACAATATCATGAACACGTTGTGAAGAGAGCTTCCAACGTATATCTTCAAACTTAAAGCCGAAATGGCTTTCAAAGGCAATCAATAAGTCTTTATTGGGTTTATTTACAGGAAAAAACATTTCATAAGTGTAGATGGTATCCTCTAAATTTTGTTGAGCATGTTCAAGATATTTTTCAGCAACCGGTATCGCTATTTGAGTATTAAACACATGTCGAATTTGCTTGCTTGTACTATCCATGACGTTCCATGTGTCAAGTCCGAAAAAGCTGTTCAATTTCCGCTCAATATTTTCAACTCCTTTTTCTAATGCATAGTTCTGAATAACTCCGGTACATCCTCTGAACTTTTCGTTTTCTATTCTTCCTTCTATGATAATCTGTTGTATAACTTCTTTCAATAAGTCATCACCTGCTAAGTTGAAACTTTCCCAGTACAACGGATATGGTGTAATTACAGCGGTTCCACCATCGCCATACATGTAGCTGCATATCATTAGGTCAGTCGTACCTCCGCCAATATCTATAGAACCTATAGTAATGGATTTTTTCTCATAATTAGGCAAATCTCTTCGATATTTCCCATATAAATTGAAGAAACGGTTGCAATCATTGAGATAACGCTTCGCAATCTCTGCATAGATAAATACTAATTGACTACAAGTAGCCTCATCATACATCCAATCCCTTTTTGTGTCGGCATTTTGGTCCCCTTTTTTGAGGTCTTTTATAGAGGGGATTATTTCAATTTTTTGTTTGTCATCTTCTTCCTTATATTCCAAATTAAAAGTTTTGCTGTAGTATCGGCTAAGTGCAATCGCGGCAAAATGAGCAGACTCTCTCAAGCGTATTTGTTCTTCCAAAACCATTCCTGTCGGACACGTAATCACTACACGCCTCAATCTACGTGCAACTGTTACATTCCCGTGTGCAAACTTAAATTCATGGGAATTAATTTGGGAAAGTGCGTGGATAAAAATTTCTATAAAAACAAAAGTCATTAGCGAACGCCTTGAAAAGTTATTGCTATTTCCGAAGCCTGTTGCTTTTGAAAAGCTGCCATCTTTTGCAAATTGCTGTGAGATGCCCTCAATCCAAAGAGAACTATCTAAATCAGTGTCAATATCACCTGTTTTAATCAGTTCCCATTGTGAATTTACACATTCAGTGTCCCATAAATATCTTTTAGGGCTTGAATGATTTGTTACTAATTCAGCAGCGTCCACACTAATCGCATTCGTTGAATGATAAATCAATCTGTGCGCTTCTTCTCCAATTCTGATAAAACTTGGCCATTGAAACCGCGAACTGCCATAACCCATCTCTCCAATATCTCCAAAATTGCATTTGTGAAAGACCAGCCTCATTGAAAAAGGGGAATCATAGCTCAGTTCAGCATTAGATAAGTCCTGTATAATAAGTCTTTTGACATTATTGAACTCAAAAGTTCTATCATCTCTTGGATGTTCAAACAAAACACCACAGGTATTTGAATTCCCAATATCCAAAATTAAATCTACATCTATTGAATTACTCAAATCATTTGGGTAAAGTTCGACACCGGGAATTTTTCCTGACTCTGATAGGTACTTGATAAAGTATATATACCAACCTATGTACTTGGTTGAAGGAAAATCCGTCGGAACTTTATCCTCGTTTCCATAAATCAATTTAGCAATATAATTGCGTACCCATTCACAGTTATACTTGTCATTAGTATAGTTTAGTAACAAGTCTAAGTCTTTACATAAACCATATTTTTTGTGCGTCTCTTCTAACAAAGGTCCTTCCTTGTCATTATCTGTTGACGTATCAAATACAAGTATCGCCTCGTATGATTTGTTTTTATTGATAGAATTCTTTGGAATTAATTTCAATCGACACCAATTTATTGGCCCAAATTGAAAATTGTCTGCATCATCTTGTTCAAAATAAGGTATGGGCAGCCATTTATTTTCAAAATGAGTAAGAGCTGTATTAACTTCATTAATGGAATAACAATCTGTTTCTTCATCTAAAGTAGGTAACGTGGAAATATCAATGAGATCAATCAATACCTCGCCGTCAATTATATAACCATCTTCTGCTAACTTTTTTTTGCTGACCCAACATTCAAAATCAGCAAGGTGTATAGCAAATTCCAGCCCAACTATAATATTTTCCGGATCAAAAAACTCATAAAACCCAATGTTTGGTATCAGCCGTTCATTAAGGTTAATAGAAAAATTAAACTTGTAAAATTGTATGCCCGAATTAGCAATTAGTTGTAATTTATCCATAAGTAGCTATTTGTTTGTTCAACCTAACATGAGTACTTTTAGGTAACTATATAAATGAGTTAATAACAATGATAGATTAAGTTAATTTTCAACACTAGTGAGGACTATATCCACAAATTTAAATTGCTACCAACAACCCCAACACAAAGTAAATTAATATTGGTAGGTTATATCAATTTATTCACTATTATTTTATGGCGGCTCAAATTTAAATATTTGTTTTTTAAATCAAAAATAATTCCCCCCCAAAATTTAAAAAAATTATTGGACGTTTGATTCATTTCAACCTCTCCACATCAAAACACACCACTCCAAAACAAAGGCCTGTTTTTGGAACGAATCAAGTCTGTTTTTGCTTTTCACAACGCACTTCCGTAGGGCATTCCTTCTAAAACATAGCTGAAAAACAGTTTTGCGAGTTGGCTGCTTTGCAGATCATATACTTTATAGAGGGTAAATACTATCGGACTAATATAGCCCGATTAACCGATGTTTGGTTCATCGGGTGAAAGATGATTCCGGTTAGCTCAAGGCGTGATTTTTTAAAATCGGCGTGTGCGGCTTTGTGTCTGTAATGGTTGTTCCTGTTAAATCAATATATGGTTTTGTAGTAGTTTTTAGCCTGACATCTAAATGGGGCTTATGCGTAAATTAATTGCACATACACAGCCAAATTTAGCTACCTACACACAACTCACAATTCACAAATATACAACAAACCAACAAAAAACATTTTACACAACAAATACCCCCTCCCCTTCCCAAGGCAAGGCATTTTTGGCAACAAACTCCACCATTATCAAATTGTTACCGAACCATAAACTGAAAAGGATCAAACCATTCGCTAAATCCTTTCGTGCTAAAGGTGCGGGTTTGAAACCAATAAAGTCTGCCGGGGGTTAGTCCGGTTAAATAGAACGTGGCTTTTGTTTGAGTGGAAACTCAGTCCACATGGTGTTGGGTATCAAAGAATCGGGGGCGAAACGGATTTGATTTTGAAAGGAGTTTGCCATTTTATTTGATTTAATAATAGCCTCTCGGTGTGTCCCTAAAAACGTTGGACAATTGAATGAAATAAGAGAGGAAGTATGTAATATAGTGTTGCTAAAACATAAACTATGTTCACTACAAAGTACAACCCTCTTCAAATTCTTTCGATTGGTCAAGAAGTAATTGCATTGGAAAGTTATGGGAAGTATCAAAAAGATAGCCAGACAATACAAAATTATTCGTAGCACTTGTTATAATTACAAGCAGATAGTGTCATTTTTATTAGAGAAATGGGGTTTGCTGGTCAAAAAGGAATGCCCCCTGTTAGAATGGGAATAGAGTTGCTCATTCTTCAGGAGTACCTGCTTCATCATTCAAGCGTTAGTGGTATTATAAAATCGCTTCGACTTCGTGGATTAGGCGTGGGCAAAGGAGAAGTATCCGGTGTTATTCGCAAATTTGGTTCGGTTCTTCCCGCCTACGACACCTTGCCTCATGAGCTTACTGTTTATTTGGCAATAGACGAAACCTTTGAGGGGACTATTCCCTATTTAGTGATGATAGATAGCCGGACAGGCTACATATTATGCTTGGTGAAGGCAGATAACCGTAAATCGGAAACTTGGACTGGCTACTTGAAGTCTATTTTGGGGGATAGTGATTTGAAACGACTGAACATTTGTGCAGACTTTGCCACTCAAATTGGGTCGAGTTTAAAAGGGTTAGACCTTGTATTTTATGGCGATTTATTTCATTATTATCATGTCATCAGCAAGGAGCTTGTTCGTCTAAAGAATAAGTTCAAAAAAGCCTTTTCGACTTGGGAGGAATCCGAAAAAGTCTTGCGTCAGGCACAGAAAGCATTGGACGAACAACTGATCCCCGCCACGAAAAACAAAGAAGCGGTACAAACGGCTATTCGAGAAGTAAAGAATGCTCGAAACCAAGCCAATTTAGCGATGCAACAGTACGATAACGCTCAATTTTTATTGCAGGAAAGCCAAAACGCCTTTGCCTTTTTTGATGAACATGGCAAGTGGGTTACCCACCTGCAAGCACGACAAATACTGAAAACTGTTTGTCAACTATTCAGAGAAATACCCGATAAGCAATTGCAAAAATCCGTTGACTTCTTTGAAAAACAAATACCTGCCGCAACCCAATATATTGCCGATATAGAAACCGAAGTGATGGACTTGCTTACGCCGGAAACAACTTGCGACCGGAACATCGCTTTTCTGTGGCAGGTAGAGGCTTGTATCTGCAAGCATCAGCACAAGACACGGTGTTGTAAACAAAATGCCCATCAAGTTTATCACCAACAGCAAGCCGAACAATGGAAAACGATGCTCATCCAACAAATCGGAGCAGAAAGAGCACAAACTATGTTGCAAAAATTACAATTACTTTTAACGTGAGGTTGGAATTAAATTTAGATAAATAATACAACAAGGCTGCCACAAATATAAGATAAGACGGTCGTGTTTTTTCTTCTATATTATAGATATTTAAGCGACATTGACCAAATCTGTTGGCATAAACCCGTCTGCGAATTGAGTATTAAAAATTGAATCGGGCGATTTTCGTACCAATTTAATAACTGTTTTGACCGTAAAACGCGTATTACAGAGTATTTTGAGGTCTAAAATGCTAAAGTTAGGGTTATTGTATTTAACCTGATATTGTGCCTGCAAAATTTTAGCCGTCAAGGTAGCGGTAAAGCATAGATTAACAAAATTGGTCAGATTTTTCGAGGTGTAGTTTTTGAAATCGGATAGTCCGAAAAATTGTTTGGCATCCCGAAAGTCAAACTCAATCTGAAAACGCAAACTATAATAATCTATCATAGTTTGCCAGTCGAGGTTAGGGTCGGTGGTGCAAAATTTAGAGAAGGCTACTTTTTGGGTTTTCAAATTGGTTATTTTTACTATCCCCACATTTAACAGGTTTTTGCTTAAGGATTTGTTGTAACAGGGCAGTTGCCATATCTGAGTAAGGAGACCATTTTCGGTTTTGGTGTCTTTCAGTTCTTGGTTATCAAGGTTGTTCAAATCTACTTTTTCTCCGTATTTTTTGGGTCTTCCCCGATGTTTTGGGGCTACTGGGTCTGAGTAGGCATAGACGAGGGCGGCATTTACAGGCAAACGGGTAATCAGGTGAAGTCCGGTCTTTGTTACCGCAGAGAAATAATCTGCCGAGGCATAAGCACAGTCTGCTACCATATAGGTCAGGTTGATGCCCGGTAAGCACGAAAGCAACTTGTTTAACAAGGCGGTGAATGCCCGAAAGGATGCCGTAGGATTGGGCTGCTTGGGTCGGTTTTTGCTGCCTTGCTTCCTGCCACGAACCAAACATCTGCCTTCGGCACTGCGCTTGCCAGCTAATGCCTTCTTTTTCTGTTCCGCTATCCGCTTCCTGTCCCCCTCTGTCTGTACGACTTGCTCTACCACCATCGGATATGATTTCCGTTTCCCCACAGCTATCAGAGAAGCACAAAAAAACAAATCCCGAATATGGGGCATTTCTGAATGCTGCTCCAAAACTTCGACAAACCATAGGTCTTGTCCCGACTTTTCCCTTCTACCACTTCGTCTATGGCTATAATATAATTCTCCTCCGGTTGATACACCCACTTCAAAAACAACTTCATACGAATGCGCTCCCACAGGTAGTCCTCTGACATAAAACGAAACCAAGTGCGAACAGAGTAGTTACTATAGCGGCATAAACTCCGTACACTTACTCCATATCGAATACACATAAAACAGTACAGAAAATCCCTTAATTGTAATATCTTTGCTACTGACAGGATGTCTTTATATAACTCTAAAGGCAGAATGTTGGGAGGCATATACTTTGATTTTGGGTTTGCAATTCGCAAAATTACAAAGATATCGCCTCCCTTCTTTTTTTTAATGTGTGGCAGCCATGTTGATAATAGTTGGGAATAGAAAAAAGAGGTTGTGGTTGATATAATTTTGAGTTTGGAAAAAAAATCACCAACCAACAACCCCTCTATTCTTTATGCTTCTTGTTATAACAAACAAACTGGTATCGTTGTACATAGAGATTGACGATTTATTGCTTGACTATACTAACTGCAATCAATCACACTGTATTTTGGGTCATAAACCTCGGGGACGAAAGCTTGGTTTAAGTCCATCGGAAATAGCCACAATTCTTGTATTTTACCAATTATCCGGTTACAAAACTTTTCAATACTACTATGAACAACTCATTTTGGGCGAATTTAACCATTATTTTCCAAAAGCACCTGGCTATAAGCACTTTTTATCATTGATACACAAATGCTTGCCGGTATTAGTGCTTTGGATGTTACGTTCATGTGAAAAAGCCCTCAAAACAGGCTGTTACTTCATAGACGCAACCAAATTACCGGTATGCCATATACATCGTCAAAGCCAAAATCGGGTGTTTAAAGACATCGCTGCCAAAGGTAAGACCTCCACAGGTTGGTTCTTTGGCTTGAAGTTGCATTTAGTCATCAACCAATTCGGAGAAATTGTTAAGTTTGCGCTTACTGCTGGAAATGTGGCAGACAATAACCACAACTTGCTGCGCTATCTGTTGGGCAACTTGCAGGGCAAATGTGCAGCAGACAAAGGCTATTACACCAAACTCTTTGACGAATTTGTTAAACAAGGTTTACAGCTTATCCTAAAACCAAAGAAGAACCGTAAAAATCAATATCCCGCTTTGCCTAAAGATGTCTCTCTCAGTAAAAAAAGAGCATTGATTGAATCGGTAAATGATATTCTGAAAACAGTTTGCAATTTAGAACACACAAGACATCGCAAACCGGAAAACGCAGCTACACATTTTATGGCTGCTCTAATTGCCTATCAACACTTAGATAAAAAACCATCTGTTTTTATCCCCAACGAAAATAATTACACAAACACCATCCAATTTGTTGCTTAATATCACTTAATCCCTTGTAAAATAAGACTCCAATTTCCAACCTCACGTTACTTTTAACAAAAGCCAATCGCTCCTCTTCCATGATAGAAACCACTAACAGTCGCCTTAAACCTTTCTTACAGGCAGGAAGAGGGCAAATCAACCAAGAACGGTTAAATATTATACGACACTTTCTTAACCACAGCCCTTATGAGCGTAGCAGAGTAGATGACCACAAAAGATTTTCTCCATACCAACTCTTTTATCAGCAAAAAAACTATAAAAGCAACTGGTATAACTGTCTTCCAAAAGAGTTGATGAATAAATCAGCTTAGATTTGTTCGATGGTGATTTGTAATTAAAATAAATGACTGCCCGTAAACTATTGGCTGGGACTATCAGTACGTTTTTATAAACTGTCCAACATAAAAGGAGCGTTTTAGGGACACGCCGTTTCAGGAAATTCGTTTGTCGTTATTCTTCTTAGTCAAACATACTAAACCGCCAATTTGTTGGTTAGATTATCAGGCACTTGATTATGTTTATTGTCTATGGTGTTTAAGCTTCAATATATTGGCAGGGTTTCAGCAATTTTGTGTTTGATGTATTGTGGACAATCTTTGTTTTTAGGGCGGTATTATTGATAGCTCAAATTCAGAATCCCGATATTTCTTATATCCAAGCCGGTTGGCAACAACAACAATTTAAAGGATTGACTCAATATATGCAGTTTCATAACACAACTGCTACAAATCTTCCTTACCACCAACATTATGTTTACGATCCTTTTGGAAGTTCTGCTGAAACTTTTTCCACAATTCATATCGAAGCGAGATATTACATCAATCGCCGTAGTTTTTTAATGGTAAACCTTCCGTTCGCCTTCAATGAACGAATAACCTCCGATACGTTGAACATGAATGAAAATGGTTTGGGGGATTTAATTTTGTCCGGAGGGTATCAATTGTATAATTCCAAATTGTTTAAACCTGATGCAAAATTGAAACATATTGTTATACTTCAGGGAGGTGTCAGAGTTCCGACAGGAGTTTCCGACCGTTTTAACGAAATCAATGAAGCAGAACCGCATAGTTTACCGGGTTACGGAAGTATTGGATTTTTGTTTTCAGGTTTATACTGGTTGGAAGTTGAAGGGTTTCAGTTGGGCTTGTCGGGCTATTATACGCTTAACCGGGAAAATAAATATACGTATCGTTTTGGAAACCTGATTCAATCAAACCTGCAGGTGCGTTATCACTTGCCGTTTGTTTCTGTATTTGATGCAATTCCCCAAACAGGACTAATCTGGTTATCGCAAAATCAGGATTATATGAACGACCGGCCATCTCCTGAATATAATGAAGTTTCACGCACCATTTTTTATGTGGGGGCTACTGTTCAAAAAGGAAAACTACAAGCCGAATTTAACTATCATTTACCGTTATCAGCTAAAGTGGAAGGTCCGCAAATTGATTTTAAATCACAATGGCAATTACGGTTTCAGTATAATATTCCACAGCGGGAAGCCAAAAAAATATTGCCCAATCGCAGTGGCTTGTAACCAAAGTTACTTTTCTACCCGTGAAAAAATTGTATCTTGTGTAAAATTCTGACTTCACTACAAACTAACCAAGTTTTAACCAAATCTAAATCATGCAAAAGTTTTATTGGCTGATATCTGTTCTGATTTTATCTGTTTTAACAAGTATGTCTGCTTGTGACGAAACAAGTGAACCGGATCATAATTTGACGTTTAAAGTAAATCCGTTAGTTAACGGTCAGTCTTTTAAGTTAAATACGGATTATATTTCTCCGGAAAATCAACGATTTAAATATGAAAAATTCGCCTTTTACCTGAGCAAGGTCAAATTGATTAAATCGGATGGAACGGAGCATCAGATTTCTGAGGTCTTATGGTATAATTTGGGAAACCCAGAAACCGTAAAAATTATGTTGCCTGAAGGTGACTATACTGCCCTACAATTCAGTATCGGATTAGATGAAATCATGAATGCATCCGATCCGGCTACTTTTGCAGAGGAACACCCTTTGAGTTATTCCCAAAACAATTATTGGACATGGGCAAGTAAGTATATTTTTGCCAAATTAGAAGGCAGATGTGATAATAACCCCGACGGTGAGTCTTATGAAAGTGCTTTTTCTTATCATTTGGGATTGGACACGCTCTACCGGGAAAAAGCCGTTTCCCGAAATATCAATATCAGCAATTCTGAAATTGTCAATCTCGATTTAAAAGTCAATGTCGAAAAGATTTTTGAAAATATTGACATTGTTACAGACAAACAAACCCATTCCACTTCTAACTTTGAACTTGCGGAGCAGATTATGAACAATTTTATGGACGCTATCGAGTAAAACTTTTTATGCTTTCGACCGAACTTAAACCTATTTTTTTAAAAATCAGACGCTATTGTGCCCAGTCGGAACGATGTCAAAAAGAAGTTAGCGACAAATTAAAACAATGGGGTTTAAGTGATGAAGAGATAGAAGTTTATATAGAATTGTTAGTTGCCGAAAATTTTATAGATCATCTTCGATACAGCAACTTTTTTGCTTCCGATAAATTCAGATTTCAAAAATGGGGAAGATTAAAAATTATTCATGCGTTAAAAGCTAAAGGAATTTCTTCCCCAGATTATGAATCAGCCATCAGAACTCAAATTGACGAGGGGGAATATTTACAAACGCTTGAATTACTGACCGTTAAAAAGTTGGAATTGCTGTCTGATATCAGCCAAATATTACCTAAAAAGCAAAAACTGCTACAATATCTGCTGCAAAAAGGATACGAACCTGAATTAATTCACAAAACAATCAGGTCTTTTTTGCCTTAAAATTGTGAGTTCATAAACCTGAATGGTGATTTTTAACTAGAATCTTTCTAATTATCGGTTTTGTAATATCTCCTCCAATTTTACAGCCCTTGTAGTCTAAACTGATGACACTACCCTCAATTTTAGGTTATCCATCTCCGGTTTTTGCTTATACTTTTGGATTGATTTTAAAAAAAAGGTAAATTTTACTCAAAATAAATTTCAATTGTATTCGAAAAAATGTCAATTAAAAAGTTGGAAATTGTATTTTGATTCAGTTTGAATCACCTTTGCTTAAGTTTGAATCACCTTTGCTTAAGTTTCAATCACCTTTGATTCAGTTTCATTCACCTTTGCTTAAGTTTGAATCACCTTTGCTTAAGTTTCATTCACCTTTGCTTAAGTTTCATTCACCTTTGCTTAAGTTTCATTCACCTTTGATTCAGTTTCATTCACCTTTGCTTAAGTTTCATTCACCTTTGATTCAGTTTCATTCACCTTTGATTCAGTTTGAATCACCTTTGATTCAGTTTCATTCACCTTTGAATTGGTTTGGTGCTCCTTTAATATCAATTACAGGTTATGGACAAAAAAAGAAGCCTGTTTTAAAAGTAACTCCGGCATATTTCAAGACCTGTAAACCTTTTTATCTTATTAACCGGGCAAGAAATTAAAAGTGAAAAACTAAAAGTGCTATAAACCTGATTACTTCACTTTAATTAACATGACGTTGGAATTAAATCAGGCAAGATCAAATGAGCAACCGGTATGGTTAATATACCGGTTGCTCTTTCTTTCATCTTTATCTCATACTGTATATTGCCGGTTAATCATGGCAATTTGAACGTTTACCGCACCACCATCAACTTAATCTGCTGCGTTTCGCCATTTGCAGTCCGCAAAACAGCGTAGTAAATACCTGATGGAAGCGGATTCATATCAAAGCTGAGCTGGTTCGAAGTTCCACCCTCGGCCTTTCCGTCAAACAAAACACTCACTTCCCGACCATCCGCAGCAAATACTTTGAGCTGAACCTGTTCATCTGTATAAGTGCTAAATTCAATGGTAGTCATGCCGCCTGTCGGGTTTGGATATGCCGTCAGGGTTTCAACGCCGGAAACCTCTGTTTCCGTTTTACCCGGACACGTCAACACCAATACCACCGTGCTCGTTGTTCCTTTGCATCCGTTAGAATCAGTTACCGTAAGGTTGTAAGTACCGCCCATACTTGTCGTTGCGCTGTTTCTTACCGGGTTTTGTAAAGTAGAACTATACAAAGCCGGACCTTGCCATTGATAGGCAACTCCTCCGCTTCCAAACAAAGTAATTTGCGTTCCCGCACATACCGGGCTGTTACTGCTCGCACTTGCTATCGGCAACGGATTGACGGTTATGGTTCTGCTCGCTGTATTTGAACATCCGTTCGAAGCCGTAACCGTTACAGTATAAACGCCCGACATGGCAACCGTTGAGACAACCCTGATGAATGAAGCCGTTGATGCAGTAAATCCTCCCGGACCTGACCATGAGTACGTACTTCCTCCTGATGCTGTTAGACCAATATTCGCACCTGCACAATAAGTGAGCGTGCCTGAAACATTGACCGTAGGTGTTGCCAATACCGATACGTACTTGGTCGCGGTACTCGTACATCCTGCCACACTCGTAACAGTAACCGTATAACTACCCACTGCTGAACTGTTCATGCCTGAACGTTCCATGGTAGCTCCGCTATAGCTAAATCCACCCGGACCGCTCCATGCGTAAGTAGCACCTCCGGTTGCAGTAAGGAATAAAGTACTTCCATTGCAAACGCTGCCTGGACCGGTAATCGAAACAACCGGTTTTGGATTGACCGTTACCGCAATACTCATCGTTGATTTACATCCGCCCGTGCCCGTTACCGTAACCGTATAGGTCCCGCTCATGGCTACGGTCGCATTTGTCCGGTTAATTGTAGCTGTAGTAGCGCTAAATCCGGGACCGCTCCATGCATAGGAGGTTCCTCCCGACGCTGTCAAAGTCAGGGTTGTACCTTGACAAATCACATTGCTTCCCGTAATATTTGCGGTAGGTAATGGATTCACCGTTACGTTTCGGGTAGCAGTTGCAGTACATCCTCCGGCGTTCGTAACCGTTACGGTATATGCTCCGGACATAGCCGGTGTCGCTGACGGACGGGATAAAACAGCCCCTGCTGAACTGTATCCACCCGGACCACTCCATAAGTAAGAAACTCCGCCCGTAGCCGTTAGTGAAATCGTCGTTCCTTCACAATAGGTAAGCGTGCCTGATACTCCGGCCGTAAATGTACTGCCTACGGTAATCGTATGACTTGCAGTAGCCGTACATCCCCCCGCTCCGGTAACAGTAACCGTATAAGTTCCCGCCATAGCAGTAGTTGCCCCGCTTCGGGTCATTGTTGCTGTAAAGGCTGTAAACCCGCCCGGTCCGCTCCATGCGTAGGAAGTCCCGCCTGATGCCGTCAGGGTAATGGTTGAACCGGTACAGAAACCTGTATTCCCTGTAATAGATGCCGTTCCACCGTTGGTGGTAACCGTTACTGACGTAGAAGCAGTACATCCGTTTGCAGATGTTACCGTAACTATATAGTTACCTCCCATCCCAAACGTAACTCCTGTTCTCGTAATAGTTGCAGAGTTTGCAGTATATCCTCCCGGACCGCTCCATGCGTAATTTACGCCTCCGGAAGCCGTCAGGCTTAAGGTTCCTCCCAAACAGGTCGCTGTACTGCCTGTAATAGTCGCAGTTGGAGTTGTTCCGACTGTTACATAAACATCGCCGGTGGATGTGCATCCATTGGTATTGGTAACAGTTACCGTATAAACACCCTCCATACCGGCATTCGCATTGGGACGTAACAAAGTAGCTCCCGAGGAAGTATATCCTCCCGGACCGCTCCAGATGTATGTCGCTCCGCCCGTTGCAGTTAAAGTGATGGGTTGACCGGAACAGGCATCAATAGTGCCGATGATACCAACTACCGGATTCGGATGAACGGTTATATTTGAAGTCAGCATTACACTGCATCCATACAAACTGGTTACCGTTACCACATACAATCCCGACATGGCGGTTGTAACATTCGGAATTACAATATTTGCATTCGTAGAGCTAAATCCGTTAGGCCCGTTCCACAAATAGGTAGCACCGCCAAACGCTGTAATATCTATCGTATTCCCAACGCAAATAGTAGTCATAGTACCCATTAAACTGCCGGAAGGATATACATCAACAATCACATTAGTGCTTGCAGTGGCAGTAAATCCTAAGGCACCCGTAACGGTAACTGTATAAATACCCGACATAGCAGCAGTTGCTCCCGAAATCACCGGATTTTGAGCCAAAGAGGTAAACCCAAGCGGCCCGCTCCACGAATATGACACTCCTCCGCTGGAGAATAACATCAATGTTGCGCCCTCACAAATCGGTGTATTGTCGTCGGCAGTAGCCAATGGACCTACCGAAATCGTGGCATCACAGGTGGATTCATTTCCATTCCCGTCGTTAATCAACAAAGTAGCAAGGTATGCTCCTTCAGCCGTAAAGGTATCGGGAGTAAGTGATACTTCATTGACCGTTCCACAGTTGTCCGTGCTGCCATTATTGACTTGCCCAGTCGTAACAGTAACAGTACTGCCCGGACCAAGCTGCGTATATACATCCTGACAGACTGCGTTGGGGTTAATATCATCCGCAACCGTTACGATTGCCTGACAAGTTGCTTCGTTATTGCTGCTATCGGTAACTGTCAGTGTTACAATATTATTACCCAACTCTGCACAGTTAAATTCGTCCTGACTGATAGTCATTACAAACTCACAGTTATCGTTGCTGCCATTGTTTATATCTGCGGCTGTCAGATAAGCATTCCCATCTCCATCGAGGTAAATGGTAACATCCTGACAAATTGCAGCGGGGTTAACATTGTCTTCCACAGTAACCGTGGTAATACAATCATCGCTGTTTCCATCCGGATCAGTAACCGTAAGCATCACCGTATTATCTCCCAGATGCAAACAACTAAACTCAGTACGGCTTGCACTAAAAGTAATGGAACAATTATCGGTACTTCCACCATCAAGTTCTTCGGGCAATATAGTCGCCTGTCCAAGATTATCGAGTTCGATAGTGATGCTTTGGCAAACTGCCACAGGCATTTCGTCATCTTCAACCGTAACCGTAAAACTACAGGGAGTTGCTATATTACTGCTTCCATCAGATGCGTTGAGCATAACAGTAGTCGTGCCCAGTTTAAATTCTAAAAGCCCGCTGTCTGATCCATTCGCAATACCGGCAAGGTCAGTAGGATTACCCATTACATTACCTGTAAAGGTTGCTCCCCATGTTGCCCCTGTACAATTATCGTTTAATGGATCGGCAATGTTATAAGCACTGCTGCAATCTCCGGTCCCGTTTGAACTTGTCTGAATGATTTGATTTGCCGGACAAGCAAGTACAGGATTTTGAGTATCCGTAACCACTACCGTATATGCACAGGTCGAACTGTTTCCACTTCCGTCAACAACCGTCCACGTAACCAGACTATTGCCCAAGGGGAATACTGCTCCGTTTAGCGTAGCACTGCTGTTAAAGTCATTCACCACGGATGACACCGAGCAATTGTCGTCTGTCAATACAGGGTTAAGACTATTGTCAGGAACGGTATAAGTACATTCGTCAGCATCCGTCGGATAAGAAACCGCAGGGGTCGCGCAGGTAATTGCGGGATTTTGATTGTCAACAACCGTAACAGTATAACTGCAATTTGCACCATTAAGACTTCCGTCAGTAATTGACCAGGTAACAACTGTGTTTCCAAGCGGGAATACTGCGCCGTTCAGCGTAGCCGTATTGTTGAAGTCGTTGGTTACAAAAAGAATACTGCAATTGTCAGAAGTAGCAACAGGGTTGAGCATATTTCCAACGACGGTATAAGTACATAAATTCGGATCTGTATTGTAAGACAAGGCAGGTGTTGCACAGGTAATAACCGGGTTTTGATTGTCCACCACGGTAATCGTATAATTACAGGTAGCAGTTCTGCCGCTGCCATCCGTTACCGTCCAAAGAACAGTAGAATTGCCAAGCGGGAACACAGCGCCATTAAGAGAAGACAATCCGTTGTAATTATTTACAACCAAAGCCACACTGCAATTATCATCGGTTGACACCGGATCTAAAGCTGTTCCGATAACAGTATATGTACAAACTCCCGGATCAGTATTGTAGCTCGATGCCGGAATGGCGCAAACAATCATTGGATTCTGGTTATCCACCACCGTTACAATATAACTGCAGGTAGTAGTATTGCCGCTTCCATCGAGGATTGTCCATACAACAGTAGTAGCTCCCAATGGGAACACTGCACCATTAAGGGTAGATGTTCCGGTAAAATTATTCAGCACAGAGGCAATGCTGCAATTGTCATTGGTAAAAGTGGGGTTCAATCCGTTATTCGGTACTGTATAAGTACATACGCCCGGGTCAGTGTCGTAAGATGCCGCCGGAATTGCACATACAATTTGAGGATCTTCATTGTCGGCAACCGTAACAGTAAAGGTACAAACTATGCCAACATTAGGTGTGGGACTATTGGTATCTGCCGCTGTTACCGTTACCGTGCTGCTGCCCAATCCAAACAAAATGCTGCTCAGGTTCAAGGGGCTTCCGGTATGGTTGGTTGTTCCGATAACCGTCGCACCACTGACAGAGTAGGTAAAATTCAACAATCCGGTAGAGGTGCAATTATCAAGCGCAGTTACCTGTAATCCTGCTATGGAGGTCGTACAATTATATCCGCCGTCATCATCAGTTTCTGCAAACTGTGCAGCAGGACAGACCAACACCGGAGGTGTGTTGTCTAATACGGTAACGGTGAAACTGCAAACCGAAGTGTTGCTGTTGCCATCATTAAAGGTATAGGAAACCGTGGTATCCCCTACCGGGAAAAATGTGCCGGGAGCATGACTGACCAAAGGAACGATAGGCCCGACACAAGCATCGTTTGCGCTCGGAGCCGTCCAGGTTGCCGATTGCGTACAGGTTGTATTACCCGGTCCGGTAGATACGGTAATGTCTGTGGGGCATCCAAACACAAATGGAGGCGTAACATCATCAATAAACAAGTTGAAATTACAACTGTTTGTATTGCCATTGGCATCAGTAGCCGTGAGTACAACGGTATGATTGCCTTCTGCTGTGTAAATTGTACTTGGAACAGGGAATTGTGCCAATCCAATACTGCCCGAACAGTTATCGGTTAAAGTCGCGGCTGAAAAGGCAGGCAAAGCTGCCAGGCATGTCGCATTTAACGGAACTGTCTGTGGTGGAGGACACGTAATCACCGGTGGCGTATTGTCGAATACTGTTACCGTAAAGCTGCAAGTACTGTTGTTGCTGTTTGCATCTGTAAATACGTAAGTAACCGTTGTCGTTCCAAATCCAAACACACTTCCTGAACTGTGGCTCTGTGATGTTAAAGACACAACCCCCGGACAACTATCAGACGCAGTAGGCTCTGTCCAGCTTGCAGTTTGACTACAAACTGGATTACCAATACCGGTATTGACAGTAATAGCACCGGGACATCCCGAAATAACCGGAACGGTATTGTCAATCACCGTAACCGTAAAGCTGCAAACAGAACTATTGCCGTTGCCATCACTGAAGGTATAGCTGACCGTCGTTGTGCCTAAGGCAAATGTAGCTCCCGGAGAATGGGTACTGACCACACTCACTGCCGTACATCCATCAGTAGCGCTCGGTGGAATCCAGGTGGCAGTTTGCGTACAAGTACCATTGCCGGCACCGGTATAAACCGTTATATTTAAAGGACAACCCGCTATCACCGGCGCATTCACATCGTCGAAGTAAACATTAAAGGTGCAAGCGTTCGTATTGCCATTGGCATCGGTTGCAGTCAGGGTAACTACCTGATTGCCCTCGGCAGTATATACCGTACTTGCCGCAGGACTTTGTACTACGCTGATTACACCCGTACAATTATCGTTCGTAGATACTGCTGAATAGGCAGGCATCGTCGCAGAACAGGAAGCGTTCAGATTGACCGTTTGGTCGGCTGGGCAGGTAATTAAGGGTTGAGTATTATCAACCACTACCACGGTAAAACTACAGGTCGAACTGTTGGAATATGCATCCGTAAACACATAACTCACTGTGGTCGAGCCAAATCCAAACAACGCTCCGGGTGCATGACTTCGGGTTGCCCAAAGGACCGGCCCCATACAATTGTCAATTGCAGTCGGCTCTGTCCATGTAGCATTTTGAGAACAATCTGTATCTCCTGCTCCGGTATATACGGTAATCACGCCCGGACAACCCGATATAACAGGTGCCTGCGTATCTAAGACTGTAACGTCAAATGTACAGGAGCTATCGTTGCCATACAGGTCTGTAGCAGTAGCGGTAACCTCTATTGTTCCAACGCCAAAACTGCTGCCCGGTAAATAGTTGTAAGTAATTCCAAAAACACCGCAATTGTCTGTAGCAGTCGCTGCAAAACTCACCTCCTCACTGCAATATCCAAAAGCTGCAGGTACTGTTATATCTGCGGGGCAGGTAATCACCGGATCTTCGTCATCAACAACGGTTACATTAAATATACAATTACTGCTGTTGCCATTCACATCTGTTGCAGTTGCAGTAACTGGAGTCGTACCAACCGAAAAGATACTGCCCGATGCAGGACTGTAAGTAATACCCATCACACTGCAATTGTCAGAAGCTGTTGCGCTATAAGTCACTGCTGTTTCACAAACTCCTGCAGATGCCGGAATTGTTATAGGTGTAGGACAGGTAATCACCGGCAATTGTGTGTCTGTTACTGTTACGGTAAAACTGCAACTGCTGCTGTTGCCAACTAAGTCGGTGGCAGTCGCAGTTACAGTAGTAACGCCTACAAGGAAAGTGCTACCCGATGCAGGGGAATGTACAATGACCGGGGCATTGCAATTATCTGTTGCCGTAGCAGCATAGGTAACTCCTTGCGCACTGCACAAATCCAAATCGGCTGCAACAATCATACCCGATGGACAACTGATCACAGGAACAGTATTGTCTATCACGGTTACCGTAAAGCTGCAAACAGAACTATTGCCGTTGCCATCGCTGAAGGTATAGCTGACCGTCGTTGTGCCTAAGGCAAATGTAGCTCCCGGAGAATGGGTACTGACCACACTCACCGCCGTACATCCGTCTGTCGCACTCGGTGCAGTCCAGGTTGCCGTTTGTGTGCAGGTCAGATTGCCAACTCCCGTATTTACCGTTTGGTTGCTCGGACAACCCGCTATCACCGGTGCATTCACATCGTCAAAGTAAACATTAAAGGTGCAAGCGTTCGTATTGCCATTGGCATCAGTTGCAGTCAGGGTAACTACCTGATTGCCCTCGGCGGTATAAACCGTGCTTGCCGCAGGACTTTGCACTACGCTGATTACACCCGTACAATTATCGCTCGTAGATACCGCAGAATAAGCCGGCATTGTCGCTGAACACGAAGCGTTCAGATTGACCGTTTGGTCGGCTGGGCAGGTAATTAAGGGTTGAGTATTATCAACCACTACCACGGTAAAACTACAGGTCGAACTGTTGGAATATGCATCCGTAAACACATAACTCACTGTGGTCGAGCCAAATCCAAACAACGCTCCGGGTGCATGACTTCGGGTTGCCCAAAGGACCACCCCATACAATTGTCAATTGCAGTCGGCTCTGTCCATGTAGCATTTTGAGAACAATCTGTATCTCCTGCTCCGGTATATACGGTAATCACGCCCGGACAACCCGATATAACAGGTGCCTGCGTATCTAAGACTGTAACGTCAAATGTACAGGAGCTATCGTTGCCATACAGGTCTGTAGCAGTAGCGGTAACCTCTATTGTTCCAACGCCAAAACTGCTGCCCGGTAAATAGTTGTAAGTAATTCCAAAAACACCGCAATTGTCTGTAGCAGTCGCTGCAAAACTCACCTCCTCACTGCAATATCCAAAAGCCGCAGGTACTGTTATATCTGCGGGGCAGGTAATCACCGGATCTTCGTCATCAACAACGGTTACATTAAATATACAATTACTGCTGTTGCCATTCACATCTGTTGCAGTTGCAGTAACTGGAGTCGTACCAACCGAAAAGATACTGCCCGATGCAGGACTGTAAGTAATACCCATCACACTGCAATTGTCAGAAGCTGTTGCGCTATAAGTCACTGCTGTTTCACAAACTCCTGCAGATGCCGGAATTGTTATAGGTGTAGGACAGGTAATCACCGGCAATTGTGTGTCTGTTACTGTTACGGTAAAACTGCAACTGCTGCTGTTGCCAACTAAGTCGGTGGCAGTCGCAGTTACAGTAGTAACGCCTACAAGGAAAGTGCTACCCGATGCAGGGGAATGTACAATGACCGGGGTACTGCAATTATCTGTTGCCGTAGCAGCATAGGTAACTCCTGCCGCACTGCACAAATCTAAATCGGCTGCAACAATCACACCCGATGGACAACTGATCACCGGAACGGTATTGTCAATTACCGAAACCGTAAAGCTGCAAACAGAACTATTGCCGTTGCCATCGCTGAAGGTATAGCTGACCGTCGTTGTGCCCAAAGTAAAGGTCGCTCCGGGGGAATGAGTATTGACCACACTCACCGCCGTACATCCGTCTGTCGCACTCGGTGCAGTCCAGGTTGCCGTTTGTGTGCAGGTCAGATTACCAACTCCCGTATTTACCGTTTGGTTGCTCGGACAACCTGCTATCACCGGCGCATTCACATCATCAAAGTAAACATTAAAGGTGCAAGCGTTCGTATTGCCATTGGCATCGGCTGCAATCAGGGTAACTACCTGATTGCCTTCGGCGGTATATACCGTGCTTGCCGCAGGACTTTGTACTACGCTGATCACACCCGTACAATTATCGCTCGTAGATACCGCAGAATAAGCCGGCATCGTAGCTGAACACGAAGCGTTCAGATTGACCGTTTGGTCGGCTAGGCAGGTAATTAAGGGTTGAGTATTATCAACCACTACCACGGTAAAACTACAGGTCGAACTGTTGGAATATGCATCCGTAAACACATAACTCACCGTGGTCGAACCAAATCCAAACAATGAACCCGGTGCATGACTTCGGGTTGCCCAAAGGACCGGCCCCATACAATTGTCTATCGCAGTCGGCTCTGTCCATGTTGCATTTTGAGAACAATCTGTATCTCCTGCTCCGGTATATACGGTAATCACTCCCGGACAACCCGATATAACAGGTGCCTGCGTATCTAAGACTGTAACGTCAAATGTACAGGAGCTATCGTTGCCATAGATATCTGTAGCAGTAGCAGTAACGTTGGTCGTGCCAATCGCAAAGACACTGCCCGATACAGGGCTATATGTTATTCCCCCTACCCCACAATTGTCCGTAGCAGTAGCGGTAAAAGTAACCGTTGCGGTACAAGTGCCCGAAGCGGCAGGAACGGTAATGTCAGCAGGACAAGTAATCACCGGATCTTCGTCATCAACAACTGTTACGTTGAACGTACAATTACTGCTGTTGCCATTCACATCTGTTGCCGTTGCAGTAACAGGAGTCGTACCAACCGAAAAGATACTGCCCGATTCAGGACTGTAAGTAATACCCATCACACTGCAATTGTCAGAAGCTGTTGCGCTATAAGTCACTGCTGTTTCACAAACTCCTGCCGATGCCGGGATTGTTATATGTGTAGGACAGGTAATCACCGGCAATTGTGTGTCTGTTACTGTTACGGTAAAACTGCAACTGCTGCTGTTGCCAACTAAGTCGGTGGCGGTCGCAGTTACAGTGGTAACGCCTACCGCAAACGTACTTCCGGAGATAGGTGCATGTACAATGACCGGAGTGCTGCAATTATCTGTTGCCGTAGCAGCATAACTAACTCCTGCTGCACTGCACAAATCCAAATCGGCTGCAACAATCACACCCGATGGACAACTGATCACAGGAACGGTATTGTCAATCACCGTAACCGTAAAGCTGCAAACAGAACTATTGCCGTTGCCATCGCTGAAGGTATAGCTGACTGTTGTCGTGCCTAAGGAAAATGTAGCTCCCGGAGAATGGGTACTGACCACACTCACTGCCGTACATCCATCTGTCGCACTCGGTGCAGTCCAGGTTGCCGTTTGTGTGCAGGTCAGATTGCCTACTCCCGTATTTATCGTTTGGTTGCTCGGACAACCCGCTATCACCGGCGCATTCACATCATCAAAGTAAACATTAAAGGTGCAAGCGTTCGTATTGCCATTGGCATCGGTTGCAGTCAGGGTAACTACCTGATTGCCCTCGGCGGTATATACCGTACTTGCCGCAGGACTTTGTACTACGCTGATCACCCCCGTACAATTATCGCTCGTAGATACCGCTGAATAGGCAGGCATCGTCGCTGAACAGGAAACGTTCAGATTGACTGTCTGATCGGCAGGACATACTATTGAAGGTGGTGTATTATCCGTTACGGTTACCGTAAAACTGCAACTTGCCGTTTGTAGGTTGGCGGCTGTAACCGTAAACGTATTGGTCGTAACGCCAACAGGATAGGCAACGACTGAACCTAAACCAGCAGTCTGGGCTGTCGTCGCTCCCGGACAATTGTCTGTGCCAACCGGAGCAGTATAGGTTACTACTGCCGTACAGACCCCCGTTCCGGTATTGACCGAAATATTCGAAGGACAAGTAATAACCGGCAGCTCTGTATCCGTTACTGTTACCGTAAAGCTACAACTTGCCGTTTGTAGGTTGGCAGCTGTAATTGTAAACGTATTGGTTGTAACGCCAACAGGATAGGCAACGCCCGAACCTAACCCAGCAGTCTGGGCTGTCGTCGCTCCGGAACAATTGTCTGTACCAACCGGTACTATATAGGTTACAACAGCACTGCATTGCCCCGCATCGGTATTGACCGAAATATTCGAAGGACAAGTAATGGCAGGTGGTTCAGCATCTGTTACCGTTACCGTAAAGCTGCAATTTGCCGACTGACTGTTCGCAGCAGTTACTACAAAGGTGTTCGTCGTTATTCCTATCGGGAAAATTGAACCGGAACCAAAACCTGTAGTTTGAGTGGTTACTGCTCCGGCACAGTTATCTGTTCCAACAGGTGTTGTATAAATTACCGTTGCACTGCACAGCCCCGCATCGGTATTGACCGAAATATTCGAAGGACAGGTAATGACAGGTAGCTCTGCATCCGTTACTGTTACCGTAAAGCTGCAACTTGCCGACTGACTGTTCGCAGCAGTTACTACAAAGGTATTCGTCGTTGTTCCAATCGGGAAGGCAGAACCGGACGATAATCCGGTGGTTTGCGTCGTTACTGCTCCGGCGCAGTTATCTGTGCCAACAGGTGTTGAATATGTTACCGATGCACTGCATAGCCCCGCATCGGTATTGACCGAAATATTCGAAGGACAGGTTATCACCGGCAATTGTGTGTCTGTTACTGTTACCGTAAAACTGCAACTGCTGCTGTTGCCAACTAAGTCGGTGGCAGTCGCAGTTACAGTAGTAACGCCTACAAGGAAAGTGCTACCCGATGCAGGGGAATGTACAATGACCGGGGTACTGCAATTATCTGTTGCCGTAGCAGCATAGGTAACTCCTGCTGCACTGCACAAATCCAAATCGGCTGCAACAATCATACCCGATGGACAACTGATCACAGGAACAGTATTGTCTATCACGGTTACCGTAAAGCTGCAAACAGAACTATTGCCGTTGCCATCGCTGAAGGTATAGCTGACCGTCGTTGTGCCTAAGGCAAATGTAGCTCCCGGAGAATGGGTACTGACCACACTCACCGCCGTACATCCGTCTGTCGCACTCGGTGCAGTCCAGGTTGCCGTTTGTGTGCAGGTCAGATTGCCAACTCCCGTATTTACCGTTTGGTTGCTCGGACAACCCGCTATCACCGGTGCATTCACATCGTCAAAGTAAACATTAAAGGTGCAAGCGTTCGTATTGCCATTGGCATCAGTTGCAGTCAGGGTAACTACCTGATTGCCCTCGGCGGTATAAACCGTGCTTGCCGCAGGACTTTGCACTACGCTGATTACACCCGTACAATTATCGCTCGTAGATACCGCAGAATAAGCCGGCATTGTCGCTGAACACGAAGCGTTCAGATTGACCGTTTGGTCGGCTGGGCAGGTAATTAAGGGTTGAGTATTATCAACCACTACCACGGTAAAACTACAGGTCGAACTGTTGGAATATGCATCCGTAAACACATAACTCACTGTGGTCGAGCCAAATCCAAACAACGCTCCGGGTGCATGACTTCGGGTTGCCCAAAGGACCGGCCCCATACAATTGTCAATTGCAGTCGGCTCTGTCCATGTAGCATTTTGAGAACAATCTGTATCTCCTGCTCCGGTATATACGGTAATCACGCCCGGACAACCCGATATAACAGGTGCCTGCGTATCTAAGACTGTAACGTCAAATGTACAGGAGCTATCGTTGCCATACAGGTCTGTAGCAGTAGCGGTAACCTCTATTGTTCCAACGCCAAAACTGCTGCCCGGTAAATAGTTGTAAGTAATTCCAAAAACACCGCAATTGTCTGTAGCAGTCGCTGCAAAACTCACCTCCTCACTGCAATATCCAAAAGCCGCAGGTACTGTTATATCTGCGGGGCAGGTAATCACCGGATCTTCGTCATCAACAACGGTTACATTAAATATACAATTACTGCTGTTGCCATTCACATCTGTTGCAGTTGCAGTAACTGGAGTCGTACCAACCGAAAAGATACTGCCCGATGCAGGACTGTAAGTAATACCCATCACACTGCAATTGTCAGAAGCTGTTGCGCTATAAGTCACTGCTGTTTCACAAACTCCTGCAGATGCCGGAATTGTTATAGGTGTAGGACAGGTAATCACCGGCAATTGTGTGTCTGTTACTGTTACGGTAAAACTGCAACTGCTGCTGTTGCCAACTAAGTCGGTGGCAGTCGCAGTTACAGTAGTAACGCCTACAAGGAAAGTGCTACCCGATGCAGGGGAATGTACAATGACCGGGGTACTGCAATTATCTGTTGCCGTAGCAGCATAGGTAACTCCTGCCGCACTGCACAAATCTAAATCGGCTGCAACAATCACACCCGATGGACAACTGATCACCGGAACGGTATTGTCAATTACCGAAACCGTAAAGCTGCAAACAGAACTATTGCCGTTGCCATCGCTGAAGGTATAGCTGACCGTCGTTGTGCCCAAAGTAAAGGTCGCTCCGGGGAATGAGTATTGACCACACTCACCGCCGTACATCCGTCTGTCGCACTCGGTGCAGTCCAGGTTGCCGTTTGTGTGCAGGTCAGATTACCAACTCCCGTATTTACCGTTTGGTTGCTCGGACAACCTGCTATCACCGGCGCATTCACATCATCAAAGTAAACATTAAAGGTGCAAGCGTTCGTATTGCCATTGGCATCGGTTGCAATCAGGGTAACTACCTGATTGCCTTCGGCGGTATATACCGTGCTTGCCGCAGGACTTTGTACTACGCTGATCACACCCGTACAATTATCGCTCGTAGATACCGCAGAATAAGCCGGCATCGTAGCTGAACACGAAGCGTTCAGATTGACCGTTTGGTCGGCTAGGCAGGTAATTAAGGGTTGAGTATTATCAACCACTACCACGGTAAAACTACAGGTCGAACTGTTGGAATATGCATCTGTAAACACATAACTCACCGTGGTCGAGCCAAATCCAAACAACGCTCCGGGTGCATGGCTTCGGGTTGCCCAAAGGACCGGACCCATACAATTGTCAATTGCAGTCGGCTCTGTCCATGTTGCATTTTGAGAACAATCTGTATCTCCTGCTCCGGTATATACGGTAATCACGCCCGGACAACCTGCTATAACAGGTGCTTGGGTATCTAAGACTGTAACGTCAAATGTACAGGAGCTATCGTTGCCATACAAGTCAGTAGCAGTAGCTGTAACCTCAATCGTTCCAACGCCAAAACTGCTGCCCGGTAAATAGTTGTAAGTTATTCCAAAAACACCGCAATTGTCTGTAGCAGTCGCTGCAAAACTCACCTCCTCACTGCAATATCCAAAAGCTGCAGGTACTGTTATATCTGCGGGGCAGGTAATCACCGGATCTTCGTCATCAACAACGGTTACATTAAATATACAATTACTGCTGTTGCCATTCACATCTGTTGCAGTTGCAGTAACTGGAGTCGTACCAACCGAAAAGATACTGCCCGATGCAGGACTGTAAGTAATACCCATCACACTGCAATTGTCAGAAGCTGTTGCGCTATAAGTCACTGCTGCTTCACAAACTCCTGCCGATGCCGGGATTGTTATAGGTGTAGGACAGGTTATCACCGGCAATTGTGTGTCTGTTACTGTTACCGTAAAGCTGCAACTGCTGCTGTTTCCAACTAAGTCGGTGGCGGTCGCAGTAACAGTGGTAACGCCTACCGCAAACGTACTTCCGGAGATAGGTGCATGTACTATGACCGGGGTGCTGCAGTTATCTGTTGCAGAAGCTGCATAACTAACTCCTGCTGCGCTGCACAAATCCAAATCGGCTGCAACAATCACACCCGATGGACAACTGATCACAGGAACGGTATTGTCAATCACGGTTACCGTAAAGCTGCAAACAGAACTATTGCCGTTGCCATCGTTGAAGGTATAACTGACTGTTGTCGTGCCTAAGGAAAATGTAGCTCCCGGAGAATGGGTACTGACCACACTCACCGCCGTACATCCGTCTGTCGCACTCGGTGCAGTCCAGGTTGCCGTTTGTGTGCAGGTCAGATTGCCTACTCCTGTATTTACCGTTTGGTTGCTCGGACAACCCGCTATCACCGGCGCATTCACATCATCAAAGTAAACATTAAAGGTGCAAGCGTTCGTATTGCCATTGGCATCGGTTGCAGTCAGGGTAACTACCTGATTGCCCTCGGCGGTATATACCGTGCTTGCCGCAGGACTTTGTACTACACTGATCACCCCCGTGCAATTATCGCTCGTTGATACTGCTGAATAGGCAGGCATCGTCGCAGAACAGGAAGCGTTCAGATTGACTGTCTGATTAGCAGGACATACAATTGAAGGTGGTGTATTATCCGTTACGGTTACCGTAAAACTGCAACTTGCCGTTTGTAGGTTGGCGGCTGTAACCGTAAACGTATTGGTCGTAACGCCTAACGGATATGTTGCACCGGATGACAGCCCTCCGGTTTGAGCAGTCGTCGCTCCCGGACAATTGTCTGTACCAACCGGAGCTGTATAGGTTACTACTGCCGTACAGACCCCCGTTCCGGTATTGACCGAAATATTCGCAGGACAGGTAATGACCGGCAGCTCTGCATCCGTTACTGTTACCGTAAAACTACAACTTGCCGTTTGTAGGTTGGCAGCTGTAACCGTAAACGTATTGGTCGTAACACCAACAGGATAGGCAACGCCTGAACCTAACCCTGCGGTTTGGGCTGTCGTCGCTCCGGAACAATTGTCTGTACCAACCGGTGCTATATAGGTTACTACAGCACTGCATAGCCCCGCATCGGTATTGACCGAAATATTCGAAGGACAAGTAATGGCCGGTGGTTCAGCATCCGTTACTGTTACCGTAAAGCTGCAACTTGCCGACTGACTGTTCGCAGCAGTTACTACAAAGGTGTTCGTCGTCGTTCCAATCGGGAAGTTTGAACCGGAACCAAAACCTGTAGTTTGAGTGGTTACTGCTCCGGCACAGTTATCTGTGCCAACAGGTGTTGAATATGTTACCGTTGCACTGCACAGCCCCGCATCGGTATTGACCGAAATATTCGCAGGACAGGTAATGACCGGTAGCTCTGCATCCGTTACTGTTACCGTAAAGCTGCAACTTGCCGACTGACTATTGGCAGCAGTTACTACAAAGGTATTCGTCGTTGTTCCAATCGGGAAGGCAGAACCGGACGATAATCCGGTGCTTTGCGTCGTTACTGCTCCGGCGCAGTTATCTGTGCCAACAGGTGTTGAATAGGTTACCGATGCACTGCATAGCCCCGTATCGGTATTGACCGAAATATTCGAAGGACAGGTAATCACCGGCAATTGTGTGTCTGTTACTGTTACCGTAAAGCTGCAACTGCTGCTGTTGCCAACTAAGTCGGTGGCGGTCGCTGTTACAGTGGTAACTCCTACAAGGAAAGTGCTACCCGATGCAGGGGAATGAACAATGACCGGAGTGCTGCAATTATCTGTTGCCGTTGCAGCATAGGTAACCCCTGCCGCGCTGCACAATCCCGAATCCGCAGCAACAATCACACCTGATGGACAACTGATCACAGGAACGGTATTGTCTATCACAGTTACCGTAAAGCTGCAAACAGAACTATTGCCGTTGCCATCGCTGAAGGTATAGCTGACCGTCGTAGTGCCTAAACTAAAGGTAGCTCCCGGAGAATGGGTACTGACCACACTCACCGCAGTACATCCGTCTGTCGCACTCGGTGCAGTCCAGGTTGCCGTTTGTGTGCAGGTCAGATTGCCTACTCCCGTATTTACCGTTTGGTTGCTCGGACAACCTGCTATCACCGGCGCATTCACATCGTCAAAGTAAACATTAAAGATGCAAGCGTTCGTATTGCCATTGGCATCGGTTGCAGTCAGGGTAACTACCTGATTGCCCTCGGCGGTATATACCGTACTTGCCGCAGGACTTTGTACTACGCTGATCACCCCCGTACAATTATCGCTCGTAGATACCGCTGAATAGGCAGGCATCGTCGCTGAACAGGAAGCGTTCAGATTGACTGTCTGATCGGCAGGACATACTATTGAAGGTGGTGTATTATCCGTTACGGTTACCGTAAAACTGCAACTTGCCGTTTGTAGGTTGGCGGCTGTAACCGTAAACGTATTGGTCGTAACGCCTAACGGATACGTTGCACCGGATGACAATCCACCGGTTTGAGCAGTCGTCGCTCCCGGACAATTGTCTGTGCCAACAGGGGTAGTATAGTTTACTACTGTCGTACATACCCCCACTCCGGTATTGACCGAAATATTCGAAGGACAAGTAATGACCGGCAGCTCTGCATCCGTTACTGTTACCGTAAA
This sequence comes from Sphingobacteriales bacterium, assembly GCA_016700115.1. NCBI lineage: Bacteria > Pseudomonadati > Bacteroidota > Sphingobacteriia > Sphingobacteriales > Sphingobacteriales bacterium. The sequence goes on along the minus strand of CP064999.1, from coordinate 3,273,184 downwards.
ACTACAACTTGCCGTTTGTAGGTTGGCAGCTGTAACCGTAAACGTATTGGTCGTAACGCCAACAGGATAGGCAACGACTGAACCTAACCCTGCGGTCTGGGCTGTCGTCGCTCCGGAACAATTGTCTGTACCAACCGGTGCTATATAGGTTACAATAGCACTGCATTGCCCCGCATCAGTATTGACCGAAATATTCGAAGGACAAGTAATGGCAGGTGGTTCTGCATCCGTTACTGTTACCGTAAAGCTGCAAACGGCCTCATTTCCTGCTGCATCTTCAACGGCATACGTTACTGATGTCATTCCTGCATTGTAAGAGTGAGTAGTTAGAAAACCGGAACCACTAAATACTGTTGCTCCTGTTGCACTATGAGTAATTGAGGTTACACCACAATTATCGGTAGTTATTGGTACAATAGTCGTTACTTCTGCATTGCATAAACCAGGTGATGTATTGACTGCTTGATTTACAGGACAATTGGTAAGCGTAGGATCTGTATCATCTGTTACTGTGATAATAACCTGGCATTGAGTGTTATTACCTGAGCAATCAGTTCCAGTAAATGTTACGGTTGTGGTTCCGGGAGGAAAATTGCCCTGAACATGACCCGGTGTTCCCGGGAAGTTTGTCAAAACAACGCTATTATTGGCAGAATGAGTCCTAGTGATGGTTCCACCACAAGCATCTACCCATGTAGGTTTAGTAATTGTTTTAGTTGCAAAACAAATGCCTGCACCGGTTGTATAGTTAAATGTACTACCACAAGAGTAATTGTCTATATCCGGATTATCACTTGGATCCGGAAATCCATAAGTGGTACTTGTTAAAACCGGTGGAGTATTGTCTAAAATAGTTATAATTTGCACTTGGTTAGCAGCGGCATTGCCAGCATCATCCACGAGTGACCAGGTGCGTGCAATGTATTTTGTTCCCGGGCAAAGGTCAACAGACAGTACATCAGCATAAGTCGCTTGTCCTACGATGCAATTGTCTGCTTCATTGGTTACATCACCGGTAATGGTCGGATTTGCATCATAAGCACAAGATGCGTCGGCGTAAATTGTGATATTTGGAGGACAAGTAAATGTTGGCGCATCATCATCATTCACCGTAAAGGTTACCACACAATTAGTCGTGTTGGCAGGACTTGCAGCATCTGTTACCGTAACAGTAACAGGTATTGTATTCCCATCCGAAACTCCGCTGTAAGCCCCTGCAGCTATGCTTTGGGTTACCGGATTGACTGATGCCAACCCACAATTGTCCGCTTCATCATTTACCAATGACACTAAGTCGGGTATCTCTACCTCACATCCGCTGTTTCCGGTGGTATTTAACACTAATGTGGGAGTTGGGCATGTAAATGTAGGTGCATCATCATCATTCACCGTGAAGGTTACCACACAATTGGTCGAGTTGGCAGGACTTGCTGCATCGGTTACCGTAACAGTTACAGGTATGGTATTCCCATCCGAAACTCCGCTGTACGCCCCTGTTGCTATGCTTTGGGTTACCGGAACTGTAGCCAACCCACAATTGTCGGCTTCATCAATTACCAATGACACCAAGTTGGGTATCTCTACCTCACATCCGCTGTTTCCGGTAGTATTTAATACTAATGTGGGAGTTGGGCAGGTAAATGTAGGCGCATCATCATCATTCACCGTGAAGGTTACCACACAATTGGTCGTGTTGGCAGGACTTGCTGCATCGGTTACCGTAACAGTTACAGGAATGGTATTCCCATCCGAAACTCCGCTATATACCCCTGCAGCTATGCTTTGGGTTACCGGATTGACTAATGCCAACCCACAATTGTCGGCTTCATCCATAACCATTGACACTAAGTCGGGTATAATTACTTCACATCCACTGTTTCCGGTAGTATTTAACACTAATGTGGGAGTTGGGCAGGTAAACGTGGGTGCATCATCATCATTCACTATGAAGGTTACCACACAATTGGTCGAGTTGGCAGGACTTGATTCATCGGTTACCGTAATGGTAACAGGTATGGTATTCCCATCCGAAATTCCGCTATATACCCCTGCAGCTATGCTTTGGGTTACCGGATTGACTGATGCCAACCCACAATTGTCGGCTTCATCATTTACCAATGACACTAAGTCGGGTATCTCTACCTCACATCCACTGTTTCCGGTAGTATTTAACACTAATGTGGGAGTTGGGCAGGTAAATGTAGGCGCATCATCATCATTCACTGTGAAGGTTACCACACAATTTGTCGTGTTGGCAGGACTTGCATCATCGGTTACAGTAACAGTTACAGGAATGGTATTCCCATCCGAAACTCCGCTGTACGCCCCTGCAGCTATGCTTTGGGTTACCGGAACTGAAGCCAACCCACAATTGTCGGCTTCATCTGTTACCATAGACACTAAGTCGGGTATATTTACCTCACATCCACTGTTTCCGGTAGTATTTAACACTAATGTGGGAGTTGGGCAGGTAAATGTGGGAGCATCATCATCATTCACCGTGAAGGTTACCACACAATTGGTCGAGTTGGCAGGACTTGCAGCATCGGTTACCGTAACAGTTACAGGAATGGTATTCCCATCCGAAACTCCGCTATATACCCCTGCAGCTATGCTTTGGGTTACCGGATTGACTAATGCCAACCCACAATTGTCGGCTTCATCTGTTACCATTGACACTAAGTCGGGTATAACTACCTCACATCCGCTGTTTCCGGTAGTATTTAACACTAATGTGGGAGTTGGGCAGGTAAACGTGGGAGCATCATCATCATTCACCGTGAAGGTTACCACACAATTGGTCGAGTTGGCAGGACTTGCTGCATCGGTTACCGTAACAGTTACAGGAATGATATTCCCATCCGAAACTCCGCTATATGCCCCTGTAGCTATGCTTTGGGTTACCGGATTGACTAATGCCAACCCACAATTGTCGGCTTCATCATTTACCAATGACACTAAGTCGGGTATAATTACTTCACATCCACTGTTTCCGTTAGTATTTAACACTAAAGTAGGGGTAGGACAAGTAAATGTAGGATTCTCATCATCTTCAACTGTTACCGTTAAACTGCATGAACCAACTGTATTAGAATTTACATCTAATAATTGGTAATTCACTGTAGTTGTCCCAAAGGGGAAATCTTTAGCTGCTGAAGAAGCAGGTGTTATTGTTTCCCATCCACCGCCCAAACCATAATCAACCTGTAGCGTAGTGGGAGTACAAGATGCTTGAGCCGTTACTGTAGGATGGGTTATACTTACTACACCATAACAATCTCCTGTTCCACCGGAGCTTGTCAAACCGTTTAAGTTAGCCGAACAACCGGATAAAACTGGTGAAGGGTCAACAGTTAAGGTGAAAGTAGCAGTATTTGAAACACAACCGGAATTACCTGTTGCAAAATATTCAATTTCTATAGTACCGGCTGAAGTGCCGGTGAAAGTAGCACTCCCATCACCATGATCTATAAATGTCGCAGCTCCTGACCCTCCTGTTATACTCCAGTTATGTGTATATGGTGGATCGGTTCCAACTAAATTTCCATTCAAAATTACTTCACCATTGAGGCATACGTTACCGGAACCGGTGATATTTACCGTTACCTGGCATGAGCTTGTAGCTATAGCTAATGTTTGACAATTGCCGGTATTACCACTTATTGTTTTAGTCCCGCTTACAACTAATTGGCAAGGTATCACACAACATTGAGCTAAACTTGAATTGCTTGTCACAGAAAAATTGCCTCCAACACTGGCAAAACTTGGAAAAGCTGTATCAAAATTTGTGAAAGCAGAATTCAAGGTGAAAGTGAAATCATCTGCTACTGAGATCAGATTACCAGCCAGAAGGGCTCCTACTGCTCGGGTAAAATTTACATCATCACCGATTGTTGTTAAAGAAGATAGGTCTATCGCGGCAGTTATAGCATGTGTCGCTATATTGTTCATACTCAAATCTGACCCTATTGTTACTAAATCTGACAAATCAATATTCGTTACTCCTGTTCCGTTTGTTTGGAAAGTTACGCTTCCTGTTACTGCTGTTACCCCTATCGAGGCAGTAACTAAACTTGTATTACCTGATATATTTAGCACATCTGTCGAACCTGTCAATGTTGGGATACTGATCGAAGTAATGTTGGGATTATTTGAAATTATTAAATCACTACTGATAACCTCCATGTTCGGAAAACTTAAAGCTCCTGTGAGTGAATTATAGCTTATATCAAAATCATTCACCGATTCAACCAATGGGGCTAATAATGAAGAGGCTGTTCTGGTTAAATTTAAATCATCAATACAAATTTCTAATTTGCTTAAATCAACTGTTGCATTTACTGCATGTGCTACAGTATTATTCATTGTTAAATCATTTCCTACAGATACGAGTTCTTTTAAAGTTATAGCGGTAACTCCAGTTCCGTTGGTTTGAATGGTAACAGAGCTGGAAGTGGAGATAATCCCAATGTCAACAGTTTGCAATGAAGTATTATTGTTTATATTTAAACTTCCGGTACCAGATGAAAATTTAGTGGGAAATTCAATGCTAGTTAAAGCAGCGTTGTTAGAAAATTCTATATCACCATCAACTACATGGAGCAAAGGTGCATCAAATGACGTGGAAGCGTTAGATCTAAAATACAAATCGTCTCCAATGCTGATTAAACTTGGTAATTCAAATGAAGTAGCATCAGCAGTACGGGTTAAATCAATATCTGTACCAACAGTAGTTAAAGAAGACAGATCAATCGAAGCATTTATTGCATTTGCTGCATTATTATTCAATAATATCCCCCCACCTACTGTTTCCAAATTTTCCAAATTAATGGAAGTAACAAACATTCCATTGGTATTGATTGTAATACTACTTGTTACACTTTCTAACAATGGCATATCAATAGCAGTTAGTCCCGGATTAAATGTAATAATGATAGAACCGCTAATCAAATTCTCGAGTTTCGGAAAATCAATATTGGTAAACATTGTGTTTTGATCTGCTAAGCTTCCGCCTATAGTCAATAAATCCGTTCCTGATCCATTTCCGATAGTTTCTAAATTGGCTAAAGACAAAACAGAAGGATTTAAAGGGTTGGTGAATTGTCTGAAGGTTAAATCACCGGTTATAGTTACAATATCCTGCAAATTACATAAATCAGTAATTGGGTCGGTAGCATGATTACCATTTAAAGTTACATCTCCTGTAATTTGAATGTAACGACAACCACCCGGACCTGTAAAAGCATTAAGGTCGGTTTGAGAGTTGAAGGTAACATTGCCTGTATATATGTAAGAACCACATGTACTGCTTGGCGCAAATAACGTCATGGTTTCAGATGCCGTCAAACTCTCACAACCATAATTGTCAGTAACCACATATTCAAAAGAAGCAGAACCTGCGCCTGTTACATTAAAAATAACAGGATTTGATATTGCATCAGGATCAAACGAACCCGTTCCGGGACCTGCAGTCTGTGTCCACTGATGAGCAGCCGAAGTAATTAATGAAGTACCTTGTACAGGATTTCCGTTTAATTCAACTACACCGTCACAAATATTAAGATAGTCAGACGTTATTGAAGCAGTCGGCAATTCATATACTGTAATAGCGATATTTGAAATCGGATATACTTCACAATCAATTGTAAATACTCTTACAGCAACATAAAATGTACCGGTTCCACCAAATGCCGTTTCATTAAACATGCAAGAAGAGGATGTTCCGCTACATAAAATTGTTTCACCACTATCCCATGAATTGTTGTTGTTTGTATCAATGAAAAACTCATAGTTTAAGGCTCCTATGGAAGTTGCCGTAACATCCAAAGTAATAGTAGAACCATCGTGACAAACAATATTATCATCCGTTGTTCCTGAAGTTTCAGATGCTGTAAATGAGCTGATATCAGGTGTACATGCTGTACGCGCCACTTCAATCGCCAACGTTGGCCCATTGGCAATGCAACGCCCTCCGTTAGCATAAGAAAGATTGCCTGTAATGGTTAAGTTTCCGGTAAAAGGATCAGAAGAGCCATTTATACTATTCAATTGACAAGGAATAATACAACAAGTTCCAAGCATTGGGTTGCTTGTAACACTCATTGTACCTGCTATTGTTGTCAGGCTTGATAACCCATCGAGCGAAGTCAGGTCAGATCCGTTACCCGGAAAAGAATTTCCATTTCCTGTGATGATTACGTTTCCTCCTATCTCTTCTAGCACACCAAATCCATTTAAATCGGGTAGCTCATCGTTGTTGTTAATTTCAAACACCCCTGTTACATCAGTTAACAACAGGAAATTGATAGCTGTAAGGGCCGGATTTGAAACAAAACGCAAATCTTCTCCAACAACAGATAATGAATTAACAGACACGGCATCCAAAATCAAGTTGTTGCCTATATAAATCTCTCCGGGAATAGTTGTCAGTAATGGAAAACTTAGTGTAACTGCAGAATCATTATCATCAAACCTGATGCTGCGATTATTTCCTCCGCCATTACCATTTACAGCTGTTAACATAGGGAATGACACAGATGGCATCGCATTGTTACTTAAAATTGTAAGATAGTCCGTTCCTGACCCGTCTCCTACTGTGATTAGGTTATTAAAATTAATAGTAGGGCTGGTACAAGAATCATAGTTGTCGTTAATATACAGATACCCATTCACTGTAATCAATGCTTGCATATCCAGCTCACAAAGAGCGTTGTTATCGTTTATGTAAAAATTTCTTCCAATACTATTTAGGTTGGAAGCAGATAATTCTTTGGCTATCTGATAAATCAAGAAATCCCTACCCACACTCGTCAGTGATGGAAATGTTACTTCAGTTCCCGAACTATTTGTGTTATCGTCATCTATAGAAATATCCCGCCCAACGCTAAACAAATCTTCGAAATCAATCGTAGCTAACGATAGTGAGATATTTGCTTCAATGTTTAAGTCCTGTCCAATGGTAAATGGAGGACCTCCGGCTGCATCCGTAACACTGACAAGGTCATTGTTACCGGTAATGTTCATATCGGTAAGAATTGTCTGTAGATTTTCAAATTGAATATGAGCCAACCCGTTATCGTTGTTGCCAATTGCCAAAGTTCCGTTAACTGTAACTAACGATTTTAGGTCTAACGTACCGGTGGCTATGTCATTGATGGTCAGAGTACCAGTTCCATCAACTCCTACTGTAACTAAAGATGGTAAACTGACGGTTGCTCCTGATAAATTTTCATTGTCATTATCCAGAGTAAGGTTATCATCAACAGTTGTCAAATCTTGCAAGTCAATCATTGCTAGATTTGGGGAATCATTGTTTGAAATATCAAGGTCTATTCCAATAGTAAAAGGAGGACCACCGGCAGCATCCGTAACACTAACAAGATCATTGTTACCGGTAATGTTCATATCTCCAAGAATAATCTGTAGATTTTCAAATTGAATATGAGCCAACCCGTTATCGTTGTTGCCAATTGCCAAAGTTCCGTTAACTGTAACTAACGATTTTAGGTCTAATGTACCGGTGGCTATGTCATTGATGGTCAGAGTACCAGTTCCGTCAACACCCACAGTAACTAAAGATGGTAAACTGACGGTTGCTCCTGATAAATTTTCATTGTCATTATCCAGAGTAAGGTTATCATCTACAGTTGTCAAATCTTGCAAGTCAATCACTGTTAGATTTGGTGAATCATTGTTTGAAATATCAAGGTCTATTCCAATAGTAAAAGGAGGACCACCGGCAGCATCTGTAACACTGACAAGGTCATTGTTTCCCGTAATATTCATATCTCCAAGAATAGTCTGTAGATTTTCAAATTGAATATGAGCCAACCCGTTATCGTTGTTGTCAATTGCCAAAGTTCCGTTAACTGTAACTAACGATTTTAGGTCTAATGTACCGGTGGCTATGTCATTGATGGTCAGAGTACCAGTTCCGTCAACACCCACAGTAACTAAAGATGGTAAACTGACGGTTGCTCCTGATAAATTTTCATTGTCATTATCCAGAGTAAGGTTATCATCTACAGTTGTCAAATCTTGTAAGTCAATAATAGTTAAGTTGGGAGAGTCATTGTTTTGAATATAAAGATCACTCCCCACAGAAGTAAGTGAAGAGAAATCAACAGAATTGAGTACTCCGTTATTAGAAACAGTAACATCAGTGTTCAGGCTTGTATTCCATCCGGTACCGGTGCTACCAATATCAATAGTAGAAACTGCGGCATTGTTGCTTATTGTAGTAGCCCCAACAGTTCCGGATAAATTTTTCAATTCAATGGCTGTTGCATTAGGATTGTACTGAATATTGATGACATTGACATTGCCAATATCCGTAATTCCGTTTAACTTGATTTCGGTGAATGAGCCGTTGTTATCATTTGAAGCAACACCTATTGTCAAGCCTAATCCTATAGTATTTAAGTTGGCTAAATCAACTAAAGTTACCGGATTGCCGGGAACATTGAAATCGCGAATGGTAACTGAACCAGTAACTGATACTAACTCCTGAAGGTTACATAAATCAGTGATTGGGTCAATACCGGCTCCATCTGTTCCTGTTCCGGCATTACCGTTACCATCTATGATGAGATTTCCAACTACATGTGTATATTTACAAGAACCGCTTATAAAATTGTTAAGATCAGCTTGTGTACTTAATGTGATGTTTCCAGTGTAGGTTATTGGAGCAGTGCAACTTGCACCACAAGTTGGGGTAGTTTGTGCACTCAAATCAAATGAACAGGCAGTTAAGAAACAGATAATTATGATTGTTCTATTTAAAGACAACATAACATCCTTAGTTGGCATTGTAGCACTTAAAGGTAGATTTCTTAAGATTTGGGAATGTAGTAAATAAACTTTCATAATTAGAACAATTTGAAATGAGTAAAAATTTTTTGTCTGATTGTAAGGTTTGGGCTGATGTAATTGATGCAATAGTTTTTAGCCGAAAACACCTTGCGGTATATGGCATTTCTTGTTACACTTTCTGATTGATGTTTCGTTAGGATGCCGAAAAAAAAATTTGTATTTTTTTTTGACAATCAACTCAAATTGGATCAAAGAGTAGGTTACCTGCAACCAACGTGTATTGGGTGGAAGGAGTTTTTTCTGATTTTTAAAATCATTAACGGTAATAGACAGAAACTGAATCCAAATCAGTACATAATATTTAAAGCCTTTAAAATAAAGGCTTGTAGTATAATTTGGCAAAAACAACAACCACCAAATCATTGATTTTATATTGATTTAGCGCAAATCTAAAAACACTAATCGTAATTATCAATTTATTATAGATAATATTTTTAGAATTTATGTTCATTTTTCAATAAATTTCAAATTAATTTCGAATATTTCTTAAATTTTTTTTAATTTCTGAAAATTGTTGAATTTTTCTTGTTTTTTCACTTTCAGTTGTCATTTATAATTTTTCTGTTTTTAACCCAATACTTTAGGGAACAGTATTTACTAAAGTATAATATAATATTAAGTGTATAAACAATAGGAACTCATGATGGCTCAGTAAGGGTGAGTTTTAAATTTTTTATCTTTGTTATATAACCTAATGTGTTTAAAGCCAAACATTCACAATTGAAAAAAATAAAATTTGGAAAGCATCAAAGACACTTGGTCCTATAATCTTAAAAACTGTCAGTCAAAACTATGTTTTCAATTACACAAGTGCGATTTATCTAATTTGTTTAGCATGTGCATAGCTTTTATGCACATCTGTAATGACTTAATGCATCCTTGCAACGACTTCATGTATCCCTGCAATGCCTTATTGCACCCCTGCCATGCATTAAATTGCCTCTGCAAAGACTTATTGCACCCTTGTATTACATCAAATCACCCCTGCAACGACTTCATGTATCCCTGCAATAAATCAATGTACCACCGCAAAGCCTCATTGCACTTCTGCAATGGCTTTTTGCGCCCCTGCTTTAAAGCAAAGTCCCCCTGCAAAAACTTAAAGTCAGTCTGTAACAGACTTATGACAACCGTATTATTTACCCTAAATCTTGTCTTGTTGAAATGAATTGCTTACAGATGCTTGACGCATTCGATAGCTGGTAAACTTTTAAATAATTACAACTTTACAGGCTCTGCAATCTATGAAGATTGAAAAAGTCAAGCGGCCTTAAACAATTGAAGTATATGATACAAAAGATGTAACCCTGCTATTCAAATAATACGGAATTCAATTTTAAAGTATTCTATTAATCGTCTAACAAACAGGTATCATTTCGTCACTGCAGAATATACTCCGGCTCTTTTCAACTACACTTTAGGAATGTAACCTATGACCAAAAAATAAAGCAATTCGTTTGGACTAATTTGAATATGTACCCCTCATACGTCCAATATCCATTATTGAAAATAAATCAGCTAAAACTTAAATCAAGACCAAACAATTATTCAGGTTCTTGAATTGATATGTACCGGTGGTGAAACTTCCTTATTTAAAGGTTGTTTTTTAGAAATCACAATAAAATATAACCACAATTTATGTCTGCAAATTTCAGGTGGTTGATTCCACTTCTGATGTTAGTGTTTTTTGATTGGTATGGGTATCAGGTCATCAGGACTGTCGGCAATAACACACTGGTTGATGGAATTTATTGGACTTTGGCTGTTGCTTCCTATTTTATAGCAATTGGCGTGTTGGTGTTTGGCATACGTCTGCAAAACAAAACCGCTCGTATGTATGTAACGGCGGTTTTCTTTATGTTGCTGGTATTTAAACTGCTTTTAAGTGTATCTGCATTTACTGATGATTTGATTCGTTTGATAAAAACGATGGCTTACTCAGTTCAATCCGGTGAATTCAAAAGTTCCTTGTTGCCTCGCTCGGCTTTGGTATGCAGTGTGGGTCTTGTTTTTTCTTCTGTTCCTTTGTTGGCGATGTTTTACGGTATGGTTAGAAACCCTTTTCGCTACAAAGTTGTTAAGGTGCCCTTAGAATTGCCAAATTTACCGGTTGCGCTTGCGGGATTTAAAATCGTTCAGATTTCTGATATTCATTCCGGAAGTTTTACCGGTACCACTCCTTTAAAAAGGGCCGTAAAAATCATCAATGATCAAAAGGCAGATGTGGTGTTCTTTACCGGTGATTTGGTCAATAGTTATTCAAAAGAGCCTTGCCTTATATTGATGTGTTTTCAAACATTCAGGCAAAGCATGGAGTGTTTTCAGTTTTGGGTAATCACGATTATGGCGACTACGTTCAATGGCCCAATCAGGAGGCTTATCGCAAAAACTTTGAACAGATGATTGACATCCACAAACAATTGGGATGGAATTTATTGTTAAACGAACATGCGGTGGTAACTAATAACAACGAAACGATTGCGGTCATTGGCGTGGAAAACTGGAGTGCAAGTCCCAGGTTTAAAAAATATGGCAATTTATCTGAGGCATACAAAGGCACTGAGAAATCTTCCGTAAAACTATTGTTGTCGCATGACCCGTCACATTGGAGGGCTGAGGTTTTGAAACATTATCCCGATATAGTCGCAACTTTTTCAGGTCATACCCATGCTTTTCAATTTGGCATCAACCTTCCCTTTTGGAAATGGAGTCCTGTCAAATGGATGTATAAAGAATGGTATGGCCTTTATAAAGACAGGCAACAGTTTCTTTATGTAAATCCCGGATTTGGATTTGTTGCCTATCCGGGTCGGGTGGGGTTTAGACCTGAAATAACTGTGTTTGAATTAATTCCAAACAATTCAACTTTAAGACCGGAATAAAAGAATTGCAGATAAATCTTTACCTTTGCGGCCGATTTTGCATGATGTTGTCATTAATTCTCTTTAAACTAATCAATTATGGTTTCAACTGCGCCTATGTTTACTTTCAATACAGATTTTATTAATGATTTAGGACTTAAAACTGTTAATCCGGGAGTGAGTACCGGTTCAAACTGGCAAGAAGGCGATGGAGATTTAATACATTCATATAGTCCTGCCGACGGCAAACTTATTGGTAGTGTTAAAAGTGCGACACGTCAAAATTACGATGCTGTGATGGCAACTGCGGAAGAGGCTTTTAAATTCTGGAGGACTTTGCCGGCACCTAAACGCGGTGAAATAGTTCGTCAATTTGGCGAGAAACTTCGAATTCATAAATCCAGCCTTGGCAAATTGGTTTCTTATGAGATGGGTAAAAGTCTTCAGGAGGGATTGGGTGAAGTACAGGAAATGATAGATATCTGCGATTTCGCTGTTGGGCTATCCCGTCAGTTGTATGGACTGACCATTCATTCAGAACGGGCAAACCACCGCATGTATGAACAATGGCATCCTTTAGGGATTGTAGGCATTATTACCTCTTTCAATTTTCCGGTTGCTGTCTGGTCATGGAACACAGCGATTGCCTGGGTTTGTGGCAATGTTTGTGTATGGAAGCCCTCAGAAAAGACTCCTCTTTCAGCTTTTGCCTGTCAAAAAATTATAGCCGAAGTTTTGCGGGAAAACAATTTACCTGAAGGAATTTCCTGTTTGGTTGTCGGAGATTACCGTGTTGGCGAATATCTTTCGACCGATGAAAGGATTCCGTTGGTATCTGCAACCGGCTCGACCCGCATGGGTAAAATAGTCGGACAAACAGTTGCCGGAAGATTGGGTAAGTCTTTGTTAGAACTTGGTGGCAACAATGCCATTATTGTTACCCCGAATGCAGACTTGAAACTTACCGTGATTGGTTCGGTGTTTGGTGCTGTCGGAACTTGTGGTCAACGCTGTACCACGACCCGGAGATTGATTATTCACGATAGCATTTATGACACAGTAAAACAACGATTAGCAGAAGCTTACGGGCAGTTAAACATAGGAAACCCGCTTAATCCTGAAAATCATGTGGGTCCGCTCATTGATACAGATGCTGTTCAATTGTATTTAAAGGCCATTGCTGAAGCAAATGCATCGGGCTGTTCAGAATTGGTTGAAGGTGGGGTTTTAACCGGTGAGGGATATGAATCGGGATGTTATGTGAAACCCTGTATCATAGAAGCCAAAGAACAATATGATGTAGTTAAACGCGAAACATTTGCCCCAATTTTATATCTGCTCAAATACAAGACGATTGATGAGGCAATTGCCTTGCAAAACGAAGTACCTCAAGGGCTATCATCGGCTATTATGACCACAAACCTGCGTGAAGCAGAATTGTTTTTATCACATGAAGGGTCGGATTGCGGGATTGCCAATGTAAATATCGGTACTTCGGGGGCAGAGATAGGCGGTGCATTTGGAGGCGAAAAAGAAACCGGTGGAGGTCGTGAATCGGGTTCTGATTCATGGAAGGCGTATATGCGCCGTCAAACCAATACAATTAATTATGGAACTGATTTGCCTCTTGCACAGGGAATTGCTTTTAACCTGTAAACAAGTTTTCCGGTTTATAGCAAGTAAGATAGTCCGGTTTAACATTTTGAATTTAGTCCTCAACGACAGTCAATTTGATTCAAATATTCAAATATAACCTCAACATACCCGTTGTTCAGGTTATCGTTCTCAACTCAGCTCATCAACAAATCTTCCGTAATTTATTTCATGGAATTTATCCAGTATCTTATTGATTTCGTATTGCATATTGACCAACATTTAGAGTCTATTATTGATCAATATGGCACGCTTACTTATATCATTCTATTTCTCATCATTTTTGCCGAAACCGGTTTTGTTATTACTCCATTCTTACCCGGCGATTCATTGCTTTTTGCCGTAGGCGCAATTGCAGCAATGGGGGCTATCAATGTATGGTTGGTGTTGATCTTGGTCCTGATAGCTGCTTTTTTGGGTAATATGGTCAATTACAGCATAGGGCGACAAATGAGTGAGCGCATATTTACCGCCGAAAAGATACGGTTCATCAAAAAAGAGTATCTGATTAAAACGCAGGAGTTCTACGTCAAACATGGGGCAAAGGCAGTGGTTATCGGGCGGTTTTTACCCATTTTCCGAACTTTTGTTCCCTTTGTTGCGGGCATTGGCTTGATGGATTTTCGCAAATTTACCTATTATAATTTGCTGGGGGCTGTGCTTTGGGTAGTGCCTTTTACTTTGGGGGGGTACTGGTTTGGAAGACTGCCCTTTGTTAAGGAGAATTTTACTTTGGTGGTTTTAGGCATAATTGGCATCACCATCGTTCCGGCTATCTATGCTGCCATTAAAATGCGTTTGCAAAAAAGGTTGCGGTAAATGTCTTTTTCTACCATTTTAGTGCCCACAAAAAGAACCTTTCGGGTGGGGTTTTGGACCGGCTTTTTTGCTGTTTTTCCGGTAGCGGCTACAATTGCGGGGATAATGTTTTTTGTCCGGTCTTCACCGGATATTGCGTTGTATCGTTCTTATTTTGCTCCACATATAGCTGATACGTTAATTTCTGAAGGCTCGGTTAAAGTAACCTTCTGGGGTGTTTCTTCAATGTTGTTAGACGATGGAGAAACCCAGGTGTTGATTGATGGTTTTGTAACCCGTCCGCCAATGCACAAAGTATTTTTTGGCAAGGTAGAGTCGGATACGGGATTGGTTAAAACAATCATTGCTCAGCACCGGTTATCCGGGCTTTCGGGGGTTGTTACCTGCCATTCACATTACGATCATGCGTTGGATGCGCCCTATTTTTCCAAGTTTTCAGATGCTTTGTTGATTGGGTCTGCCTCATCTTTACAAATCGGGCGAGGTGCTGGTTTGCAGGAAGATAAAATGTTGCTTTACCAAGCCAATCAACCTTTTTGGCTGGGAAAGTTCAGAATTACCCCACTCCTAAGCAAACATTCACCGGCACAAAAAACCGCACAGTTTTTGGGATTTCAGTCCGATGAACCCCGTTTTATTACTCAACCGCTTAAACAGCCTGCAAAAGCAAATGCTTTTGAAGAAGGAGGAAGTTACGATTTGTATATTGAGCACGGCAACAATCGTTTGCTGGTCAAAGCAAGTGCTAATTTTGTACCAAATGCGCTCGATACTTTACCTGTTGATGTCTTGTTTTTGGGTATTGGCCTGTTACATCCAAATGGTAAGGAATTTGAACAAGCCTATTACCAACAAACAGTGATGGCTGTTAAACCTCGTTTGGTCATTCCTGTACACTGGGATAATTTCTTTAAGCCGCTGCGAGTACCCCTTACTTTTAATCCATTTCCGGATAAAGTTGAAGGTGCTTTGGATTTTTTAATCCGTCAAACGGCAAAAGACAGCATCGCTTTGCAATTATTAGATGCTTTTCAGTCTGTTTACCTCTTTGAGGAGCATTAACACTTTTGAGCATTGCTGTCATTGTTATCCGGTTTTTATCTGTTACTGATTGCATCCGGTTTTCAGGAATGAGGTTCCGGTTTTTATGTTTCAGAAGCCGGAATTTAAGTGTAACCTTTCCAATCGGAGGTGGGTTAATACCAATGTTTTTTGTTCATATACCATAACATGGACACCCCGATAAAAATCATAATTCCCCATACCATAAAGTACCCGTATTTCCACCGAAGTTCGGGCATATTGTCGAAATTCATGCCGTAAACTCCCGCAAGAAAAGTCAGTGGAATAAACACCGTTGCGACAATGGTCAATGTTTTCATCACATTGTTCATATTATGGCTCAGATAAGACAAATAGAGTTCCATCAAATCTTTCAGCATTTCGCGAAAGGTTTCGAAATTGGTGTTGAGCATAAACAATTGATCGCTGACATCTTGAAGGTAAGTGACAGAAGCAGATTGGATAAAGCGTGGAGGAGATGCTTTGATTTTAGATATGATGTCTTTTAATGGCACCGTATATTTTCGGACAAACGATACTTGCTTTCGAAGGGTCAGTATCTTACCTACAAGTGCCTCATCGGTTTGACGTTGGGTTAAAATCTGGTCTTCGAGATCTTCGATTTGATCCCTAAGGTTTTCGAGAATTTTAACATACTCAACTACTACGGCATCAATGAGGTGATAAAAGAGGTAATCGGCTTTAAGGTTTTTGAAATTTGATTTACCGGTTTTTAATCGCTCTCTTACCGAATCGAAAACATCGCCCTCAACCCCCGACTGAAAGGAGAGTACATAGTTATCGCCCAAAACAATACTCAGTTGTTCTTCTTCAATTTTGGAATTGCCGTTTTTCTGAAAAAACATTCGTAGCGTTAAAAACAAATGGTTATCAAACAATTCGAGCTTTGGCAGATGTTCGTGAATGAGAATATCGTCCACCAACATTTGGTGAAGGTTGAAACAATTGGCTAATCCATCAATAATTTGTTCTGCCTCGACAGCTTCCACATCAATCCAATTGATTCGGGAATCATCAATTTTGCGAATAATATCCATCACTTCACTGCTTTCAAATGAAGTTACATGGTTTTGGTCGTATTGAATGAGGCGCAACAAAGCTTTAGGTGCTATTTGGTAATCAGAAAGGTTCAAAAATAAATTGTTTTCTTCAAACAACGACATAAATCTGATACATCTGCTATGGCATAGATTTATTTTGACTTATACCGTCATTTATACACTGTCTTTTCGCTTCATCGCAACAAACAGGGCAATAAAAACAAACAGGTTGATGACGGTTATTATCCACAAATTGGCATCCAAACCCCTTGGGAGCAACAGCGAATCGGGCAAACAACCGATTACCTCGTGGATATAGGCTTTGGGAAGGTTTAAAAAATCTACCGCATCCACCGTTTGGTAAACTAACTCCGATGGATTTTGAGGGTCGGCCATATAGCTGCGAATTGAGTCCTGCACATAGGCAAAACTTTCTGTGCCCCATCGCGACAACATTCCGTAACTGACGACTTCTGCCGGAGTTTCTTCGGGAATTGCGGTAATTACTCCCGACAAGATGATTTGTGGAATTAACACAATAGGGATAATGGTCATTACCTTTTCCTGATTGTTGACCAATGCCGAAACGAGCAATCCCAACAGCGTTGCCGAAAAAGTCAGATAAAACATCACGCCGACATATCCCCAATAATGGTTTAAATGCAGGGCATTGTTTCCTACCGCAACATACACAATTGCAACAAAAGCCAAGACCTGCAAAATTGAAAAGCAACTCAAGACAAATACTTTTGAGAAGATGTAAGGCATTATTTTGAGGTTAAACATGCGCTCGCGCCGGTAAACCGGCAATTCTCCCACTATTTCTTTTGCGGCATTGTTGGTGCCAAACCATATTGCAGAAATAGACATCAAAAACAGAACACTCAATTCCAGTTCCTTAAAAATCAATGCTACCAAGCCTGCTATCACCAGGGCTTGTGCCAATAAAATGGTGGTGTTGAGCCGGTCGTTTGTCCGTATGTTAAAATATCGAACCGTTAGCCAGAACAGTTGTTTGAAAAACGACTCATCCCTGACTTTATCCACGTCATTATTAGGACGATGAACCTCACCGGACAAGGGATACATGCCCCGGAGTTTTCCTGCCCAAATCATTCCTTGTTCTTGTGTGCCGTTTTTGGCGTACACCTCAATAACGTTTTTTGCCTCAAAATAATCGAGATAATTTTCTTTTGAACCATAATAGGTCAGGTAACCTCCTTTGGACAAAAATATCACCTTGTCCACATAATACAAATCGTCCGGTTTGTGTGTTACCATCAACACGGTGGTGCCTTTCTGTGTCAGGCTTTTTACACACAACAAGAAATCCTCAATAGTTTCCGGGTCGAGGGGTGAAGTCGGTTCGTCTAAGAATAAGATTGACGGATCGGTCAGCAGTTCAACTGCAATGGAGACTCTTTTCCTTTGTCCGCCGGATAGTTCTCCTACCCTTCTGTTTCTTATTTCCGGGTCGTTGATGTTCAGGTTTGTCAGAACCTCTGTTATTTTTTGGCGGATATCTTCGGCACTCACATCGCCGGAAAGCCGCAGTTTGGCAGCATAAAACAAAGATTGCTCTACGCTAAGTTCATGGTGAACTATGTCGTCCTGCGGCACATAGCCAATCATTCGCTTCAGGTAGTCGTAGTTGTTGTAGAGGTCGAGTCCGTGAATGGTTACCTTTCCGGTAGTGGCCGGTGCATCGCCGTTCAAAGCTCTGAGCAGTGTTGACTTTCCACATCCGGAAGGACCCATAACAGCGACAAATTCCTGTGAAGGAATTCGGAACTTGACATCGTGCAATATGACGGTGTTGCCTCTGTTTACTTTCCGGGTTAAGGCATCGGCCACAATGGCGTTTTGTTTGCGGATGTCTTCGGCAGGTTTGGTGAGTCGGAACTTATAGTTTCCGATAAATATATCGTCATTAGGGGTAAGGTCGGTTTCGTAGGTAATCCGTTTGCCGTTGACAAAGGTGCCGTTTTTCGATTCGAGGTCGGTAATGGTTATTTTTCCGTTTTGATATTTCTTTATCACCGCATGTTTGCGGGTAATGGTGAGCTGAGGCAGGCAAATATCGGCATCGGAGGCACGACCAATGGTTATTTCGGCTTTGTTTTCCAATAGTTTGGCAATATCTGAAGTATCGCGTCCGCTAACGGTCATGCCCTTGGGCAATGCCGGCTTTTTGGTTGTACCTGTTATATTTCCTGTGGCAGAAACGGGTTCGATTCCGGTTTCAGGGGTTAACAATTCGATGACTAACTTATATCCATCGTTGGCAGTCGAAAAAACAATTTCATCCCCATTTTTCAGGATGACCTCATCAATTCTTTCCCCGTTGACAAACGTTCCTCCGGTGCTGCCCAAATCTCTGATGAGCAACCGGTTGTCTTCTGACAGTATGATTTCGGCTTGTTTTCGGGAAATGTAAGAACCCGGAAGGTCTATTACCGCGCCAAATCCTTGTCTTCCAATGGTGATGCTGCCTTTAAATTCCGTTTTTACAGCAATACGTCTGATGACCTGTTGGTCTTTAAACAACAGTAGGCGGGCAATTTTTTGTTCCATGTATAGCTGCTGAGTAGTGGTGTGTTTCCGTAAATTGTCTGCAATATTAGGGCTTTTCAAGGAGTTTCGCCACATTTTTACCCCTTCAAGTTAACATAAGACATTTTAAGTCTTTCACACACTATCGGGCTTTGTCTAAACAACGAGTCGCTTTCTTGCGGCAGTTGCTTGTTTTAGGTATTGGGATTCAGTTTTTAACGGATTAAAGGTTAACAATCGGGCTGCTTTTACCAACGACTGTTTTTAAATACAAACAGCCTCTTAACGTTTGTTCCCTGTTTTATCGTAATCGGGGGAAACGGTGGTTAAGAGGCTGAGTATTGGAACGTATTGTTTTACATTCTATTTCTTGCGGGTCTTTTTGGCGGTTTTGGCCGGCTCTACCGTAGCAGGTGGAGCAATGTCCTTAGTTTCGGCAGCAGGGGTTGTACTTTCTACTGCGGGTTGGGCTTTTTGGGTTGTTTCGGCTGCTCCGGTAACGCTCAATCCCTGAGCGGCATGTTTGACAAACAAACCCCAGGTCAGGTTGTCAACGCCGGGTTTATGGGCTTGCGCGCGTTCGACTGCCATTTTTGCGGCATGTTTGATCACCCAATCGTAGTTTTCCTGACCAACTGAATTGACATCGGCATCAGGTGCAGGATTGCAGAAGTCAATCGCATAAGGAATGCCATTACGCACAGCCATTTCGACGGTGTTAAAATCGTAACCCAAATAATGGTTTAACCGCAGCACATAGTCGTGAATGGTTTTTAACAATTTGGCATCTTCTTTCCCTTTCTCCTTAACGTAGCGGTGTTCGTGGGGTTGGAGGGGGTCATACTGCATAATCCGCACATATTTACCTCCCAAACAATAGCAACGGTAGTATTCGGTAAACACGATTTCTTCCTGCAACATCATCACCAACTGACCGGTTTGGTTGTAAGTATGAAAAAAATCGTCGCTGTTGCGGACTTTATACACGCTTTTCCATCCGCCGCCGGAGAATGGTTTCATATAGGCGGGGAATCCGATATGGTTAAATATTTTTTCCCAGCTAAGCGGGAACGCCAGATTTCTGAATGATTTGTCCTGTGTGTCGGGCGGGCGGACATTGGAAGGAAGCAATACCGTTTTTGGAACGGGAACTCCAATTTTTTCGGCTAATGCGTTGTTGAAAAATTTTTCATCGGCACTCCACCAAAAAGGATTGTTAATGACGGCAGCACCTGATATGGCTGCATTTTTCAGATATCCTCTGTAAAAGGGAACATCCTGTGAGATGCGGTCAATGATGACGGCATATTCGGTGGGTTCTGCCTGGGAAACGATATCCACATCCACCGGTACGGCGGTAATGTCGTTTAACCTCATATTGTTTACCTCCTCCATAAAAGCCCAGGGGAAAGTATCTTCTATTCCGAATAAAATTCCTATCTTTTTCATATTTCAGATTTTAAATTGTGATAATAAAATTAGGATATACAGCACCGGCTTTTCAATTCATGCCGGACAATTTGCAGCTTTGAGGTTTGGATTATTTGATGAGAGAAAGGTAATGGGGGAACATCTCTCTCCAGATTGGCCAGTCGTGTTGTGCTTTGGGACGAATATCTAACCAGTTAGGGATACCCTTTTTGCCTAAGAGTTGTGCCATTTTCACATTTGCATCCAAACAAATGTCGTATTCACCGGTACCAAGGACAACAAACATATCCTTCATTTGAGGGTCGCTTGCATTGGGTAAAAAGTCAACGGGATTGTTGAAATAGACGTTTTCATCATAAAATCCGTCCAAATGCGATTTTATGTCAAAAGCAGCACTCATGTTAAATACATATTTTACGCGGTCGGGATGACGAAAGGCAAAGTTGGTGGCATGATAACCGCCGAAACTGCAACCTGCTGTGGCAATCCGGTGAATTCCGGTTTCGTAGGCGGCGCGTGGTGCTAATTCGTGGTAGAGCATCATGTCGTACCATACATGGTTTTTTACCCTTTCCGAAGGACTGATTTTCCGGTTGTACCAGCTCAGTTTGTCAATCCCGTCGGGGCAATATATTTTAACCAAACCATTTTCTAAAAACCATTTTGCCGATTCTATTAATTTAAAGTCCTTGTTTTCAAAATAGCTTCCCATTGAGGTTGGAAACAAAATAACAGGAAAGCCCTGTTCACCAAATGTGAGCATTTCAATATCCTTACTCAAATTGGACGAATACCATTTTACATGTTGTTCTTTCATTAAAAAAATGTTTTGTCAAGGTTAAATTATGAATCAGTCAATCTTGGCTCTATATTTGCCCAATTCGAAAAACCGAGGGCAAAATTATTGCCTTTTAACCAAAGTTTTATACTTTTTTGATGGATAACCGGAAATATAACCGCACTTATAGCCTGATTAAAATTATTGATTTTTGGTCTGACGCTTTATCCCGCTATGTTGTTCTCGATATATTAGTTCCCGGAAATGACTTGACAAGCCCTTTGCATTATCCGCTATTGCTTGTCAATGATGGTCAGGATATTGATTCGGTTAAATTGCCTGCTCATCTCAATCATTTGGTCAACAACGGCAGCATCACTCCCCCACTTGCTGTTTGTATCTATGCCGCCAACCGTAAACACGAGTATGGCGTGGCTTCCCGGTCTGATTACAAAAACCGCGGCAATCTCGCTTCGAACTATACTAAGTTTATCATTGACGAACTCCTGCCCTATTTGTCGGAACATTATCCGGTCCGGTTAAATCATCCGCTCAATACTTTTACCGGATTTTCTCTCGGGGGATTGTCTGCTTTTGATATTACATGGCATCATTCTGCCGTGTTTAAACAAGTCGGCGTGTTTTCCGGTGCTTTTTGGTGGAGGTACGAACCGGTTGATATTGCCGACCCAGACAATCACCGCATTATGCACGAGGTGGTGAGAACTACCAAAGTAAAACCTGAACTCAGATTCTGGTTTCAGTCCGGCTTGTCTGACGAATCGGAAGATCGCAACAACAACGGCGTGATTGATGTGATTGACGATATTTTAGATTTATGTGTCGAGTTGGTCTATCAGGGATTTCGTCCGTTTTATGATTTTGCTTACTACGAAATGCCGGACGGCAAACACGATATGGCTACCTGGTCAAAGGCAATGCCCGAGTTTTTGGTATGGGCGTTTGGGGGGAAGAAGTGAAAAGTGAAAAACTAAAAGTGAAAAACTAAAAGTGAAAAGAGGGAAGTGAAAAGTGAACAATGAAAAACTAAAAGTGAAAAACGGTGAATAAATCAATATTGAAAGATAAAAGTTATGTATTTGCTATTCGAATAGTGAAGTTGTCACAATTTTTACAAACAGAAAAAAAAGAGTTTGTTATAAGCAAACAGATATTAAAAAGCGGTACTTCTGTAGGGGCGTTAATTAGGGAAGCAGAGTTTGGACAAAGTAAACCTGATTTTATCAATAAGATGAGTGTTTCCCTTAAAGAAGCCAATGAAACAGAATACTGGCTCTCAATTTTAAAAGATACTAATTACATAGATGAAAAATCATTTGTTAGTTTACAATCCGATTGTAAGGAGATAATAGCTATGTTGGTTTCGACTTTAAAAACTTTAAAAAAATAAACCCAAGTATTAACTTTTAGTTTTTAGTTTTTCACTTTTCACTTTATACAACATCCACCATGGCGTTTGGGGTGAGTCGTGGTGTTCGTAGTGATAGCCGAAAAAATAGCAGGATATAAAAGCCAAAAAATGATTATTGGGCTGGCTTCGGGCGTTGTGGGGGTTTTGATGCTCACCTCGATGGGGCAGGTACGTGCCGAATACAAATAGCTGAATGGTACTAAGTACCGAAGGCAGTATCCAGAATACCAAAAGTGAACCGGTGGGAACAATTAGTTTTAACAGATTAAAGGTAATGGCTGCCAGGATAATTTGTCTGATACTCAGGTATTCTTTCATGAACTTCAGATACCACAATACGACATGGGGCGGGTGAAAATCCGGATCTTTTTCGGTGCCTGCAAACTTGTGGTGCTCGTGGTGTTTCCGGGCGAGAAGGGTAAAGGAATTGAACATAAATAAGGTAGTACACAATCGCCCGATCCATAGATTGACTTTTTTGTTTCGCGACACCGTGCCATGAATGGCATCATGTGCGGTGATGAACAGCCCTGTGTATAAATGAGTGAGCAACAAAATCAATAACCAAGTACCGACTGAGAAAACGTTTGCATTGACCGTAAAGGCAAATCCCATCGCTGCGAACCATGTCGCAATAAGCATCGCCGCTAAGTAGATGCCAGTTCGGGATTGTTTGGCTAAGGTGTTCCGGTTCACAAATAAAATATGTTGCTTTTACTGTTAGTTGTTTAAAAAAACTAAATGCTTAAAATCACGCCGAAAGGCATATTCCCTTGTTTAATCAAAATGAGATTGAATCTTTTTTATTGCAACTTGAATAAAATCAGGGTTTGTAAACAATGTTTTCTTTCTATTACTCCAATTTTCTAACTCTTTGATGATGGCTTCTTTTGTTCTGACATTTTTTTCTCTAATAATGAAATCAACTGTTGAAAGTAATTCCAAACCAAAAGGAGAATAAAATCCGGTTAGGAAGTTTTTGGTTTTCTCAGCTACAAACTTGTATCCTATGTTCTCAGATTGTTCTAAAAAATCCTGTACTTCTGTTTCTGCATCAGGAATGATACTTAGCTCTTCAAATGGCTTTTTGTCTTTTGCATTATAGCCCATAATGTAACTGCCATTCAGATAATACAAAACGTGCTTCACTTTTCCGGAATAAGGTCCATAAAAATTGGGTTGGAACACTAATTTGAAAGCCTCTTTTGCACCAAACCTTTGCAAAAAGTAAGCAATTTTTTCTGAAGCAAACTCAGAAACAAATTCCCCGTTACGTACCAATTCGTACAAAACAGATAAAAGCATTGCCCTCGCAGGAGTGAGTTTTACCCGTTCTTTTTTCAATACCTCTTGTATTGACACATTCGGTTCGTAAATAAAAATTTCACAATCCACATCTTCCAAATGATTTACCAACAACTTTTTCACTTTGTTCCAATCTAATCCTCCGTTGCCCGAACCTAAAGGCGGAATGGCAATAGATTTTATGTTTCTTTCTTTTATTACTTTCGCCAGTTCGACCAAGCCATCTTCAATGTATCTATATTCCGAAGGTAATCGCCAATCGGTTTTCGTCGGAAAATTTATGATAATTTTTTTGCCGGTCAATAAAGATTCAGTTTCTGTTACCAAAAGTTGTCCTGTTTTTAACTCTTTGCTTTTACACGCTAAAACATACAACTTGAAATTGTCGGGAAATAGGTTCTTAAACTGCAAAGCTATGCCTTTACCCATCACTCCAACCGTGTTTACAGTGTTTACCAGTGCTTCTGCTTCACTGTCTAACAAATTTCCAATTTTGTAGTGTATCATAACTTAAAAGTAAAATTCAGGCTTGATTAAAACATTGTCGGCATTAGCTCCATAAGTTATTGCTTTGTGCTTTGCACTTTCATTGAACACTAAAAATCCTAAAATAGCATCTATTGAAATATCGCCTAAAACTAAAAACTCTGCTTCTTTTCTTCGTTTCAAATCCAAATCAATATCACTTCTCCAGTATCTGGCCCTTACTGCTTTCCAATCAATTATTGTTTCTATGCTTTGAATTTCTGCCGTACTGTATTGAGTGGTAAAGCCATCTATGGCGTGCCCATCGGTAAATACATAATCCAATTGCAAATCAATGATTTTTTGAACCGAACTGACGCAATATACGATGTTTTCCGGAGGAGTTGGAACGACCATATTGAAACCATTCTGTACAACATACAACATTGGAGTTCTTGTCCCAAAATAAAACGGGATATAATCGCCCAAACGTCTGCCATTGTTCAATATAAAATTGTTGCGGGTTGCAATTATATTACTATCACCGATTGGTACAAACTCAGGGTTTGAATTGACAGATGCAGTATGAGTGATTCCAAATCGAAGAACATGCGGGAGATTCTCAATATGGGTCATTCTATACAAATACGTTTTGTTCAATTCAGGCATTTAAAATTAGTATTAAAACGATGAAAGCGATGAACGATAAATGGTTTTATTCAACAGATATTCATAAATACTAACCACCATCAACAATAACGACAGGTTGTAAACAGTATCTTCAATGGGAATGGTATAAATCCGGAACCCGATGATATGGTCGGGATGATAGGACACCACCGGCAAAGCGGTCAACACCCCATTGACCAATAAAAAGGGAATCAGGCTGACGAAATAGGTCAGATAAAAACGTCCCATATACTTTCCTTTTACCACCATCAATTGCATCAACAACAACAAAATAGCTACCGAAAAGCAAACTGTGGTATAAAGTTTTCCAAAATTCAAAATCACTGCAACCAACAAAATTACGATCAACATTATCGAAATGGTGCGAGCAGGTATGCGGTTGGTGAAATCAGGAAAAAAATAACGAATTACCTCATAAATAAACATACAGGCATAGGGTACGGTGAAAAAGAACAGCCACTCTTCGACAGGAAGCACAGAAATTTTCAAACCTGTTAAATAGTCAGGGTTGAAACTCCATACGCCCAAACGGGTAAAAACAATGTCCCAACCGATGAATATTAAGGCGGCAAACAAGGTGGCAGGAAACAGATATCTCCATTTTTCGACAAAACGAATCCGAGGCTCGAAACTCCGGGCTAATGGGAAGGAAATGGTAAACAGATGAAGCAGGAAATAGGTGTAGGGTTTCAATAATGGTTAATTGTTAATGATAATTGGTCAATGGTTAATTGTCAATGGTCAATGGTTAGTGGTGAATGGTCAATGATTAATTTTCAATAATAAATAGTTAATTGACTATGGTCAATGCTCACAAGTTTTAAAGAGCTACACCCATTTCTATTGTTAAAAGATTACACTTATTCTCAGTTTCGCCATATCAGGGTTATTAACGAATCATTTCTCAGTTATCACTTTTCACTTTTAGTTTTTCACTTTTCACTTTTAGTTTTTCACTTTTCACTTTTTTGTTTTTCACTTTTAACTTTTCACTTAATGGGTTTACAAAAAATTAAGCTGATAGCGCAAGATTGATTTGACCAAGATAATCATTTTTTGCGGATTAGCTACTCTTATGCGCTCTT
This sequence comes from Sphingobacteriales bacterium, assembly GCA_016700115.1. Taxonomy (NCBI): domain Bacteria; kingdom Pseudomonadati; phylum Bacteroidota; class Sphingobacteriia; order Sphingobacteriales; species Sphingobacteriales bacterium. Next base: position 3,247,118 of record CP064999.1, on the reverse strand, counting down.
CGAGTACTTTTTGGGGGCTTGCATGGGTAATTTTGTGAAACAAATTGAGGTAGTATTTATAGGCGGTGTAAACCCCGAACTGCGAACCTTTGGGCAACTTCAAAATACCTTTATAAGCGGCATCAAAATCGGCTTTAATGTCTTGTTCGATGATTTTTTTACTTTCGTTGTCAAAACAGGTAAAATCAATGTTGGGAAAATAAACCCTGCCCCGCTCTTCAAAATCGCTTTTCATGTCACGCAGAAAGTTTACTTTTTGAAAGGCTGCCCCCAACCGGCGAGCCGGTTCGCGGAGTTGCTCGTATCGCTGTGCATCTCCCTCACAAAAAACCCGCAAACACATTAACCCTACGGTTTCGGCAGAACCGTAAATATAGTTGTCAAACAGTCCGGTGTCGTAGGTAGTTGGCTGAAGGTCCATTTCCATACTTTTCAAAAAAGCATCAATCAACGACCATTCGATTCCATAAGTATGTACTACTTCCTGAAAGGCATGAATGATGGGATTGGTGCTGATTTTGCGTTCCAATGCTTTTAGGGTTTCATCCCGAAATTCGCTGAGCAAAACAGCAGTGTCCTTGTCGAGAAAAGTATCAACAATTTCATCTGCCAATCGGACATACCCATAAATGGCATAAATGGGATCTTGAAATTTTTTGTCAAAAACCTTAATGCCCATCGTAAAAGACGTACTGTAGTTATGAGTTACGATGCGGCTGCAATCGGTGGAGGTTCGGCTATATAATGACATCATATTTAATGGTATGTATTAGTTTGTGGGGACTAAAATGTTCTGATTTTAAAAAGTTGTATGGTTATGATATCGTTTGTTTTTTTACCCTTTTTTACGCTTACTTTATCGGGTTAACTTTTGGAGGGATGGAATTTCCGGTAATTCGTTCCGTTACTAATTTGGAACTGATGAGTACAATGGGCAGCCCGGTGCCCGGCACCGTGGACGCTCCTACATAAAACAGGTTACCGAATTTTTCATCCACATTGTTAGGTCTTAAGCCGGCTACCTGATTCAACCCGTGGGCAAGTCCTAACCCGCTTCCTTTGTAGAGGTTGAATTTGTCGCGCCAGTCTTCCGGGGTATAAACTGTCCGGGTGATGGTGTTGGCGGCTATATCAAAACCGGTGCGTGCAGACAGGTCGGCGATAATATTATCGGCCAACTGCCCGCTGTCGCTCCAGTCGGGTTTAAATCTCAAATCGGGCACGGGGCATAAAATAAAGATGTTTTCGCAACCTTTCGGTGCACATTCGGGCGTGGTTTTCGAGCTGACGTTTACATAATAATAAGGCTTGTCGGGACTGACCGAAGTTTTGAAAATGGTATCGGCATATTGTTTGAAGTTATCCCCTAAAAAATAGTTGTGATGCTGCAAACGGTCAATCGTTCCTTTTACCCCAAGATATATGGTCAGCGGGGCAAGTGTCCATTGCATTTTGTCGAGCTTTGTTTCGGAAAAAGTGGAACGGCCTAACACTTTACCTCTGAAAAAGGCGGCATCGGAATTGCTCACATACACATCGGCCTGCCATTGTTTGCCGTTTTGGTCGGTAAATCCGGTTAACTTGCCGTTTTGCACGTTGGGGGAGATAATTTCGGTATTAAAATGAAATTGAACGCCTTTTTTGCGCAGCGTTTCGACCAGTGTTTCGACGATTTTATACATTCCGCCTTGTACCGTCCAGTATCCGTCATGCTGCAGCTCCGTATAGTTGAGCAGACTATATACGGCGGGGGTGTCGAAAGGGGTTGACCCAAGGAAAAACGCCACCAATGAAAAAATAACCTTCACTTCTTCGGAGGTAAAGCTGCGCTCCAGTTCCCGCCACATCGTTCTGAACAACATCGGACTATGTTTGAGCGGAACGGTCATCAGCCCAAGGGCATAAGACACCAATCCGTTAAAGTTCTTTTTGATGATGCGGTATTCGGTATCGTGAAAGACCGATTTTGCCTTTGCTAAATAAGCCTTTGCTTTTGCTTCAAAATCGGGTTCAATGTCTTTAAATTCTTCGGCTAATTTGTGCAGGTCTTTGTGAATCAAAAAAGGTTGTTTGCGATTGGAAAACCAGACCGAGTAAACCGGATTGAGTTCGTTCAGTTCGAGGGGGTTGGGGAGCTTGCAATCCCTGAAAAGCTCCTCAAACTCGTAGCTCATGCTGAAAAACGAGGGGCCGATGTCAAAGGTAAACCCGTCTTTGGTCATTTGGTTGAGCCGTCCGCCTGCCTGATGATGCTTTTCGACCATCTCCACTTCGAAACCCTGCGAACTCAACCGGAGTGCAGTGGCCAATCCTCCAAGGCCTGTGCCTATTATCAATGCTTTTTTATTCACTGTTTTGCGTTTATTCCCATCCTAAACATCAGTGCCATCAATTTTGTTTAGTTTTTTTAAAAAAAAGATAAACAAAAAAGCAAAAAAAGTACAAGTTTTACCATCCAAAAATTCAATTCCACCAAACATACGGGAAAGGCAGGTTTCAGAATTTCTACTGCCATCGCCCAACATCTGAAAAGCAGGTGCTATAATTCGTCTAAATTTAACGGGTCTATGATGGTAACTTTATTCAGTTTAGCTCTGTCGTTGCTTTGTTTGTAAAACTCTCCAAATCGGTTGCGATAGCTTTTTGAACTGGCGATATATGCTTTAGAAGTCAGGCTATATGCTGTTCCTCTTTGAACAGTTACCAATTTATAGAGTGCCGATTCAAAGGTTAATTTGGTTAACTTTAACTTACATTCGATAATATGTAAATCGTTGTCTTTGACAAACACTACATCGAGTTCGTTTGGCACACCGTTTTTTTCGATCAATACATTGAGGCCAATGTGTTCATTGTCAAGATGATATAATTGTTTTACGAAGTGATAAATATATTCTTCAAACCAACCACCTATCAGGTAAAAAATTTCCCTTTCATTGAGCCTGTTTGGATTTTCTAAAGGAAACCCCAATGTGGTTTTGATAAAACCTACAATGCCGGGCACTTCTTTGGGCGGATCATTCAGGGACAAAGAAGTCAGTCTCTTGTTTGGAAAACGCTCATACTCTTGTTTATATTTGATAAGCTGATGGATATGGTTAATATCAAGGAGTTGATTGTCAAAAATGTTTTTGGTAAATTCGGCAGTCATCAAGGGGTGGTTTATTCTTGTAGGATTGGCGATTCTGATGCCATAGCCATTGAGGTATTCTTTAAGATTTAGGCAGGTGTTGAAAGGAACAATGCCCGAATTTACCAAAGGAAAGCACTGTAAGTAGCCGTTGTGCTCAATGGGCTTATAATACATCTTTACATTCATGTTCCGGAAAAACTCATAGACGGTAATGGACATAATTTTATTACCGCCGGTCAGATTGATAACATAATTCTGCTCAGGCGCTAATAACCGATACTCGTTCAACCTTTCAAAAATCTGCTCCATCGAATTAGCATCTACCGAAATTTTACTGACAATGTTATAATTTATATTGCAAACCCCGATAATCCAATCGGCAACACCCTTTTTCTCCATAATGTCGGTAGTGATAAAAATATACCTGTCGGCAGGCGGCATTTCCTTGATAAAAATGATATTGATAAATGTCTGTTCGGAAACAAGAGAGACTAAAGTAGTAGGCATATTGCTGTTGTTAAGTCTGAAACGGTTGAATTTGTTGTAAAAATAATAATAAATTTAATGTCGGTTTAAAATGCAAATCGAAATTTGGCAAATATCAGTTGGGAAGCAGGTGAGGGCATATTTTATGGGTTAGCTTTTAGGGTTTAAAGGCATTTGTTGAATAAAAGATTGCTTAAGTTAACCTTTCAAAATTGTGGAAAAATGTAAAAACCTGCCAAATTGACTTTGAAGATGCCATCATTTAAAAGGTAATTGCTAACATTTAACTGATGATTGCTACCGGAATTGAATTTAACTGCTACCAATTAAAAGATGAAGACTATCATTTAACTGCTGAATGACACCATTCAGGAACTGAGTTCTTCCATTCAAAAGCCGGTTGCTTCCATTTAAAAACCGGTTGCTGCCCTCCATAAAATTAACTGCTGTCAATTGAAAACCGGTTGCTGCCATTTAAATTTTAAATGCCACCAACCGGCAATTGAATGATACCAATCGCAAATCCGAAAATACCAAATTATGTAGCAAAGTGCAACCCGATATACACCGGTACTAATTCATTTTATATATACTGGTAAAGGGTTTAAGCATTGTTCAAAAAAATATTTGTCTTTTTTGCAAAAATATTTGGTTGGTAAAAATACTTGTTTTATATTTGTATCCACAATTCAGGAAGTAACCTTCAAAGGTTTTTTTAATTGTTTAACTTTTTAAAATTTTAATTGCCATGTCCCTAAATGTAATCATTGGATTAGTAAAGTTGACCGCAAATTTGGTCATTGACAAGTTGACGTTAATCATTACTCAAATGACGAGTAATCCTAACTTCACCACGCCCTCACCACCGTTGTCCGAATTAACAGACATCCGCGACGAAATTGTTGATCTTAAAAATGAAATCAATTCATTAGAAGAACAACTTCAGGAAAAGAAAGAACTTATGGAAATGAAGTTGCTGGAAGCCAAAGATTTGATTCAGGCCGAAGCCAATTATGTTCAGGCGTTGGTTCGTTCCAACAACAACCCGTCTTTGGCAAGCAGCGCAGGATTTGATTTGCAAGCTCCTCCGACAACAACTCCATTGGTTTTAGATCAACCGCAAAATGTTCGTTTAAACGAATACAAAAAACTGACCGGCAAACTTCAGCTATTGTTTGATGCTGTTTTCAGAGCCAAAACCTACAAAATTATCTATACTTACGACATCAGCGCTCCCGACGCATGGACAGCCAACGAGCCGATCATTGTTACCAGTACGGTTAATATTATTTTAACCCTACTTCCGGGCAGAACCGTTTGGGTAAAAGTAATGGCTATCGGCTCCGGCGGTGCTGAGTCTGCTTATAGTGATGTTGCAACCCGCATAGTGCCCTAACCGGCTTATTGTTTAACCCCTGTACTTCCTGAGTAGTAAGTGGTACTGTCTTTGTTAAGATAGTGCCACTTTTCTTTTTTAACGGCTGTTTGGTTTCAAACTTCTATTTTCCGGTTTGCCGGTTTTTTTCTTCCAGGGGTGTTTGATGCCCGGGATTTACCCCTAAATCAGGTTCAAATTCAGACAAGGATTGGCTTGACTGTTAAAATTAAACATGTAGAGACAAGGCATGCCTTGTCTCTACGGGGCATGCCTTGTCTCTACGGGGCATGCCTTGTCTCTACGGGGCATGCCTTGTCTCTACGGGGCATGCCTTGTCTCTACAAATAATCCAAAAAAACCGCACATACAAACACAATATCCCTGTTCCCAACCCATTTAAAAAACCGGCAGGCCAAAAAAATGCTTGCATTGACTTTCCGTTAGCATGGTTTTCCCTATATTTACGCATTGTCAATCAAAACATTTCAAAACGGTTTCTGAAGATGGAGAAATTCTTTACACGAACTCATGTTTTTTCAGGTATTTTATTGTTCATCATTCTGCTTCTGAGTTCTAACGACCTCCGCGCTTCCCATGCTATGGGAGCCGACTTAACCTACGGTTGTTTAGGCAGTAATCAATACCTCATTATCTTAAAGTTCTTCCGCGATTGCAACGGGATTACCCCTGCCGGGTCTTACAGTATCTCTTACAGCTCGGCTCAATGCGGGGTTTCGGGTAATATTACCCTTGGGTTGGTTCCTCCTATTCCCCCTTTGGCTTATAACCCGCAGGATATCACCCCTCTTTGCCCGGGACAAGAAAGCGCATGTGGCGGAAACGGACAATATGGCGTTCAGCAATGGTTCTATCAAGGAACATTAACCCTTCCACCGGGCTGCGGAACCGATTGGGTGCTCCGTTGGACAGAATGTTGTCGCAATAACGCAATCACCACCCTTGTTAATCCGGGTGGTCAAAACTTATTTGTAGATGCTTATATCAATAATACTCTTCCTACCTGCAACACCTCGCCACAGTTCCTCAACCCACCTGTGCCTTTCACCTGTGTAAACGAACCGGTGTTTTACAATCATGGCGTTGTTGACTCAGATGGCGACCAATTGGTGTTTTCGCTTATCAATTGTGACCAAGCTAATAATACAAATGTGAATTATGCCGGAGCATTCAACGGCGGAAACCCCCTCAGCTCTTCGACAGGGATCAACGTGGATCCTGTTACCGGCGATATCACTTTCACACCCAATCAGGTGCAGGTGGCGGTCATGTGTGTCTTAGTCGAAGAATACCGAAATGGAGTAAAAATAGGAGAAGTGGTGCGTGATATGCAGGTTACAGTCATCAATTGCAACAATTCCCCGCCGGTTGCTTCGGGTATGAATGGCTCAAACGGGGTTTATTCGACTACTATCTGTGCCAACCAACCACTATGCTTCGATATCGTAAACACCGACAGCAATGCCGGCAACACTATCACCACTACCTGGAACGCCGGTATCCCGGACGGAACGTTTACGGCGGGGCCGGTTAGTAACCCGACCACCTCCACTTTTTGCTGGACACCCACAGATGCCGATGTAGGGCTTCATTTTTTTACCGTTACCCTTCAGGATAACGCCTGCCCCATTGTCGCTACCGGTATTTATTCTTATACCGTTATCGTTGAGCCTAACCCCAATCCGCCGGTCAATGCAGGTGCCGATGTGGGCATCTGTGCCGGAGGTTCGGTGCCGCTCAATGCGAGCATTACCGGCCCTTTGCCACCCGGTATCAGTGTAACCGGTTATTTATGGTCGCCCGCTACGGGTTTGAACACCACCACCGGCACTTCGGTTGTTGCCTCTCCGGCAGTTACCACCACCTATCAGGTTACGGCTTTTTACTCCGATTTTTGTCAGTCGGTTGATCAGGTAACGGTTACGGTCAATCCCTCTCCTACCATTAGTTTATATCCCAACAGCAATATCGTGGTATGTTCGGGCGGCAGCATCACCATTAACTCGATCACCTCGCCCGATGTTATATCTTATCAATGGTCGCCGACCACCGGATTGAACAATCCCCTGATTGCCAATCCGACCATTACACCAACTTCTTCCGGAACTTACTCCGTTACGGTAACCAATATTTACGGCTGCACCGATGCAGCTTCGGTATCTGTCGGAGTAAGCCTTCCGCCTCCCGATGTTTGTACCAATTTTTATGTTACACCCACCGGTTCGGGCGACGGACTAAGTCCCAACACCCCGACCAACCTGCTCAGCGCTATTACACAGGCCGCCTGTAACAATGCGACCATCAAAATGGCGATTGGTACCTATACGTATGACAACCCCATCAATATCTATTCCAACATGACCATAGAGGGCGGATTTGACCCCGGTAACAATTGGGTAAAATCCAGTCAGGCCGGTGCTACCACCATTCACCGGACGGCATTAAACACCGAGGGTCCATCTAACGAAAGGCGGATTGTAGCGGTGTATGGCGTTCAAATCAGTTTTTTCAGATTGCAGGATTTAACCATCAGCACCGCCAACGGGCCGACCACTGCCGGCTCGGGTGCTTCTACCTATGCCCTGCATTGTGATGGTTGTTCCGACTTTCAGATTGTCCGCACCCAGTTATTGCCCGGCAACCCAAGCAACGGGCAAAACGGAGTTTCGACCCCCGGCGGCGGCGGTGCCGGTGGGGGGGGTGCAGGCGGTGCCGGTGGCGCTCAGGGTTCGGGCTGTGATGTTAATGGAAATAACGGAACAGCAGGAACCGCAGGATCAGGCGGTGGTGCAGGCGGCGGCGGCGGCACCGGCGGTTCTGGTACCGGCTGCAATTTGTTTGGTTGCGGCTCAAGCGGCAACAACGGCCTCAACGGAATCAATGGTGTAGCAGGTGCAACGGGTACAAACGCTCCGGGAGCCGCACCTCCGGCACCCGCTATGGGTTATCCGTTTTTTGTGCCCGGCGTTCAAAGTGCATCGGGCGGAAACGGCACGCCGGGCGGCGGCGGTGGCGGCGGCGGCGGCGCAGCAACAGGCACTTGTTGCTCAGGCACATTTTCAGGCAATGCAGCCGGGGGCAATGGCGGCACCGGTGGCAACGCCGGAATTGGCGGCACCGGCGGATTTGGCGGTGGCGGCGCATTCGGAGCCTATTTAGTCAACAATGGCGGAGGTGCTTTTATTGATTGCAACATCAATCAGGCAAATTTAGCTGCCGGCGGTAGCGGCAGTGCAGGACAACCCGGTACAGGCGGCACAGCAGGCTCGCCGGGCTCGTCTCGTACCTGTTCACCAGTTATTGGAAGCAGTACAACAAGAACCGGCGGAAACGGCGGGTCGGGTGGAAACGGCGGCGCAGGCGGAAACGGACAACCCGGCGCGCCCGGAGTCAGTTCTCGCATAGCGGTAAACGGTACGCCTCCTACGGTAACAGTCAATAATGCTCCGGCTACAATCAATACGGGATATAACAACCCCTCGGTGTTCAACCTTGCCGCGCAACCGGTCATCACCGTTACCAATGTATCCTGTACTTATACCAACGTTACCTATACCGGCGGCCCGTTCAACAACCTGGGTGCCGGCGCAACAAGCCCAACAGGCCCTGTTACCCAATATACCACCACCGGACGTAAAACCATCATCGCCGGTGCAAATCAATACGTCGGCTTCCACAATATAGCCATTGACGGCTCAGCTCCGCCCGGCATCCTGACCACTGCGACCCCCACCGGAAATCCCGATGAATACTTCGTTTGTCAGGGGGATGTCGCTTCCTTTACCAGTACCATTACCTACGGGTTGACCTACAACTGGAACTTTGGCGGAGCCGTTACCCCAAACACTTACAACGGACCCAATTTCCAATCGGTGCCCGGACTGACCTTTAACACCCCCGGCACTTTCAATATTACCCATAATATTGTTACCGATTGCTGCGGGCCATCGCCCGTGAAGCAAATTACCCTGATTGTTGACCCGCTTCCGGTCATCAACGCCGTCAATGCCTCACCTCAAAACAGTTGTCAGGGCGGACCTGTTACGTTAAGCGTAACGGGTACTGCCGCTTCCTTTGAATGGTCACCTGCCGGCAGTGTTACCCCTTCAACCGGAACGACTGTTACGGCCAATCCAACATCTACGACCACCTATCAGATAACGGCACTCAGTGCGAGCGGAAATTGTGTCGAAACTGCCACCGTTACCGTTACCGTATTTCAGCCTCCTACTGTTTCGCTCATGGCTGTCAACGCTATTTGCACCTCAAATGGCGGGGTAAATACCAGTGTGAGCGGAGGAAGCGGGAACTATAGCTATGCCTGGGATACCAACGGCGATGGAAACGCAGACGTATCTACCCAAAACCTGAGTGGTTTGGTTGTCGGACAATACACTGTTACTGTAACCGATCTCGTGAGCAACTGCCAGGTAGTGCAAAGCGTTAATGTTAACCCTGCTCCCGGCAGCTTGTCAGCATATCTGCAAACCAATACCACCGCTTCCTGCAGTGGGTTAAATGATGGAACAGCCACCATTGGCGCAATCGGCGGAACTCCGCCATATAGCTACGCGTGGAGTCCCAACGTCAGCAGCGGGCCTTCGGCTACCGGTTTAGCACCGGGCAATTACACCGTTTCGGTCAGCGCCGCCGGATGTACCTCCATCGTAACTTTCTCTATCTTCGGACCCACGCCTGTTCAGTTACAACTGTTGGACGTAACACCCAACACCTGTGCTGCCGACAATATCGGTGCATTTTTGATTGATGCTTCGGGGGGTAACAGTTCTTCTTATACCTTCGACATCACCGGCCCCAACGGATTTACCGGAACAGGAGGCAACCAAACGGGTTTGGTCAGTGGCAATTATTCCGTAACTGTAACCGATGCCAATAACTGTACCGCTACGTTAAACGTTAATGTTCCTGCTACGGACGTTGACGACATCGCCGGTTTGAGCTATCCCGATACCGATTTCTGTCAGGGCGAAGCGCTCACGCTATCCCCCACCGTAACGGGCGTTCAGGGAGGAAGTTTTACCGCATCCCCCGCCGGAATGACAATCAGCCCTACCGGTGCTATTAATATTGATGGAAGCAGTGCCGGAACTTATACCATTTCTTACAACACAGCCGGTGCGCCTACCTCTGTTTGCCCGATTGTGGTTACATTTACGCTCAATATTGAGCCAAGCCCCATCCTCGCACCCATTCAGACCGATGCCTGCGACGGAGAAGCCATTGACCTGCAAACCCTGACCCCTACGACTGCCGGCTTGACCTTTGACTGGTTTTCGGGTACGCCTGCAACAGGCACTAATCTGGGTGGCAACCTCGTTATTAATGCCTCGGCAACAGGTCCCGAATATTGGTTGCTCGCAACCGATGCCGCAACCGGCTGTACCGGCGAAGTGCAATTGATGATAAATATCCCTACTCCCACTTTTACAACACTCCCCCCACCAACGCCCTGTTTCGGGGAAACACTCGACCTCACCACGCTAAACGGTACAGGCAATGGCACGTTTGAATGGTACGACGGGCCGCCTTTGACGGGCAACCTGATAACCGCACCCCTCACCCTGACGGCAAGCCAGTCTGTCTGGGTGCTCTTTACCGAAAACGGCTCGGGTTGTCAGGAAGAAGCAGAAGTGGTGATTACCCTCGCTCCTCAACCGGTGTTTGATGTAAACACCCCACCTCTTCCCTGTCCCGGAGAACCCATTACCCTTTCCACACTAAACGGCAACGGTACCGGTAGTTTTGAATGGTTCGACGGTTTGCCCTCCGGCGGAAATCTTGCTCCACCCGACCTCATCCTGACTGCCAATACCAACCTTTGGGTGTTGTTTACCGATGCTGTAACGGGTTGTACCGACTCGACAGAGGTATTCTTTACTTATACCCCTCCCCCCGTGTTCAGCACCATCCCCCCCACACCTGTTTGTGAGGGCGATGCCATAGATGTTACTTTGTTAAACGGTGCGCAATCGGGCACCTATCAATGGTTCGACAATCTTCCTTCATTGGGAAATCCCATCACAGGCCCCATCACTATCAACGCCAACACCCCTGTTTGGGTATTGTTTACCGATGCGCTGACCGGTTGTGTCGATTCTGCCGAGGTCATCCTGCAACTCGCACCGCCCCCATTGTTCAGCCATCAGATACCGCCGAGTTTATGTATTGGTGAGAGTTTGGACGTAAACACGCTAAACGGTTTTGAACCCGGCAGTTACGAATGGTACGACAATATCCCCCCAACCGGCAACCTCATCACCACGCCCATTTCTTTTTCGACAAGCAACATTGTCTGGTTATTGTTTACCGATCTGAACACAGGTTGCCAGGACTTTACTTTGGTGTTCATTCCGGTCTTGCCCCCGCCGTTGTTTTCGGTCAATCCCCCAACGGCTGTTTGCGAGGGGCAGCCTTTCGACCTAAGTTCGTTGAACGGAACAGGAAACGGAACTTTCGCCTGGTTTGATGGACTCCCCTCATTGGGCGTACCCATACCGGGCAACACGATCTCCCCGTTACCGGGGAACAGTTATTGGGCAGTATTTACCGAAAATGGGACAGGTTGTACGGATTCTATCGAGGTAAACATACCCATTCAGCCCTTGCCAACGGCTGTTCTTAGCGGAAACACATCCATTTGCCCCAACGACAACGCCACCCTGAGCATCGCCCTGACGGGTGTGCCAAACTGGACGATTGTCTATACAGACGGAACTAATACATTTAACGAAACTGCCACAAGCAGCCCCCACTCCATCACCGTTACCGCATCTGCCAATACCACCTATACGCTCACCGGAGTTACAGACGGAAACGGTTGCGTGGCTGCCAACCTTACGGGTTCGGCAACCATCAGCATGATCGACTCACCTGCCTTCAACAACCTCGCTGCGGTTTGTAATGCCACCTTCGATGGATTCAATGTAAGCTTTACCATCACCGGCGGCGATGCACCGAGCTATTCCGTAACCGGATCTGCCGGCGGCAGCATCACCGAAAGCGGTGGTATTTATACTTTTACCAGCAATACCATCCCATCCGGAGACGGCTACAATTTTGTTCTCACCGATGCCAATAACTGTAACCCCGTCAACATCAACGGCAACCCAGTTTTGTGCGATTGCATCACCGATGCAGGTACAATGACTAATACGACACTGACCTCGCTTTGCGATGGAGATACCTTTACCGCTTTGCATAACGGAGACGAAACCCTCGAACCCGATGATGTAACCGCTTATATTCTGCACACCAACAGCAGCTCCGCTTTGGGAACCATTATTGCCACTAACCCAACTGACGGAACATTCAGCTTTACTCCGCCAATGGTCTATGGCACCACTTACTACGTGTCGTTGGTTGCAGCCAACGATGACGGCAGTGGCGGCATAGATTTTGCCGACTTCTGTTTGAGTGTTGCCCCCGGCTCGCCGGTGGTGTTCAACGCCCTGCCTACCGCCACCCTCACCGGTGATGCCGATATATGTGAGGGCGATGACGCTACCCTGACGTTTACCATGACGGGTACTCCTCCTTATGATTTGGAATACTCCGATTCGCAAGGTAATATCTATACTGCAACCGCTGCCGCCTCGCCGTTTACCATTCAGGCCAACCCATTGGCTACCACAACCTATACCCTTAACTTTGTATCCGATGCCAACTGCGACAATACCGGCAGCGGAACAGCCACCATCACCCTTCATGCACCACCCCAACCCGTCATCACCGGTTTGAACAATATCTGCATGGGCAGCACCTCTGTTTTGGATGCCGGTTCGGGTTATTCCACCTATCTATGGTCGGATGGCACAACCACACAAACCTTGCCGGTAACCGCCTCCGGCATTTTCTTTGTAACCGTTACCAATGTAGCAGGTTGTGAAGGCTATGCCAATTTTGCCGTTACGGTAAATGCTGCACCTGCGCCAACGATAACTGGCACGCTCAGCTTCTGTCCGGGCAACAGCACCGTTTTAGATGCTGGAGCCGGATTTGATGAATACCTTTGGACAGGAGGAAGCACCGCACAAACTCTAACGGTGAACGCACCGGGCGTTTACGATGTAACAGTAACCGATGGAAACGGCTGTACAGGAAGCCACTCCGTAACTGCTGCCAATCATATCGTAACTCCGCCTTCAATTTCAGGCAATACGGTGATTTGCAGCTACGAATCTACCACCCTCAACGCAACATCAGGATACGCTTCTTACCTTTGGGAAAGTGGTGAAAACACGCCGGATATCACCGTCAACTCAGGAGGAGCCTATGGCGTTACCGTTACAGACGGTAATGGCTGCACGTCTTCGGCATCGGTCAATGTTACAGTTAACAATCCAACGCCTGTGGTGATTGGCGGAAGTACTACTTTTTGTACCGGAGGCAGCAGCAACCTGACTGCCACTGCCGGATTTGCCGCTTATTTATGGTCTCCTAACGGTGAAACGTCTCAAGGCATCACTGCAACCATTGCCGGAAACTATGGAGTAACTGTTACAAATGCAGCAGGCTGTACCTCATCGGCTACCGTAGCCGTTACCGAAAGTACGAACCTAAATCCGGTAATCTTAGAAACCATCGCTTGCCAAAGCACCGAATTGGACGCGGGCAATGGATTCGGAACTTATTTGTGGGGTCCAAATGGTGAAACGACAAGCGTGATCACCGTTACTCAAAGCGGAACTTACAGCGTAACTGTTAGTGATGGAATAACCTGCACCGGTGAAACAACCATTGATATCACCATTCACGAACCCCCTGTTGCCGATGCCGGACCGGACAATGTGGTTTGCGGATATGAATACAATCTTTCGGCTAACGGTATAGCAGGAACTTGGTCTTACACCGGAACCGGAACTGTTGTGTTTGCCAATCCCAATTCACCCAATTCGCAGGTTACGGTAACCGGTTGTGATGTCTATGATTTTATCTGGACAGAAGATGATGGAATTTGCCAAACCTCCGACACCGTTCAAATAGGATTTGTGGATGCCCCCGAAGTAACCGGAACTTGCCCGTCTGAACAAGTGGATATTTGCGACAACAACACCACCATCAATCCTTCAACGGTGCTCGGTGCCCTTTGTTCAGACAGTGACTGTCCGGCAGGCAGTGCTGAATGGGACGCTGTATTGGCAGCTTTCGGTATAGATTGCACTCCCATTAGCAGCACCTGTCATTGGGAGTTCGATTATCTGGACGGCCCTCCCGGCACTGCTACCGTTACCTTCCTGCCCGATGCCTTTACTCCCGTTGTAACTGTAACTGTTTCTCCGTATGGCCACTACCGTTTCCGTTGGGTATGCGACCTGCCCGCCAATTGTCCTTTACAGGGTTGCGGTGCTGTCTTTGCCGACAAAATTTATAATTTCGTTGCCCCACTTCAAGCCTTTGCCATTCCAATATGCGACCCCGTTCCGGGCAGTTATGACATTACCTTAACCATATCCGGCGATAACCCGCCCTATCTGGTAAACGGAATACCGGTTGCAGGAAACACCTATTCAGAAACCCTGCTGAGCGGAACACCTTATGCGTATCTGATTACAGGGAGTGGTCTCTGTCCGCCGGTTAATGTTTCCGGTCCCGGACCAAACTGCGATTGTCCGCCCGTGCCTGCAAATATTACCGGCGACCTGAACTTATGTGCGGGGGAAACTACCCTGCTTTCTGCCACACCCGGATTTACCTCTTACTTATGGATGCCCGGTGCCAACAATACCCCCGACTTGCTCGTGTTTGGTGCAGGCACTTACTCAGTAACCGTAACCGATGCAGCAGGATGTACAGGGTCCGCACAGGCGATTGTTTCAGAATTTCCTCTGCCTGCAGTCAATGCAGGAATTGACGACAATACTTGTAGCCCGAGCCTGACTTATACCCTTTCCGGAACTCCCAATGCCGGAGGTACATGGAGCAGCACAGATGCCGGAGTTGTGTTTGCCGATCCTGCCAATCCTAACTCCGATGTTACCGTTCCCGGTTTCGGTGCTTATACTTTTACCTATACAGTTAACGACATTAACGGTTGTACCGGCTTTGATGCAGTAACCATTAACTTTAACGATATTCCCATTGTCAATGCCGGCTTAGACGACACTACCTGCGACCTGTTCTACAACCTCTCGGCCACTCCCGCCACCGGAGGAACCTGGAGCAGCCCCGATGCCGGTGTTACTTTTACAACTCCCATTAGCGGAAACACCACCGTTAACGTACCTGCTTTTGGAAACTATACATTTACCTACACAGTTACCGATGCCAATGGCTGTACCAATGCAGATGCTGTAACAATCACCTTTACCGATACCCCTGTGGTCAATGCAGGTACTGATGAAGATATTTGTGGGCTAACCTACACCCTGTCTGCCAACCCGCTCAACAACGGAACCTGGAGCAGCCCCGATGCAGGTGTGGTCTTTGCCAATGTAACCGGTGCCAATTCAACGGTAACTGTACCCGATTACTCATCCTACACCTTTACCTGGACAGTAACCAGCACTTCGGGCAACTGCGATGGTGCTGATGCTGTTACCATTACTTTCGCCGAACAACTGACCACCAATAACCTGACCGCTGTTTGCAATGGCTTGAACTATACCGTCAGTTTCACCATAAGCGGTGGCAATTCTACCGCCTACACCTTTACCGGAAGCAGCGGACAATACAATTCCACAACCGGAATATTCACCTCCGACCCCATCACTACCGGAACTGCTTATGATATAACAATTACTGATGGTAGTGTTTGTCTGCCCGTTGTAGTTCAGGGTGTCGAAGATTGCGCCTGTGTTACCTACGCCGGCACCATGCCCCTCGAACCCGTTACCCTTTGCGGAAGTAATGAAGTAACCATCACCAACAACGGCGATGAGTTTCTCGATGATTTTGATACATTCACTTATATTTTGCATGACAACAACGGCAATTCGGCCGGTAACATCTTTGCCCAAAACGACAATGGCATATTTACCATCGGGCCATCCCTGCAGGCAGGTGTTACCTATTATATCTCTGCCATTGCCGGTAATCCGGACGGTGCAGGAGGCATTGACCTGACCGATATTTGCCTCTCGGTCGCTGCCGGAACTCCGGTCAGTTTTACCGATGCTCCTGTGCTCAATCCGATACCGCTTCAAACGCTTTGTGTCGGTGAAACCTTAAATTTAACCACACTTCAGCAATCCGGTTTGAGTGGAACATTTATCTGGTACGACCAAAACCCCGAAACCGGCGGAACCCCGATCAATGCAACAGTAGCTCCCGGTTCAGATACCGTTTATTGGATATTATATGAAGACGGAGTTTGTTCAGATACCGAATCCGTATCGGTCGCGGTCAGTGATGTTGTAATAACCGATATTACTCAAAATCAGACCATTGTTGAAGGGCAGAGTATTACCCTGAGCGCAACGGCAGAGTCTTCCGGAGGAGGGATAGTCAATATTGAATGGGAGGGTTTAACAGGTGCAAATCCCATTGTCGAGCCCATCAATACCACAACTTATACGGTCATAGCAACAGATGAAGCCGGCTGTGTAACCACCGGCGAAGTTACGATAACGGTTATCCGGCAAAATGCCATCCTCATTCCAAACGCCTTCTCCCCGAATAGTGATGCGGTGAACGACATTTTCAGGGTTGCGGGCGTAAATATTGCCGAAATAGAAATGTTTGTCTATGACCGCTGGGGTACAGAAATGTTCCGGATTACCACCAACGACATTGCACAAGGATGGGACGGCACACACAAAGGCAAAGATGCCGAACTTGGAGTGTATGTTTACTATGTAAATGCCACTTTTACCGATGGCACCAAAGAGTTCCTCAAAGGGAATGTTACTTTGATACGGTAGGAAACTACTCCAATAACAACAGGGAAACAGCACGATGGTTTCCCTGTTGTTTTCTGATACTTGTTTGCTGACACGAACAAAACACTTGCTTAGGTTACTTCTGTTGCGTTTATACCATTAAACAACAAAGATTGCAACACGTAGCAACCGAATAACTACGACATATAACCTTTTCAATTGTCTGAGTTTTGGGTTATACCAACTATGATTTGATTTTACACCACACATGATTAGTTAAAGTCTTTAAATTGGGTGAGTTATATTTGACAACATAATGGTATTATTCAAATAAAATGTTGCTATAAAAGATACAAGGGTATTCATAAAAAGTTAGCTTTGTACACGCATATATGAAAAGCGACTATAAATAGGGGACAATGATAGGATAGCCTTCTAGCCTTATTGCACTGTTTAGATACTGAATGGGCAATACGCCTCTTAGTTGGTACTTATGTAGATGAACGGCTTTATGAAGAAGCCTTAGTAGAACTGCAAAGCCTGCCCAATACTCCCGAAAACGCCGAGTTTATAGCCTTGTACCAAGCTATTATAGAAGGGGGTTTGGAAGGGAGTGGAAAAGCAAATATAGCTGCGGTAATGGTAAATAACATTGCAGAAAATACGCTTTCTAAAAACAGTGCTTTAGCACAAAGTGTTTTGGCTGTTTATAAAAGTACTGATTACATAAGGCATGGGGCTACTATTAATTTGCTTGCAAATAATGTTGTAAAAATTCCGAATTATAAATTAGTGCCTAATCCGGCGCAAGACCAAGTTACTGTTATGTTTACAAGATATGTCATACCCAACCAAACACTGGAAATGTTTGATGTGCAAGGCAGATTAGTTCTGATACAAAAAAATATTGCACAAAACACCCTTGTAAATGTTTCCATGTTACAAACCGGCATGTATTTCTGCCGTTTATCTGATGAGGCGGACGTCGTAAAATTAGTCGTCGTGCGTTAGGTTTTTTCAATAAATGCGCAGGTGTTTGTTTACACACCTGCGCATTTTCACTTTTTAATTCGTGCCGGACATGAAAAAGGCAATTGCTTTAATCCCTTTTTTAATAATTTGCATTAGGTTTCAAGGACAAAATATACAATTCGCTTATTTTAACAAAGTTCTTGCCGATGACACCATGAACATATTGATGCAGGCATCAAAACCTTTTGCAAAAGATTATTATTCGTTTGGCAGTTACACTTCAAGCAGCCACAGGGCTTTGTATGTTTCCAAACTTGACGAAAACGGAAATTTGATGTGGATCAAAGACTTTGAAAAAGGTCCGCCGGGCGATCCTTACACGTTGGGCGTAATTGAATCCGGCACCCAAATTTTAGTGGAGGACGGCAATATCGCCGCAACTTACGAAAAAAGTCTGGACGTCTGTTTCACGAAATTCAATTTGGACGGAGATACCGTTTTGCACAAAAAATATGTCCGACCGGGCTGGCAGCTCGGGAAACAGATTATTTCCACGGCAGACGGCGGTTACGTAATAGCCGGAATGGAGCAAAACGCAACTGCCGACACCGTAAAAGCCTACGCCCTGAAAATAGATGCATGGGGCAACTTCGAATGGGACAAACGCTACCTCACGGGCAACGACGCCCGTTTTTTCACCGTGCAGCACACCCCCTGGGACGGCGGCTTCATCTTCGGCGGAATGGGCTATTCCGCCTCCACCGGCTACGATATGTTCGTGGTCAAAACCCTTGCCGACGGCGACACCCTCTGGACGAAAAGGTACGGAAACGAATTAAACGACTGTGGGGCAAAAGTAGTTAATTTAACAACTTATGAAGAATGGCTGTCAGGACAAGAGCCGAACTATCTAATGACCGGTTGTTTCAAAGAAGGGATAGTCAAAAAACTTTATCTTTCGGTTATTGATGAAAATGGAGTTGTCAAATGGGAAAAGAAGCATAACTTTTTACCTGAAATAAGCAGTTTTCAAGTATTTCCCGTAGTTAAAGCCGATAAAAGTTTTATCGGCAGCGGATATTACCAACCCGACGGCTTTACGCCCCAACCATATATAGCCGCTTTTCACGCCGACGGCAATTTAAATTGGGCAGTAACTCCCACCATCCATCCCGATAAACATGTTTATCTGAAAGACCTGCAACCCACCCCCGACGGCGGATATGTATTGGCGGGCTACCAGTACAGCAGCCCACAAACCGCCTGGGTTTTAAAAATAGACAGCCTCGGCAATACCTGTAGCTATATAGGTTGCGACAGCACGGTGGTGGTAGAAGTACTGCCCGGCGTCCCTTCCAATTCCAATCCGGAGGTTTCGGCAACGGTCTATCCCGTTCCCGCTTCTACCCGTCTCAACATCCGCTACCAAATTCCTGCCGGCATCCTTCCTTCGGGCAATGCCGGATGGTATTTGTACGACATAACCGGCAGGCAGGTAGCCGAAACCACCTTAACCGGCAACAACGGCATTGAGGAGATTTCGGTAGAACATTTGCCTGCTGGTATTTACTACTATCAGGTGTTGTTGCCCTTATCGGGGCAGGCAGTGGCAAGCGGGAAGATATTGGTAAGTGAAAAGTGAAAAACTAAAAGTGAAAAGTGGCTGGCTTTAACCGGTAGAAACTGCCTTGTTTTCAACCCTGTCGGCGTTGCCAACGCCAACAGGGTTTGCAAGGAAGATATTGAATTGAAAAATATTACCTATCTTTCGGTTGGAAAAACAGATAAACCGAGTTCATCTTCAAAATCCCGTAAATCATGTTTCGGACGTTTTGCCTGTCCCCACTGCTACACTGTTTAGACACCGAATGGGCAATTCGCCTCCTAGTAGGCACTTATGTAGATGAACACCTTTATGAACAAGCCTTAGTAGAACTGCAAAGCCTGCCCAATACTCCCGAAAACGCCGAGTTTATAGCTTTATATCAAGCCATTATTGAGGGTGGTTTAGAAGGAAGCGGGAAAGCAAATATAGCTGCGACAACGGTAAATAACATTGCAGAAAATACGCTTTCTAAAAACAGTGCTTTAGCTCAAAGTGTTTTAGCAGTTTGTAAAAGTATTGATTACATAAGGCATGGGGCTACTATTAATTTGCTTGCAAATAATGTTGTAAAAATTCCGAATTATAAATTAGTGCCCAATCCGGCGCAAGACCAACTCATCATTACATTTAGACAACCAATCAAGACCAATCAAACCTTAGAAATCTACAACCTGCAAGGTCAGTTGGTTGTAACCCAAAAAGGCATAGAACAAAATACGCTTGTTAATGTTGCCATGTTGCGATCTGGTATTTATTTTTGTCGTTTGTCTGATGAGGTAGATGTGGTAAAATTAGTCATTGTTCGTTAGTGTTTTTTAAAAGGCGTGGTGAGTGGTATTGCTGTCACGCCTTTTTATTTTTAAATGCACTTTGTATGAGAAATACTATATTTTTGATTTCATTTTTATTGTTTTCTATAAAGCTATATAGTCAAATAGAACAATTTACGTACTTTAACAAAACTTTCTCAAATGATAGTTTAAATATTCTGGCTCAAGTTGTACGTCCTAATTCTTTTGGCTACGTTATGATTGGGGGTTACTCTAGTACTAGTATAAGTAACGCAAGATATATAGCTCAATTGGATCAAAATGGTGAACTAATTTGGATAAAAAATTTTGTTGAAGGGTCTGAATGGAATGTTATAGAAGATGGAAAGTTTGTTACAGAAACAAACGATGGGAATTTAGTTGTTGCAATTGGTGGTATCGTTAATAGTGCTGCAAAAAAAATTCATCTTTTCAAATTAGATCAAAATGGAAACGAACTTTGGCATCGGGAATATGAAAATGACACTATAAAATTTATTCGTCACATTATTCAAACCGAAGATGGTGGTTTTGCCTTAGCTGGAGTAATTGCTACACAAGACACTGCAAAATTTCTGCTTATCAAGGCAGATGAATTGGGCTTATGGCAATGGCAACGTACTTATTCTATGGGTAACGATTCAAGAGCTTTCAGCATACAACAAACCCCCTGGGATGGAGGATACATTTTAGGAGGATGGGGCTACTCCACCACCACCGGCTACGATATGTTTGTGGTTAAAACCCTTGCTAATGGTGATACCATTTGGACGAAAAGATATGGAGGAAATGAAAATGATTGTGCAACATTTGCAATTCCTATAACAACATACCAAGAATGGTTGAATGGCGCAGTAATTGAGTACTTATTGTCTTCCTGTATATATGAGGGTGGAGTTAGAAAGTTATATTTAGCTAAAATTGATGAAGCAGGAAGCATCATTTGGCAAAAGAAGCATACTTTCCTGCCGGGTATAAGTGGTTTACAGGTTTTACCCATCATTCGCCAAGATAAAAGCTTTATCAGCAGCGGATACTATCGCCCTGACGATTTTACCCCCCAACCTTTCATAGCCTCCTTTCATACAAACGGGAATTTAGATTGGGTAGTAACCCCTACATTAAATCCGACTAAACATGTATATATCAAAGATCTCCAACCCACTCCTGATGGCGGCTACGTTTTAGCAGGTTATCAATACAACGACCCCCAAACCGCATGGGTCTTAAAAATAGACAGCCTTGGAAATACATGCAGTTATGTGGGTTGCGACAGCACCGTAGTGGCAGAAGTGCTGCCCGGCATCACCTCCAATTCAAGCCCTGAAATATCGGCAATGGTCTATCCCGTTCCTGCTTCTACCTATCTCAACATCCGCTACCAAATACCATCCGGCATCCTTCCTTCGGGCAATGCCGGATGGTATTTGTACGACATAACCGGCAGGCAGGTAGCCGAAACCACCTTAACCGGCAACAACGGCATTGAGGAGATTTCGGTAGCACATCTTCCGGCGGGCATTTACTACTATCGGGTGTTGTTGCCCTTATCGGGGCAGGCAGTGGCAAGCGGGAAGATTTTGGTAAGTGAAAAGTGAAAAACTAAAAGTGAAAAATAGCTGGCTTTAAACTGTAGAATCCAATTAACGAATTGTTTTTTCATAAAGCAACCATTGACGGCGGCTTTTCTGTTCCTCGTTCAGGTCGGGGTTTTGCCGGATGGCAAATTTTGAAGTTTTTGAGGTAACCCAGGGATTGGTCGAAAAAGTATGAATTTGCTCCGTTCTTTTTCGCTTTACCACCAAATTGAGCGGCACTCCTATCGGTGGGCGGTAGATAAGGTGTTTATGTGCAGAAAAGTTGCTGATGGAAATCGGAATATCGTTTAAGCTGATGAGATAGTCGCCTTCGTGTAACCCAAAACGGTCATTGGAAATGCGGATAAACTTCATCTTTTTAGCTTTATAGTCAGGCACCACCCAAAACT
Organism: Sphingobacteriales bacterium; assembly: GCA_016700115.1. Taxonomy (NCBI): domain Bacteria; kingdom Pseudomonadati; phylum Bacteroidota; class Sphingobacteriia; order Sphingobacteriales; species Sphingobacteriales bacterium. The sequence continues at coordinate 3,224,892 of CP064999.1, read as the reverse complement.
GACCAAACGTAGTAAAAGGCTCAGTTATAGAAGGGAAATATCGAACTCCTATTTTTTCAAATCCTTCAGTCAACGGCAAAATTTGTTTTCCTGTAATATAGCTGTTGACAAACTGTTTAATTTGCGGGTAACTCAAATCAACAAGAGTATCTAATAATGTCAAATCATTAAAAACTGATTCTTCCTGTTTACTCATCTTCAGAAGTAACTGACGAAGCGACTGTTTGTTGTTGCTTAATGCCGCAAGTTCAAGGTCGAGAAACAAGGCAACCAAAGCTCCCTGATGGTAAAAATTAGGATACCAGTAACGGAATTTGTTTTTCTTATGAAGGTTTTCACTCACCTCTGTCATACTCATAGCAGGAAACAGGTCGGCAGCCTCAATCTTTTTAGAAATTTCTTCCCAAAAATCTTCTTCAGTAATCAATTCGTTTTGCAATAAAAGCAACAAGGCAAAATATTCGGTAACTCCTTCGTACAACCAAAGATGCCGGGTTAGTTCTGCCCCGTTTACGGCTCTTGCACTGCGGTCGGTATGGAGGAGATGCGGTAAAAACAAGTGCATCAATTCGTGTGAAACCATGCGTTGCACTAACCGGTAAAGGTTAGGGGAATAGGTAATTTCGGGCAAAGCATAAAATGAAGAAGTGGCAGAACACATCAACCCTCCATATTCGGACAAGTTGAGTTCGGTAATGTTGCTTTTTTCTGTAAAATAAAACAGAAAAGTATATTCACTGCCCGGCAACCCGGTTTTAACAGTATCAAGCCGGTTGTCCATGGTCAAAAACCGGTTGACGGCAGCAACAACCGGCTTTAAGATATAGTATAGGTCGCGGGAAATAATCGCCTTCTTTTCAGAATAAACTGCAATCTTAAACCTTACACCCGCATAATGAAAGCTAAAAGTATCGGGGCGGGCATACAAAATAAGGTTTTCGTGAAGCAAATCTTTTTGCGGTTTGATAAAAACATCAAGTGTATCGGAGGGGTTATCAGGTATTCGTTTCAAATTAGTTGCCCCATACAGGTCTTTAGGTTTCAGGATATTCAATACCGCTTGTTCGTCTTCGTACCCCTCAAAATAACCGAAAAACCCGTTGCGGTTCAACAGGAAAAAATTGTTCTCCGGTTGAATATGCGATAAGACAGCTTTGTTGCTATTGTTAACATGATTGGCGACTACCTTATAGGTAAGCCTGATTGTCTGGCTGACCTCATAAATAAGGATAGCACTGTTATCAATAAGTTCATATTTCAAATATTTTCCGTTGCTGTCATAAACCGCAAGTTCTTCAATCCAATCGGTCAGATTTGACTGTCCTTCAGAGGTGCCTGCCGGAATGCGGTAAATAGCATAGTTTTGTTTAAGTTCCGGAGATTCTACAGTAACCGTTATTTTGTCAGCATCAGTATGAATTAAGTCAATGGTAATGGTATAATTGGCGTATAAAGCAACAGGAACTGTCGTAAAACAAAACAGTGGGACAAAGCAAACTTTAATAAAGAAAAAATAATAGTGAAGCATACCGGAAAAAAATTTGAACTAAAAATATCAGCACATAAAAGGGCGATAGCATATTAAAAAGGATATCCAATGGCCAAATTCCAAACGATATTGTCTTTGCGCCAGTCTTTTTTAAAAGGTTGCGCATCTTTAACCACCCAACCGTCAACAGGTGAATGAAGCGGAAAAGCCCAATCGAGCCGGAGAACAAAGAAAGATAGATCTATCCTCGCTCCTATTCCTGTTCCGATTGCGAATTGGCGATAAAACTGCGACCAACGAAATTTCGATTGCTCATCCCCTTTATATAACCAAACATTCCCGAAATCGGTAAACAAAGCCCCTTTTAAATAACTGTTCAAGCTAAAACGATATTCAACATTGGAAGCAAGTTTAACGTCACCGGTGCGGTCAAAATTGCCGGTATTTGAATCTGTGTCAAATGAGGTTGAATTTCCCGGACCAATACTTCGAAGCCTGAAAGCTCTCAGGTCGTTGCTTCCTCCTGTAAAAAATTGTTTGACGTAAGGCAATACAGAAGAATTACCATAAGGAATCCCAATTCCTGCTACAAAGCGGGTAATGATTGATTGCGATCCCTTTTGGTTCAAATAGACATATCTTCGAAGGTCAAAATCTAATCGCATGTATTGTGCAAAAGGAACATTGAGCAGTTGATACGGATGTTTCTCAGTATTTGCAAGTCGGCTGATAAGATAGGCCAGGTTTCCGGTCAATTCCAGACTGCTTTTAAAATAGGTGTAGTTTCTCACCTTACCCCCTATCGGAGCATTGGAAAAAAAATAGGTATAGTTAGAACCAAAGATAAGTTGATTGGTAAAACTCCTTTTTTGAATAGGGTTTTGGTCTAACTGGACTAAAAAAGCAGAATCGGCAGAAATTAACTGCACGAAATTAAGAAAAGCGGGAGTGAATAAATGGTGAGCAGTTCGAGAGGCTTTCCAATCATAAATAAAATTAAAATTTGCCAACCCGATATTATATTGCTGAAGTCTTCGCGCAAAACTATATCCTACTGAAAAATTGGTAAACGGAATGAAATAGCGTGAAATCTTTCCCATTTTAAAAGGAACGAGCAATTTAGGCACCTGAAGTTTGGCTTGACCATTGATTTCAAAGGTATGGATAAATGTTTGACCTAAAGGGGTTTCAATACCCGTTCCAAGGTTGAGACTAAAAGCTTCTGCTCCTCTGAAACGGTTTTTGTCGCGAAAGCTAAGATTCAATAATGTGCCCAAATAACCTTCCACTGTATTAGTTTCTGCTTCAACCTGCACCTCTCTTCTGGAATCAGGAGTAAGGTAAACATAGGTATCCAACAAAGCTGAAGTATCCGTTGGAACTTTTTGAAACCTGATGTCCACAAATTTGAATAAATCTAACTGTAGTAGGTGGTTGAGTGTATATTCATAATTCCGTTGAGAAAAAAGAGAACCCTTTTTAAACAACATTTTATCGGCCAATGCAGCAGGTCGAATTTCATGGAGTGAAGTGATGAAATAATAATTTTCATACACAAGAGTATCTGCACCCACTGCATCGGTATATAAAGCTGAATATTCGGGATATACAAAAACGCGGTTTAGCCGGTATGGGCGATAAGGTTCTCCATCTTTACTTGTCAAAGGCTTGACTGTTAACCGGATATTGTGGTTAGTTTTCGAAGAATCTGCTTTATAGGTTATTGCTTCCGGGATATAATCAAAATAACCTGCCTGACGAGCTTGCCGGTAAATTCTGTTTCTTTCCTGAGTGAGCATCTCAGAATCATAATATGCGCCCGGTTTTAGTAATGTTTCTTTCTCACGGCTTTTTACCAAACTACCCAAACTGCTGCTATCTGTCTTAAAAACAATTTGTTCGTATTTATATTGATGATGCGGGCTGACAACATAGTTCACCTTAATCAGTTTGTTGCGCTGTATGGTATCATAGCGGGCCTCTGCATCAAAAAAGCCACGGTTGAACAGATAGTTTTCAATTTGGCGGATATTTTTTTGAGCGGCTGCAGTTTGAAAGATAACGGGTTCTTCGGAATATCGTTTGACTAAAAACCTGTTTAAGCCTTTAGGTTTGATCAGTGAACGGTAATGAATCCAAAGTTTTGTTCTGAACAACCGGAACAGTTTCTGGTTGGGTTTTGGAGATATAAGCCCGTTAAGATCTGATGTGATAGATTTAGCATTTCCTGCAAAAGATTCTTTTTCGATGATGACCTTAGCACCATCGTACAAAAATTCTGATTCAGCTAAATATTGGGTGGTATTACAAGCACTAAATAACAAGCATAACACCACAAAGACAACACAACAATAATTGGACAAAACGAAATGATTTGTATGAAGGTAAAAGAATTCGGACAAAATCCTTTAGTACCTTACCGGCAAAGCTCCCAACTTACCTGCATTTGCACGGAACAAATCGAAATCTGTCAGGTTGACACTGCCATCCATATTACAATCTGCATCAAAATACCCTCCGCTAAAACCAACCTGATTAAAGAAAACGTTAAAGTCGCGATAGTTAATAACCCCGTTGGCATAACAATCTCCGGCAGCCATTGCATATTTAGCAGTTGATACTTCGACCAAAGTACTTGCACCATACATAGAATTTGAGGCAGTGAAAAAGTTGTAAGATGCAAACTCATTGGGCAAAGCAACCATAGTATTGCTTACAATAGGAAGGTGATTTCTTGAACGCACAACTACATAATAATTACCGGCCAACACACCGGGGAAAATCACGCCCTGACTTCCGTCCAAATCGGTCAACACACCATCCTGACGCAAAAACGCGGCTTTTCTGCCCTGAACATTAAAGTTAGCGTCAAGCAAGTCTATCAACAACCAGTCAACGATGTTGGAAGCTACGGATGCCACACTTTCTGTTCCGGGGTAATTCCAGGGGGGGCGGTTAAATGGTTGAGCAAGACCGATATGATTACCTGCTGCCAAAGCTGTGTTCATGTTGCCAAGGGCATCGTTGTAAGGGCCCTGCAACAGTGCTTTAAAGTACAGCTCAGCTCCCGGAGTAGTACACGCATAATTAGCACTCCAGCCGGAACCAACTACAAATTGGTCAGAGGTAAAAGACACAAACATACTTCCACCGGTAGAAGAAACAGGTGCAGGAATAGTAGTTCCGGAAAATGTTCCAAGACTTGGAGCCAAAGCGTTGCTGCCATTATAGATCCTGACAAAATCATAACCTGCTTCCGTATTAAAAGAGGTAAAGGTCAGTGTGATGCTGGTAGCTCCCGAAGGTGCAATTAACCAGGTACAGTTCATATTATTGCTGTAGTTGGTGCTGCCGCTTCCATCACTAAAAACACCATTGCAATTACTGAGCGTAGTTATAGAAGCACAGGCTTGTGGAACACAGGAATAGTTGGCTTTCCATCCGGCAGAGTTTACGGATGCATCGGAGGAAAAAACGACAAACATGGTACCGGACACAGCAACAACCGAAGAAGGAAGTGAGTTGCCGGAAAATGTGCCCAACAAAGGAGCAAGTGCTGTTGTGCCATTGTAAATACTAACCGCATCAACACCCGACTGAGTATCAAACTCTACAAAAGACAAGGAAACCGGTAATCCATCTAATGGTGAAATCAACCATGAACAATTCATATTGTTTGCATAATTAGAAGCGCCGCTCCCATCACTAATGGTACCGCTGCAACTGTTAAGTGTTGTAGTTCCAGAACATAAGACTGGGAGTGTGCAATTGTAAGTAGCATCAAAACCTGCGCCGGTAACAAATTGATCTGAGATGAACGTAATATAAAGACTGGATCCGGTTGAGTTGATCGGTGGTGGAATGGAAGAACCCGAAAAATTACCCACTAAGGGAGCGGATGCATTTGCACCGTCATAAACTTTCACAAAGTCATAATTCGCTTCCGTATTAAATGCAGTGAATGTGAGTAAGATATTTTCTGCGCCGGCAGGCGAAATCAGCCAGCTACAGGATTGAAGGTCGTTATAGTTTTGTCCGGCACTACCGTCTGTGATTGTTCCATTACATTCGGTAAGTGTTGTATTACCACTGCAAGGACTGAAAGCCTGAATGACTAAAGTCTGGGTAGTAGAATTCTGCAAATTAGGCATAACACAAGTATTGGTTGCCGTCAAAGTAACGGTATAGGTCCCTGCTGCCGTAAAAACATGGACCGGATTTTTCAAAGTAGAGGTATTATTTGCTCCGGATGCAGGATCGCCAAAATTCCAACTGTAGGTAATTGCGTTTGCCGAAGTATTATTAAAGGTAGCATTTACCCCTGATGCACCGGCAGTAAAAGCGGCAGTTGGAGTTCCGCTAACCACTTCTACCGCAACCTGATTTGAAAGAGAAGTGCAGCTTTGAGGGCTTAAAATGGAAACTGTGTAATTTCCGGCTAAACTTGCATTATAGGTGCTTGAGGTAGCACCCGTAATGTTGGTTCCGTTTCTCTTCCATTGATAGGTGTAACCGGTACCGGTTGGGGTTGCCAGCAACTGAACTGTGTTGCCTGAACAGATACTTGTATTGCCATTTGCCGATGCGCTTGCAAAATCGGAGGTTAAACAGGTGGCACTTTCTATCCGGCTTCTGATTAAATTACCGGGTAAAGTGCCGAAACCGTTGTTAAAATTGATTCCGTTTCCTGTTAAATGGCAATAACTCATACAAGTTCCGCCTCCTACAGGAGCCGGTCCGTCTGAACAGGAACCTTCTACATCATAACAGTTATCTATAGCTCCGCCGGCCCATCCGCACCAATGTGTATGCCGCGAGCCAAGATTATGCCCCATTTCGTGTGTAACACAATTGACCGACCATGAATAAGTAGGGAAATTCTGATACGTTGTGCTGATATTGCTGTAAGCATGACGACTCGAACTGCAAAGCACATTTAACCAGGCAATTCCCCCAAGGTTATTGTTATTGGTCGAAAACAAATGTGCCAAATCTCCATTAAAACTACTCCCCACCTGAGAAGAAAATGCATCTAAAGAAGCAGATGACGAAGAATCGGGATATGGGTCAGGAATAGTCCACACATAGATTTGAGAAATCTGGGTGGTTACCTGTTCGTTGGCATATATTGTTGCCACAACATTGTACAATCCGGTCGTGTGATTGGTAACATTCGTCGTGCTGCTGCTAAAATCCAGATACATGTCGTAATCGCAATGAATAAATACCTTGATCACTTTGTCGCATACTAACTGAGAGGCAGCATCTGTATTCAGATTTTCGGGATTCAGGTTTTTCATGTTGTAACCATCCGGCAGGAGCTTTTCCTGTTCATCAGTATCTTCGTCGTTTACCGCACAGGTAAATGGGTTTGAAACCGTCAGTTCATGGTCGTTATAAATGACATATTGATTCTCTTTGTTTTTTAGTTTTCCGAGAACATAGTTTCCTGAATTGTCTGAAATAACCCCCATTACCTCATTTTCAAACAGAGAAACAGCAGCAAGTGATTGTGTATCACCCTGAATGATGCCGCGGTAATATAATCCCTGACAATAAGGTTCGTGGTTTTCAATATTTCGACCTTTTGCATTGGTTACAAAAAAATCGTCTGTCAAAATCTGAGCTTGTGTAAGTTCCAACTGAATGGTTCGGGTAGGAGATACCGGAACAGATAAAACTATATGCGGATAATTGCCCTGTAAGGCAAGCAACAGTTTTTTGAAGTCTAAGTCCAACAACTGAGCTTTGGGTGCAAAGGTATAAACCGGATGGTTTTTATCTATTTCAATAGTTCTTTCAAAAATATGGACTTGTTTAAATGATTCATTTGCTTGTTTTAACGAAATAATTTCCTGAGCAACCGGTTTAAGATTTTGTTTAGCGAAAGTATTATTTACTGAAAAAGCAAAAAATGACAATAATAATACAGAATTAAGCAGATTAAAAACAAAGTTAGATTTGGTAGAAACTGATTTCATGAAATACAAATTTGTGTCCTTATGATAGAAAAAACCATACAAAATTACAAAACCCCTCAAAGCCTTGCAGCAATGAGGGGTTTTTTTTACAAAAAAAACAAATTATAGTTCGCAGGATGCTAAATTATTACATCATACCACCCATTCCACCACCCGGATGACTATGTCCACCTGCTTGTTCTTCCTGTGGTTTGTCCACAATCAAACATTCGGTAGTCAATAACATACTGGCGATAGAAGCTGCATTTTCGAGTGCAACCCGGGTAACTTTAGTGGGGTCAATTACACCTTGTTCCATCAAATCGCCGTACTCTTCGGTATGTGCATTGAAACCGTAAGCACCTTTGCTGCTTTTAATTCTTTGTACGATGATAGAACCTTCCAAGCCTGCATTGGCAGCAATTTGACGAAGGGGTTCTTCCAAAGCTCGTTTGACGATGTCAATACCTGTTTTTTCATCATCGTTAGCGCCTTTCAAATTGGTAAGAGAAGAGATTGTGCGAATATAAGCCACACCACCACCGGGAACAATGCCTTCTTCGACAGCTGCACGGGTAGCATGAAGTGCATCATCTACACGGTCTTTTTTCTCTTTCATTTCCATTTCGCTGGGAGCACCAACATATAAAACTGCCACACCACCGGCCAATTTAGCCAATCTTTCCTGCAATTTCTCGCGATCGTAATCAGAGGTGGTTGTTTCGATTTGAGCTTTGATTTGGTTCACGCGAGCTTTGATTTCATCGGTATTGCCAGCACCGTTAATGATGGTAGTGTTATCTTTATCAATAACGATTTTTTCGGCACGACCTAAATATTGAAGTGTGGCACTTTCCAATTTATAACCACGCTCTTCTGAAATAGCTGTTCCACCTGTAAGAATGGCAATATCTTCCAGCATTGCTTTGCGGCGATCGCCAAAGCCCGGAGCTTTAACCGCAGCAACACGGAGCGTGCCGCGAATTTTATTGACCACCAAAGTAGCCAAGGCTTCACCATCCACATCTTCGGCAATAATCAACAAGGGACGACCGGTTTGAACTGCTTGCTCCAATACAGGTAAAAGCTCTTTCATGTTAGAAATCTTTTTGTCGTAGATCAACACAAAAGGATTTTCTAATTCGGCTTCCATTTTATCGGCATTCGTAACAAAATAGGGAGACAAATATCCGCGGTCAAACTGCATACCTTCCACAACGTCCACATAAGTATCTGTTCCTTTGGCTTCTTCCACCGTAATCACTCCCTCTTTTTTCACTTTTTCCATGGCCTGAGCAATCAGTTTACCGATTTCCAGGTCATTATTGGCAGAGATAGTTGCTACCTGTTCGATTTTTTTATTTTCATCGCCAACCTGAACTGACATATTTTTCAGCACTTCGACAACTTTGCCAACAGCTTTGTCAATTCCTCTTTTTAAATCCATCGGATTTGCACCTGCTGCAAGACTTTTTAAGCCGGCTGTAATAATTGCCTGAGCTAAAACGGTTGCTGTGGTAGTTCCATCGCCGGCAATGTCAGAAGTTTTTGAGGCAACCTCTTTTAACATTTGAGCGCCAAGGTTTTCAGTCGGGTCTTCCAGTTCAATTTCTTTGGCAACTGTAACTCCGTCTTTAGTAATGGCAGGTGCTCCAAATTTTTTCTCGATAACCACGTTTCTGCCTTTAGGGCCTAACGTTACTTTAACGGCATTTGCCAAGGCATCAACGCCTTTTTTGAGTTTTTCTCTCGCATCAGTTTCATACTGAATGATCTTAGCCATAATGTTATACGTTTATTTAGTTTTGTTTTGTTAAAAATAATTAAGTACTAAAAAAAGCAAAAAAACTGCCGTTTTGATTATACAACGGCAAAAATGTCAGATTCTCGCATAATCAGGTAATCTTCCCCTTCGATTGTCAGTTCTGTGCCGGCATATTTACCATACAAAACGCTATCGCCTACTTTTACAGTCAATGGCTCGTCTTTTTTTCCGCCACCTACTGCAACAACAGTGCCGCGTTGTGGTTTTTCTTTAGCCGAATCAGGAATAATAATGCCCCCTTTTGTAGTTGCTTCGGCTTCTGCCGGCTTTACTACTACTCTGTCTGCTAACGGTTTAATGTTAACGCTCATAAAATAAGTGTGTTTTTAGTTTTATTGAACAAGAATTTTCAATACCCATACTGCACAAAATATGCCAACCGGTATTTTATGCCATATTTTCCGAATTATGTGAAATTATAACGGACAGAATTGGCAATTTTGTCACTATGTGCTTTTTTCCTGATTGAACCTTGTCAGTTTTAAATGTTCTAAATTATCTTTCCAAAAATTAAAATCCTGATCCTATGATCCGCTTATCTTCCAATTGGCTAACAGAAGGACTTATTGATGCCGAGTATAAAAAATACATTTTACTGGCATACTTACAGGAAGTCCATCGCAACTTCGATGAGCATAGATTGTATCCTTTCCTTTCAGATTTGATTTACCATTACCGGAGTTTGATTTCACTTCAGAAAAATAAAGAAGCCGTCAGCGGGCATTTTCCCAAAAAAATCGAAAAAATTGATCTCGAAAACTTTACCATCGAATACGAAAAGGTAATGAACGATGATGTATATCTTGACGAAATAGAAACTATTCTCAATTTTGCCATCCCAAAGCTGCAAAAACTCCTCAACAACGGAACCGAGATATATGAATTTGTGGAAACCAAAATCAATATATTACCCATCGGAATTGTTCCGTTAAATGCCGGGGAAGGTTATATGTTAATCAGCAATGGAAATACATCAGAAACACATGCTTATACTTACCGCGTCAGTATTTTTGACAATGCCGAAGAAAAGTACCGGGCTATTAAAACCAATTTCTTTTCTAATTATACCCGCAGTCTGAGCAATACTTACGAAAACATCAAAATTGATTTGATAAAAAGAAACAAAGACCTGCCAAACCCTGCAATTTTTGCCATTCAAAGCCCCTGTACTTTTCCTTTGCAAGAAACCCTGCTGCCGGTTGCCAAAAGGAACTTGGTGCGCCTTTTGAGTACTAAGTATATGGCATAGTGAAAGGGTAAAGTAGCGGCCAACCAAAGCTTATATATGTCCGGAAGATGAATTGAAAATGTATAGTTTATCGTCTGTTAACAAGCAGCTTGATTATCAAATTAATATTTTTTTGCGGTTATTTCGCATCCATGAAAAGTTACGTCATTGAACTATGCGAATTGAATCACAAGACATTAGATAAAATATTGAATCACCGTACAGGCAGAACTCATGCTATGAACAGTAACCGAATTTTTTTATACCTTCATCAATAAGTCTGTCGAGTTTTAGCTTGGCAAAAAAATCGAGCTTAGATTCTTTAACATTATACTGATACAGGTTCGCCTCTACTCCTACCGGTGCTTCAAAGTTATGAGAAAGTTTTTGAATGGGCAAGCCTTGGTTACCCCTAAATCCCCTGCAGGGGACTTTTTGCTTGCTTCGTGGCAACTTGATGGGGTTATATTGAGCGGTTCTCCGATTGGTTAAGTTTTATATTTTGGTGTTGGTTGCTGTGTAGTAGTCTATGATGTTTAAAATGGTTTCTGAGGGGGTGCGGTTGGTGCTGATGTGTTTGATGCGTTCGCTTTGGTGGCGGACGGAGTCTATAAATTCGGGGCGTTTTACATCGGATATGTTGATGGGGGTGGCACCGCCTACTCGCCGTTCACAGGTTCGTTTTTGCAGTTTGCGGCCGGTGGCATCGTAAATCCAAGTGATGGTTTATGCTATTGGGACTTTTCTTCCTGTAGCCAACCCCGTTTTTTTGCCTGTTTTAACAGCCATGGATGCGTTTTATCTGGATTTTTTATGATAAATGCTTTAAGGTCTTCTTCTTTCAACCTTTTCATTAAAGGATTGGCGGCTTTGTAAATCGAAAATATTGTTAACCCCCCAAGATACCATCTTGAACGAGGATGGTTTAAGTATTTCATTTCGTCTTTATGAATTCCACTGGCAAGATAAAGTACGGTATCTTGAGAAACAGAAACCGCAATTGCATTTTCCATCTCCGATGTATAGTTTTGAGCACCTTCGTACTTGCCTTCAACCTTGACCAAATGACAACTCACGTTATCTTTAACCTTAAATCTGTAAAAAAAAAGTACGGTATCGCCCCGAAAAGCAAAAGTGTCCAATGCTATTTCAAAAAAAGGAATTTCCCTGCGTGTCCATTTATAGGGCTTAACTTCTTCCAAAGTTTCCGGATTGTTGTATTTCTCGCAAAACGACAATCCGTATTCGCGGTACAGAAACCAACGGCCAGTGTCGAATTCTGCTTCCAGATTGTGTGCAATGATGCTGGGCGGATAATCGGGATAATCCGATGCCGGTTGGTTGGTAAGACAACCTGCAAAAAGAACACTCAAAAGAATAAGTACAGACGTTTTCATTTGCTGAATTTAATAATGTTTTGTTTTCTTATTTTAATGCCGGTATTTGGGCGTTTGCTTTGAACTATACAGTTGCCGGTAATTTTACCTGCGGTAAGTAAATTAACTCAAACAAGCCCTATCGCAGCGGGCGGTTTTGCGAAAAAAAGGGAAACATCGTTATTTTTCGGTTGGTTGGTCAGGCAGCCAACCCCGTTTTCTTGCCTGTTTTAACAGCCAAGGATGCGTTTTGCCGGGATTGTTTACGATAAATTTTTTGAGGTCTTCTTCCTGCATCTTTTTCAGACGGGGGCTAGAATACAAATCACCCCAGTACCGGCTACCACCCAAGTACCACCTTTCATTGGGATTGTTCAGGTCTTTTATGTTATCCCTGAAAATTCCCTCGGCGAGATACAGCACCGTGTCTTGGGATAATGACACTGCAATAGCGTTTTTCGTTGGAAACGGGGTACCGGGTATCGAATCGAACCTGTCGAAATAATCAATAGTAATACAATGCAGATTGTCTGCCGCTTTGAACTTGTAGAAAAAAAGTATGGTGTCGCCACGGTATGCAAATGTATCCAAAGCAATTTCAAAAGAGGGAAATTCCCTGTTTATTCCCTTTAATGACCGATACCCGTAAATAGATACGGTATCAATGTAAGTGTAGCAAAGGGACAGCCCGTACAGCCGGTAAAGAAACCAGCGGCAGGTATCGAATTCGGTTTGTAAATTGTGCGCCGTTATTCCCGGCGGATAATCGGGATAATCAATATCGGTCTGCTTTGTGAGACAACCTGCAACAAACATGCTCAAAACCAAGAATATTATTGCTTTCATCTGATGAGTTCTAAAGGTACGGTAATATTTGACGCGGGCATATGAGTTCTTTTTCCGTCAACGTAAATTGTTTTTTCAGAGCGGTACAAATACATATTTTTCGGGTCTATGGCTATGTTGTGATAACGGTTGCCTTTACTGCTTTCAATAAATCTGTCTTGATCTGACGGGCCCGCGTGACCTTCAACCGGATGATTCCTTCGGGGTTGTAGCTTATCGCCGGTGCCGACCAATATCTCGTAGTCGCCCGGCATGGGGTGGAGATGGGCATTGCCTGCTTCACCAAATTGGGGGCTGACGTAATTAAATGCACCGTCGGTATAGCCTATGCCTTTTGCAAAAACCTCTCCGTTCGGGGTTAATCCCAATCTGATTCCCCACTCGGCAAAAAAACCGCCCTCGACCGGCTTGCCGTTATGGGTCATGCTTATTATTTTGTCATTATCATAAGTAACATTGTCATTGCCGCCTTTACCGTATTTATCGGCAAATTCCAATAACCCGCCGGTAAGGTAAGTTATCCCCTGTGTCCGAAGGTTTTGATTCGACGCGTTGCTGTGATAATCACCAAAAACACCGCTTTCTCTCAAATCCCGAAAATCGGCAACTTGCGAATTGGGAATTACGACAACAGCATCGGGCAGGTTATCGTTGGAAGGGCTTCCTATCATTTGCCCGCTTTCGGAGAAATACCAGGTGCGGGACATACCGCGCGGGTCTATAAATACAACGGGATTATTCCCAACATAAACATAAGGGCTTTCGTGATAAAACTTCTCCGCCAAAGGATCTATCTGCCCCCACCTATTAATTTGCGGGTCATACCACCTTGCGCCGTAGTCCATCCAATGCAATCCGAAATCTTCGTTCAGTTCTTTGCCGTTGTATTGATAATTATTCCCTTCCCCATCGAAGGTAGTGGATAATTCTTGAATGGGCAGGCCGAAAGGATAATAATTGGTTTGTTGGAGGATTTCGGGGTCTCCGTCGTTGTCGGAGTCGGTGAAACAGATGCGGGTGTTGCCTAAGTGGTCGCGCAGGGAGTATTCGTGGCGGAGGTTCATGCCCGGTAGCAAGTTGATACGCCCTTCTTCGTGATAGTAGGCTTCAGCTATATTGTTGTCGTATTCTACTGCCCCTATATAGTCGCGTTTGTCGCAGTTGGTCGGAGGTTCTTCCGGTGGTGGCATACTTTCGGCGGGATTGGTGAAAGTGGGCGGTATCAGGCGTTTGATAAATTGTTTTGTCAGACAACTCTTGAATACCATGTGTTTAGAGTTCGTGAATCCCAATAAACTCTGAATATCTGAACGAGAAGATAGCAATGATGTACTCATAAAATCCAACTATACCACTACATTCATAATGTTCGAAGTTCCTCTATCGGCAGTTTATATTTTCTCCAAGCCACACATTTACAAACTGTCGATTATTGGCAACATAATCTTTTAGAATACTATAATCAAAATTGTCTTTGTTAAAATAAATTGATCCTTGAAACATTAGCGTTAATTTGTTTTTAACGAAAGCGGCCTGCGTATATATATCGGGGAATTCGGGGCTTACGCAATAACCTTCATGATAATATTCGAAATACAAGAACATAGTATCGTTTTGAATTATTTTGTGTTGAACGACAATATCCAAAAGTAATAATGAAGGAACTTCCATATTTTCTATATACCCGTATTCATCTAAAGATTGACAACCCCTATTATATACAGGTTGAACAACATACATTCCGTTTGTAGTACGTTTTTGTTTTCGTTCACAATAAATAAGCTTTCTATACGCTTCCAATTTAAACTGACATTCAATATCTTTAGACACCAAGTTTGTGCTTTTCCGACAACTTAAAAACAACATAATGCTTAACAACGCTAATATAATTTTCATTACCTATTAAATTTATTGAGTGGAACAGAGAATGATTTTGCCTCGCTATTTCCATAAAAATATATTTCCAAGCCTCCTTCTTTGTTACGTCCGGTTACTATTCTATAATAATTTCTAGGTTGAGATTTCAAGATATCTTGAGTAGATGGGCCAAATTCAGCAGGTCCCGTCCCATACGTCCCATCATCCTTATAATAAAATAGTTGATTTCTATTATTATATGGATGACTATGGATATCAGAAACAATAGTACCAAATAAAACCTCAGAATTTTTAGGGGATTCAGACGCACCATGCGAACCGATATTGTCGTTATAGCTACTCCCAACATAAACGTTCTTTCCATCAATTGAATATAAATTGTTTTTGCTTTCAACTTTGGCAGGTTGACCTATTTTACCGTTACTGTCAGCTTCAAAGAAGTTGCCTGTTTGGTCACGCCTGGCATCAGACCGCAAAGCGAAATTTTTTATGCCTTCCACCATATAGCTTACACCCATATTTCTCATATCGCTTGCGCCTTCATTACTGTAAGAGGCATCCCTTTGCCCGCCGGTCAGGGAATGAAACCTGTCAATATTTCCGCTGCTAACTGATGTTACAGCATCAGGCAAATCATCATAAGAATAATGAATAAGTTTGCCGTCTTGATCATAATAAGCGGTGTTACGCCCATCAGGATCAACAAAAATCACCGGATTTCCCAAAACATAGTTATACCCACTCCAAGCATAAAACTTCTCCGCCAAAGGATCAATCTGTCCCCACCTGTTGATTTGCGGGTCGTACCACCTTGCGCCGTAGTCCATCCAATGCAACCCGAAATCCTCGTTCAGTTCTTTGCCGTTGTACTGATAATTATTCCCTTCTCCATCGAAGGTAGTGGATAATTCTTGAATGGGCAAGCCTTGGTTACCCCTAAATCCCCTGCAGGGGACTTTTTCCCTACTTCGCAGGTTATGGTGCAGGTATGGATGTAACCTTGCTATAAATTGGTTTGTATTTGGATGTTGGTGTTAATCCTCAAATTCAATGGTATTCCAAATCCTGACAGCTTCTTTTCTGTACTCCTCTATAGGAAAAATGGTGTCTCGCGCTATATCATAAACAAAAAATACACGCCCCCGTATGGTCATTTCAAAATGATACATGCTGTCAATAGGTTCCGTAAACTGCATTTCATTAAACTCGTCTAATCGCTTATACCTCCATGCAACTCTGCTTCTGCCTACCACCTCCGATATCAACAGGCTGTCTTTATTCTTATCAATTTCTGCATCAAAGTACATTGTCAATAACAAATCCTCCCGCATGAGGCTGCCAATGTAGTTAATCCTATCAGCCAAATCTTCAGGTGTATAATTAGGCCGGCTTGGCTTTTGGTCAAGCCTGTCTTTATGGAAAGACAGATACAGCTTTTTAAAAGTATCTTCTTTATGACAATAAAAACCTTTCCAATCTGCATCCAGCCCACCAGAACAACTTCCGTCACCTGTCCATTTGCTCCAGAAATCATTGTAAGTAACTTTTTCATAATTAACTGGAGGATTAAAATGCACTTTACTGCAAGCTATTGGAAAACAACCGTTTTCGTCTTTTTTACATTCTGATAACCGGCAATGACTGCAAAAAAGCATTACCGCCAGCAATAAAGCCATCAGATAAATCGAGTATCCGTACTTCATGGGGACTGTTAAAATTGAAACGATTAAAATTTAGGACACCGCATTTTACCTCTGTCTTGATTCTTTTTGTAGTTGTCCGACGGGGCTTTTCCGCTGAACTTTTCTTTAAATTTACCCGATTCTTTAACGTTATTTTGAGGGCTGACAAATTCTGATGCTGCAACTTTTTCATCGTTTATCAACCTACTTCTCGCATTTCCGCTTGCCATAATCCCTTTTTCGTTTAGTCCCTGATAATTACCGACTGAGTATGGAGCCTTAGAGTCCCTATCCCCCATGCCTGCATTATGTCCTAAACCGTGTACCCCCAAATGAGCACCTATTTCTCCTCTTGCCACAGCAGTATTACCTTTAAGTAGCTCGGCAGCGTCAATGCCCACAAAACGACCTGTCGCAAAACCGGTGTTTTCACTCCATTCGGGATTATTGCCTTCCGAACCGGTGAATTCGTTTATAAACTGATCGGCTATCTTACAACTGTAAAAGCAGTCATGGGCAATGCTTTTCAACTCTTTGACACTTCCAAATGCCACAAAACTGTCGGAAGGGTCTAAATAGCAGCCGTTAATGATATTTGATCCTGTGCCGGTAAAATCCATTACTTTTACTATGCCCTCACCAAGAAAGTTATCAAGTATAGCCTGCATCTGCATCCGTATTTCATGCCTTAAATCCGTGTCTATACCGGCAGATGGCAGGAACAACAGGTATATCATGTTTTCCTTACCATTAGGATCCACAAAAAGCATAGGATTATTAGCAACATAAGCATAAGGAGATATATGCACATACTTCTCCACCAGAGGATCTATCTGTCCCCATCTATTAATTTGCGGGTCGTACCAACGTGCCCCGTAGTCCATCCAATGCAACCCGAAATCCTCGTTTAGTTCTTTACCGTTATACTGATAGTTGTTCCCAACCCCGTCAAAGGTAGTGGATAATTCTTCTATGGGCAAGCCGAAGGGGTAGTAATTGGTTTGTTGCAGGATTTCGGCTGTTCCGTCGTTGTTGTCATCGGTGAATGCAATGCGGGTGTTGCCTAAGTGGTCGCGCAAGGAGTATTCGTGGCGGAGGTTCATGCCCGGTAGCAAGTTGACGCGTCCTTCTTCGTGGTAGTAGGCTTCGGCTATATTGTTGTCGTATTCTACTGCCCCTATATAGTCGCGTTTGTCGCAGTTGGTCGGAGGCTCTTCCGGTGGTGGCATACTTTCGGCGGGATTGGTGAAAGCGGGCGGTGTCAGACGTTTGATAAATTGTATGCGCTCGGATATGTTGCGGTAGTATTCGCCTTCGGTTAGGGTGTCGGTTCCGGGCAAGCGGGCAGACCCCACGGAATCCATTCGGGCGGAGAAAAATCTGTGTTTGTCAATCGGAGGAGTGGCTGGTGGTGGTGGCATTTGAGCAGTTCCTGACTCGCAGGTTCGTTTTTGGAGTTTGCGGCCGGTGGCGGTGTATAGCCAGGTGATGGTCAATGCTGCCGTGCTTTTTCTTCCTGTAGCCATCCCCGTTTTTTTGCCTGTTTTAACAGCCATGGATGCGTTTTATCTGGATTTTTTATGATAAATGCTTTAAGGTCTTCTTCTTTCAACCTTTTCATTAAAGGATTGGCGGCTTTGTAAATCGAAAATATTGTTAACCCCCCAAGATACCATCTTGAACGAGGATGGTTTAAATATTTCATTTCGTCTTTATGAATTCCACTGGCAAGATAAAGTACGGTATCTTGAGAAACAGAAACCGCAATTGCATTTTCCATCTCCGATGTATAGTTTTGAGCACCTTCGTACTTGCCTTCAACCTTGACCAACTGACAACTCACGTTATCTTTAACCTTAAATCTGTAAAAAAAAAGTACGGTATCGCCCCGAAAAGCAAAAGTGTCCAAAGCTATTTCAAAAAAAGGAATTTCCCTGCGTGTCCATTTATAAGGCTTAACTTCTTCCAAAGTTTCCGGATTATTGTATTTCTCGCAAAGCGACAATCCGTATTTGCGATACAGAAACCAACGGCCTGTGTCGAATTCTGCTTCAAGATTGTGTGCAATGATGCTAGGCGGATAATCGGGATAATCCGATGCCGGTTGGTTGGTAAGGCAACCGGCAAAAAAAAATGCTCAAAAGAATAAGCGCAGACGGTTTCATTTGCTAAAATTGATAATGTTTTGTTCCTTGTTTTAATGCCGGTATTTGGGCGGTTGCTTTGAACTGCCGGTTGCAGGTAATTTTACCTGCGGCAAATGAATTTAATGCAAACAAGCCCTTCCGCAGCGGGCGGTTTTACGAAAAAAACGGAAACGGTGTTATTCTTCGGTTGGTCGGTCCGGCAGCCACCCCCTTTTTTTTGCTTGCTTTATCAACCAAGGATGCGTTTTATCGGGATTGTTTACGATAAATTTTTTGAGGTCTTCTTCCTGCATCTTTTTCAGACGTGGGCTTGAATATAAATCACCCCAATTCCGGCTTCCGCCTAAGTACCACCTTTCATTGGGATTGTTCAAGTCTTTTATGCTGCCTCTAGAAATTCCTTCGGCGAGATACAACACTGTATCTTTAGAAAGTGATACTGCAATAGAATTATGCGTTGGAAATGGATGACCAGGAACCGAATCAAACCTGTCGTAATAATCAATTAAAAAACAATCCAGAATATCTTTCGCTTTGAACCTATAGAAAAAAAGTATGGTGTCGCCACGGTATGCAAATGTATCCAAAGCAATTTCAAAAGAAGGAAATTCTCTGTTTATTCCCTTTAAAGACCGGTACTCATAAATAGACGTAGTATCAATATAAGTATCGCAAAGGGAAAGCCCATATACCCGATACAATAACCAACGGCAAGTGTCAAATTCGGTTTGTAAATTGTGTGCTATAATGCTGGGTGGATAATCAGGATAATCCAATCCTGATTTATTGTTTTTGCAATTTGTTATCAACAAGATTATTGAAATAAACACAAAATGTTTCATCTTATGAGATTTAAAGGCACAGTAATTTTTGATTCGGGTCTGTTAATTAGCTTCCCATCGTTAGATGTAGTGCTTTCGGCACGGTATAAGTGCATGTTTACAGGGTCTAAAGCTACATTGTAATAATTGTTGTTCCTGTTTCTCGTTGCTTTCATGTCGTCACCTGATGGCCCAGGGTCATTTATAACACTATACATCTTATACGGTTGGTTTTTGTTTCCTGTGTTTACCAGTATATCATATTCGCCCGGCATGGGATGCAGGTGTGCATTACCTGCTTCGCCAAACTCGGGGATAACAGCATTAAAAATACCACTCGTATAGGCTTCACCTTTTGTAGTAACCTCACCATTTGAGGTTAACCCTAATCTTATCCCATATTCAGCAAAAAAACCGCCTTTTACCGGCTTGCCGTTATGTGTCATACTTATTATTTTGTCCCCCAAATACGTAACATTTTCATTGCCTCTATTAATGTATTCGTCAACAAAAGCCACAAATCCGGCAGTTAGGTAGGTTAGCCCTTGTGTTCTGAGGTTTTGATTGGCTTCGTTGCTGTGATAATCACCAAAAACACCATTATCTCTTAAATCCTGAAAATCGGCAACTTGCGAATTTGGAATTACGACAACAGCATCGGGCAGGTTATCGTTGGAAGGACTTCCTATCATTTGCCCGCTTTCGGAGAAATACCAAGTGCGGGACATACCGCGCGGGTCTATAAATGTAACGGGGTTATTCCCAACATAAACATAAGGGCTTTCGTGATAAAACTTCTCCGCCAAAGGATCAATCTGTCCCCACCTGTTGATTTGCGGGTCGTACCACCTTGCCCCATAGTCCATCCAATGCAACCCGAAATCTTCGTTCAGTTCTTTGCCGTTGTACTGATAATTATTCCCTTCCCCATCGAAGGTAGTGGATAATTCTTGAATGGGCAAGCCGAAAGATCGTTAATTGCATGGCGAATCATCAATAACCGTTATATTTCCCACCAGATTGTCTACATATAAAATCAAAGCCCCTAAATAAAATGGTGCGGAATAGTAACCACCTTCTACTACATACGATTTAGATTGGTCTTGTGTTAGTATATGTATTTTGTAATCGGGCATATCACTTGCGTGTGCCGGATAAATGGTGTCCTTTGTTTCGGTGAGTACCATGCTTGCTAATCTATTTAGATAAGCCTGCTGGTGGTAATTTAAGATTTTATTATACCTCTGATGCCCGATTACCATGTCATTGGTAGTGCAAACACTCATGACGGTGTTATTGAAACCAATTGTGGTGTTCACTATACCCTCATAAGTGTCATGCTCAATCTCTACTCCGATACTGTCAATTTCCATTTCTTTTATATCATCAAGTCTTTCCACTTTGTTTGCTTTTAGGAGAACAGTTTTTGAATCGGAAGCGTAAAAGGAAAGTTGTTTCCCAATTATACTGAACTTATAGCTGCGCCAATCGTTTTTAATCACATCATAAAAACATATTGACTTATTGGAATGTGTGTAATATGGAAAGATATAGTATGCATCACTATATATCCCCCATCGCATTGTAATACCCTTGGGAAGTTCTAAATGCGCTTTATGTATCATGAATATGCCTTCGTTGTAATAATTAAACTTTCCAGTTGTAATATTAAACAGCCAATCTCTGTCACCTTCAGAGTAAATAGAATCTGAATAAGCAACCTGCCAACAACCTTGTAAATTTGAGAAAACCTCTTTTTTGTTGTTTGTACAGCAAACCAAAATCAAAATAAACACAAAAAGATAAGATACAACTGTGTACTTCATTTAATTGCCTTTTTTCTTTTTCAATTCACTCCTGTATTCAGGGCTAATAAAATCTTTTGTCATTTGCCACTGTATAGGATAAATCCGATAATGATTATGATTGCCATCCCAGCCCTTTCTGCCATGTAACATATATTCGTGAACTCCAAGAATAGATATTGCATTTCCGGCATGACTTAAATGAACAATATGTGGAGCAGTTGGTTCTCCGTCTTTATAGTATTGAATGCTAAAAGAAACATCGAATGAACCATCGAAATATCGGGTCATTTGTGCACGATTACCAGAATACGGTGATAAATTATTTTTATTTGAAGGATATTTCCACTCGTTTCCGTCTTCAGTTAGTCCTCCTACAACTGTGATTGAACCCGACTTCAGGTTATTCCGGTCAAACTCAATGAGACCCACTCTGTCCGCTTCTATCAATAAGTTGGTGAACAAATCGGAAAGAAATTCTAATTCTTGCATAGGCAAAGCAGTATTTTGTGAGAAACCGGCAATTCTGTCTTTTAAATATGTTCCGCCCATATCAGTAGCCACAGATGGAGATATTATCACATCACGTCCTCCGGTTACTTGTTGGTATTTGTTGGCTGGCATTACCATAATCTCTCCGTCAAAATCAGAATCGTTATAATGCCCAAGAAAGTTGCCTTGTTCGTCAAAAATTGGATCTTTTCCATCTGGGTCTATCAAATTAACCGGATTTCCCAAAACATAGTTATACCCGTTCCAGTCATAATACTTCTCCGCCAAAGGATCTGTCTGCCCCCACCTGTTGATTTGCGGGTCGTACCACCTTGCCCCGTAGTCCATCCAATGCAACCCGAAATCATCGTTCAGTTCTTTGCCGTTGTATTGATAATTATTCCCAACCCCATCGAAGGTAGAGGATAATTCTTGAATGGGCAAGCCGAAAGGATAATAATTGGTTTGTTGCAAGATTTCGGGGTCTCCGTCGTTGTCGGAGTCGGTGAAACAGATGCGGGTGTTGCCTAAGTGGTCGCGCAGGGAGTATTCGTGGCGGAGGTTCAAGCCGGGTAGCAGGTTGACGCGTCCTTCTTCGTGGTAGTA
This sequence comes from Sphingobacteriales bacterium, assembly GCA_016700115.1. Classification (NCBI taxonomy): domain Bacteria; kingdom Pseudomonadati; phylum Bacteroidota; class Sphingobacteriia; order Sphingobacteriales; species Sphingobacteriales bacterium. The sequence continues at coordinate 3,202,737 of CP064999.1, read as the reverse complement.
AGATTCGGCTATATTGTTGTCGTATTCTACTGCCCCTATATAGTCGCGTTTGTCGCAGTTGGTCGGAGGCTCTTCCGGCGGAGGCATACTTTCGGCGGGATTGGTGAAAGTGGGAGGTATCAGGCGTTTGATAAATTGTATGCGCTCGGATATGTTGCGGTAGTATTCGCCTTCGGTCAGGGTGTCGGTTCCGGGCAAGCGGGCAGACCCTACGGAATCCATTCGCGCGGAGAAAAATCTGTGTTTGTCAATCGGAGGAGTGGCTGGTGGTGGTGGCATTTGAGCAGTTCCTGACTCGCAGGTTCGTTTTTGGAGTTTGCGGCCGGTGGCGGTGTATAGCCAGGTGATGGTCAATGCTGCCGTGCTTTTTCTTCCTGTAGCCATCCCCGTTTTTTTTGCCTGTTTTAACAGCCATGGATAGTGTTTTATCTGGATTTTTTATGATAAATGCTTTAAGGTCTTCTTCTTTCAACCTTTTCATTAAAGGATTGGCGGCTTTGTAAATCGAAAATATTGTTAACCCCCCAAGATACCATCTTGAACGAGGATGGTTTAAATATTTCATTTCGTCTTTATGAATTCCACTGGCAAGATAAAGTACGGTATCTTGAGAAACAGAAACCGCAATTGCATTTTCCATCTCCGATGTATAGTTTTGAGCACCTTCGTACTTGCCTTCAACCTTGACCAACTGACAACTCACGTTATCTTTAACCTTAAATCTGTAAAAAAAAAGTACGGTATCGCCCCGAAAAGCAAAAGTGTCCAAAGCTATTTCAAAAAAGGAATTTCCCTGCGTGTCCATTTATAAGGCTTAACTTCTTCCAAAGTTTCCGGATTATTGTATTTCTCGCAAAGCGACAATCCGTATTTGCGATACAGAAACCAACGGCCTGTGTCGAATTCTGCTTCAAGATTGTGTGCAATGATGCTAGGCGGATAATCGGGATAATCCGATGCCGGTTGGTTGGTAAGGCAACCGGCAAAAAAAATGCTCAAAAGAATAAGCGCAGACGGTTTCATTTGCTAAAATTGATAATGTTTTGTTCCTTGTTTTAATGCCGGTATTTGGGCGGTTGCTTTGAACTGCCGGTTGCAGGTAATTTTACCTGCGGCAAATGAATTTAATGCAAACAAGCCCTTCCGCAGCGGGCGGTTTTACGAAAAAACGGAAACGGTGTTATTCTTCGGTTGGTCGGTCCGGCAGCCACCCCTTTTTTTGCTTGCTTTATCAACCAAGGATGCGTTTTATCGGGATTGTTTACGATAAATTTTTTGAGGTCTAGAAATTCCTTCGGCGAGATACAACACTGTATCTTTAGAAAGTGATACTGCAATAGAATTATGCGTTGGAAATGGATGACCAGGAACCGAATCAAACCTGTCGTAATAATCAATTAAAAAACAATCCAGAATATCTTTCGCTTTGAACCTATAGAAAAAAAGTATGGTGTCGCCACGGTATGCAAATGTATCCAAAGCAATTTCAAAAGAAGGAAATTCTCTGTTTATTCCCTTTAAAGACCGGTACTCATAAATAGACGTAGTATCAATATAAGTATCGCAAAGGGAAAGCCCATATACCCGATACAATAACCAACGGCAAGTGTCAAATTCGGTTTGTAAATTGTGTGCTATAATGCTGGGTGGATAATCAGGATAATCCAATCCTGATTTATTGTTTTTGCAATTTGTTATCAACAAGATTATTGAAATAAACACAAAATGTTTCATCTTAAGTACTTGACCATATTTAGTTTGCATTAAAAGGGCTAAAATTGATTTTGAGATGATTGCCTATATTAGCCATGCAACGATTGACAGCATAAAGGAGGCTATCTTTTTCGAGGTAATCTTCTGGAACAAGCCACTCACACTTTAACTTTCTCCACATCGTTTCGGCGATGTTCAAATGCGGCGAGTAAGTGGGCAGAAAAAGACAAACAAGCCTCTGTTTTGCCAAATAGGCAGTAAGAGGTTCAATAATTTAGATTGGTGGACACTGGAATTATCCAAGACAACAACGGTATGTTTTCTGATGTTAAGCGATAATTTATCCAAATGATTGACAATAAACTTGGCATCTATATTCTGTTGGGTGGTTTCCAATAGCATTGATTTGTTCTGCTAATCAAGCCAAATATATTGACTTTGTACCCTTTTTCTGTATATACAGCCACTTTCTCATCGGGGAATTGCCAGCCGTAGGGGACATATCCCTCGCTACTAACCCTGCTTTCATCGCCATAAAATAGGTCTATCTGCCCTTTTTAGGACAACTTCTCCAATTCTTGCAAGTCCGATTTCTTCGACTGATAAATTTGCTCATCAGGCTTTCCTTTGCAACGCTTTCTTATACGTCTATATCGTCCCCCAAGCTTTTTAAAAACGTTTAAAAGTGCTCTTGCTTACTTCTTTTCCACTTGAAGCCTCCCATTCTGCCTTGGGCGGTAGCTACTTTTTGGCGATGCTGACTGACGGCTTCCAAAATAAAGATGCTTATCCGATTTTTTATCAATAAGAGGCTTTTTTGCCACGCCCCGGTTTGATGTATAAGCCTGCTATCCCATCTGATTTATACCGTTTTAACCAACTGTTCACACTCACATGACACATGCCTACTATGCTTCCTACATCTTTTGAATGCCGACCCTCAGCTTTTAACAAAATTGTCTGGCAGCGTTTTCGCAAACTATGGTTATCTGATTTTTTAAACAGTGTCTCTAACTCTTTTCGACCTGTTTCACTTAGTATCGGTGTGTTTACTCGTCCCATGTGCGCAAAGGTACAAAATAATACAAACTATTTATACGCCAGTACTTATGAGATTTAAAGGCACAGTAATTTTTGATTCGGGTCTGTTAATTAGCTTCCCATCGTTAGATGTAGTGCTTTCGGCACGGTATAAGTGCATGTTTACAGGGTCTAAAGCTACATTGTAATAATTGTTGTTCCTGTTTCTCGTTGCTTTCATGTCGTCACCTGATGGCCCAGGGTCATTTATAACACTATACATCTTATACGGTTGGTTTTTGTTTCCTGTGTTTACCAGTATATCATATTCTGCCCGGCATGGATGCAGGTGTGCATTACCTGCTTCGCCAAACTCGGGGATAACAGCATTAAAAATACCACTCGTATAGGCTTCACCTTTTGTAGTAACCTCACCATTTGAGGTTAACCCTAATCTTATCCCATATTCAGCAAAAAAACCGCCTTTTACCGGCTTGCCGTTATGTGTCATACTTATTATTTTGTCCCCAAATACGTAACATTTTCATTGCCTCTATTAATGTATTCGTCAACAAAAGCCACAAATCCGGCAGTTAGGTAGGTTAGCCCTTGTGTTCTGAGGTTTTGATTGGCTTCGTTGCTGTGATAATCACCAAAAACACCATTATCTCTTAAATCCTGAAAATCGGCAACTTGCGAATTTGGAATTACGACAACAGCATCGGGCAGGTTATCGTTGGAAGGACTTCCTATCATTTGCCCGCTTTCGGAGAAATACCAAGTGCGGGACATACCGCGCGGGTCTATAAATGTAACGGGGTTATTCCCAACATAAACATAAGGGCTTTCGTGATAAAACTTCTCCGCCAAAGGATCAATCTGTCCCCACCTGTTGATTTGCGGGTCGTACCACCTTGCCCCATAGTCCATCCAATGCAACCCGAAATCTTCGTTCAGTTCTTTGCCGTTGTACTGATAATTATTCGCCTCTACCCCAACCGATGCTTCAAAGTTAGGGGAAAGTTTTTGGATGGGCAAGCCGAAAGGATAATAATGTGCTTCCTGTATGGTTTTGGCTTCGTTTTCAGCACTGTCGTGGTAGCAAAAGACGCGGCCGTTGCCTAAATGGTCTTTCAGGGTGTATTCTTTCCGCTCGCCTTCGAGGAGGTTGATGCGCCCTTCTTCGTGGTAGTAGCCTCGCTTTGCGTCGTCTATCTAATTATTTCTATGCCGAGTATGTAATCGCAGATGTTGCAGCTTTCTAGGTCAGCTCAACAGAGGGCAGTTTGGTTGGGAGACGGCTCGTCGTGTTGGTTGTATGTTTGGAAGATGGCGGTGATTACCACCCCCTATATATAAGAATGAAGGCAGCTATTAACATGACTATAGTGCTGACTATATGTAGCCTGTAAAGATAGTATATTATTCTTGCCACTTTTGCTTCATTGGCATTTTTGGCTTGCCAATTCTTATAGTTGTAAGTGGCAATTAGTATCCGGTAAATTGTAATTGAAAGCAAAGCGTTTTTAAATATATAAACTAGTAATGAGTACGCTAAAAAAAGCACTTTTAGATTTTGAGTTAAAGGTTATAATTTCACATATATGATACTTTGTGCTGGTAGTGTTTTTTATGCGTTATGAAAGGGGCTATACGTATTATGCTGCTGTATAGTGCATGAAGCATTGAAAAGAGGGTAATTGAGTTGGTTATCCGTTTTTATGTTTTACAATACGACTAAAATTGATAACAATAGCCATGAGATGCTATAGAGACTGGCGTTTATCAAGCCTCTTACTTTTAATTTTCCGTTTCGGTTTTCCCCCTTCTCATTTGCGCCATGGGTGGCTTCCACATTAGGGCGGAGTTTTCGATGCGCTTTGGGTATTGTTTGTATATTTTTATGTCGTTGCTGTCGCAGGTAATCTTCGGGTTTAAACTTGTAAATAGCCACTCCTTTTTCATATTTTCGATTTGTCTTGGTGGGGCAAGTGTCTCTGAAGGGGCAATCGTTACAGATATGGAGGTCAAATTCAGCTTTATAGTTTTTTGAAGGTTTAGTGGCGATCACTTGGGGGTGTTGTGAATTGGCACATTGTACCCTATACGTGTTGGTATCGGATTGGAGGGTAATAGTGATGGGGATGACGCACAACAGCCTTTAATGGCGGTTTGAATAGGCGTGATACCCAATTCATTGAGTTTAATATCGTTGTCTTCGCTGCCAAAGCCGCCATCGTGGTGCAATTGTTCCAGGTCGGGTGTTTTTTCCTTGATGCTGTCCAACCGTTCGTGAAGCAGTTGTGTATCATCGGTATTATTCGTAGCGGTGTGTACATCGGTAATCAACTGCAGGTCATTATCAGGATGGCAGGTTTCGGTCACCATCGCCACATAGCCTTGATATTGTTTGCCCTTTTTTTCCGATAGGTGGCTTCTGTATCATCGGGCGATTGAAGGCACTTGCTGTTCAGCGCTTCATTGGGCTTAGGCGCAGGTACGCTTGTTTTTTCATCCGTTTCAGGCAGGGTAAAGTGTTCGGCATACACGCGGGAAAATACCTGAAAGACTTCGTGTTCCCGATAAATATCCTGCAATTGTGTGTATAGCAAGTGATAAACTTGCCCTAACTTTTGGAGGTGAGTGTTTTGGTCTCCCGGTTTGATATGGCGGATATATTCGTTTGCTTTTTTCCCGATATAGTCCGACAAGTCAGCAGTATAACGCTCCTGTTCTTCGGCAGTGAGAATGCTGTAAAAGCGCAAAAGCAATTCCACAAGGAGTTCTATGCGACTATAACTGCGTATATTGCTGTTAAGTAGAAGGCTATCCGTACGCTGTATCGTTGTCTTTAGTTTCAGTTCTTTGAGTTGTTGGTTTGTTAAGCGGTCGAACAATTTGCCAATCAGATCTTCTCCTGTGTTAACAAAGTGAGTGTTGAGGCGACTTTTGAAGTTGAACAGCGTAGGTTCGGTGAAAGGAACCTTCTCTAAATCCTGAAGACCTAAAGCAAAACGGGTTTCCAAATTAAAGTCTATCTGTTCAAAGAGTTGGGCATACGTCCAGCTATGCTTTTGCATCAACAATAATGCCGCTATCATGCAATTGATAGGAGCATTGGGCGCACTATGTTTGGTCGAATACAGTACCGAAAAGTCTTCCTCTTGTATATTGCAAAAACAAGCCGATAAAAATGACCGCCACTACTATTTTCAAGCCGTTTTTGCTTATCTTTATTTAAGTAAAACGACAAACCAAAAAGTTGAGATTGATTATGGGTTAAATTCTTCTTGAACATAGATGAAATAACTATTTAAGCATAAAATTACAAAAATATTCTTTAAATAACAAACATACCCAAAACCTTATTTTAGTGAACTCAGTAATTTTCCGTCAGATGGAATATCACCCTCTAGAAGCCGTCTATCAAGAATTGCCCCTGTACTTTGAGTAACAAAAAACAAAAGTGCTGCTATAAGAAACAGTATTTCCAGCATAACGATTTATTTTGTAGGGATTATAGTTATTTTAAACCCGATAATTGCTTTGAGGCCAATCCTCCTTTCTTCCAATTTTGTACTAACGCCAAATAAACTGCTTTGAGGACTTAAAGTTCCATGAATTTGTCCAACTAATGATCCCATAGCTACACCAGCCTCATAACTTAGTGTTTCCCCCATTCGGTTTACACCCCCACTAAAATTGGCTTCAAAACCAGCACCTATCCCACTCCTTTTACCTTCTGCAAATATATTCATCTGAATATTTGAAGAATTTATCATCTCCAACCCACTAGACAAATTCCAATTAACCACTTCCGCATTTCCCCCACCTTGAATATCTAATTTCCCAAAATTAATACCTAATTGTGGACCAAAAGTCACTTCTATGTTAGCGTCATAGCCCGTAAAATCACTAAGCCATTCCCCAAACCTTACATCGCGGCTTCCTGTTATTTCCACAGCCGGCAGTTCATTGGAAGTAGTTCCATCCTTGTTGCCTCGAACATAACTACCAAGTGCATTAACACCTTCAATTGTGTTACCTTCGTTCCACCATCAGGTATTATTTTCATCTACATGGGCAGTTACATCTTCATCCCGCCATTGTGCTTCTCCCGTATTTTCATTTACATACCAAGGGTTTCTGCCATCCGGGTCTGTGTATTTTAATGGATTGTTGAACGTGTAATTATACCCATTCCATGCATAATACTTCTCCGCCAAAGGATCCACCTGCCCCCACCTATTAATCTGCGGGTCGTACCACCTTGCGCCGTAGTCCATCCAATGCAAGCCGAAATCCTCGTTCAGTTCTTTGCCGTTGTACTGGTAGTTGTTCACCTCTACCCCTACCGATGCTTCAAAGTTAGGAGATAGTTTTTGGATGGGCAAGCCTTGTTACCCCTAAATCCCCTGCAGGGGACTTTTTGCTTGCTTCGTGGGGGAAGGATAGTTGTGTTTGAGTAGATAAGCGGCATTGAGTTGGTAATGAACATTTCCTTGGTTTAAGTTATTTAAAACCAAACCGAAATCACTGCCCACACACTGATTGTATTATAAAAATCACTTGACAATAAAGACGTATTTAAGTCCACTTCAGGGGATTTAGGGGTAGAAACCTGCTGACGCTTCTTAATTTATACGGAAATGACATTTTAAACAGCCCAAAAGGTATTTAAGCAGATATATTGGTAACTACAGATAGATTTTACCATATCCGGTGTAATGTTATTTATTGTTTCAGTAAAGAAGTTGCTGATTAGTTCAAGGCTTGTGAAGTGTTTGTTGGTGAACTTTCTTTTGATGTGGTGCCATATTTTTTCAGCTGGATTGAGTTCGGGACTGTAAGGAGGCAGAAAGACAAGAAAAATATTTTCGGGTATTTTGAGCTTTTTGCCTTGTGGAAAGCCCCGTTGTCTAAAACAATGATTTTGTATTCAGCAGGAGTTTGAAGGGAAAATTCATGGAGAAACACCTGAAAGGTATTTGCACTGCAACAAGGCATTTCCAACTGAAACTGATCCCCGGTTACGGGAGAAAATGCTCCGAAAAGATAAGTGTATTGAAACACCTGCTGGAAATTGCAAACCGGCTGTATGCCTTTGGGCGGTCAATCCCCTCCCGTGCCTGGTATGCAGACCAAAGCGGCTCTCGTCCTGAAAGTATAAATTTATGCTGTCATAGCATGGCGGAACAGACAACGCTATTTCCGCTATTTTTGAACTAAAGTTTTTAAAAAAACTACAGCCTCCGCATCCTTTTTCACATGACTTTTGCGTCTGCCTTCACTTTGCTGCCAAATTTCCTGCCCGCATATTTTAGTAGCGTGTTATACTTAACTTCCTTTTTAAATTCCTGCTCTACCCATTGCTGCAACTCTATATACCCCGCCAAACCATTATTGGGATCCTTTAACTTCTCTTCTATTCTATCTTGTTCTTCTTGCGTAAACACCGAGTGTCTGCCTGTTTTTCCTTTTCTGCCATTGTGAAGCAAGGCTTCTATTCCCCCTGTTCTATAATTTTTACGCCATGTGTTAATACTTTGACCCCATACCCCTACTCGTTCCATTAACTGCTGCTTCGTAATACCTTTTTCTCCGACCTTCTTCATCTCTATCAACATCAACAGCCGTAAACGAATCATCGCAGGTGACTGACGAAGTAGTTTCCTTATTTCCTCAAAACTCTCTTTTACAGGTATATATAGTGCCTTTGACATAACTATGACTCGGTTTTAAAATGACAAAGATAAAATTAATAACACAATTACTAAATCAAGGCTAAATTGTTTTTCATTTCCGTATTACAGGTTCGTTTTTGGAGTTTGCGGCCGGTGGCGGTGTAAAGCCAGGTAATGGTGTTGCCGGTAGCGAGAAAGGTTAAACGATTGGTGTGGTTTAGGTAGATCCCAATTTAATCCCTCTTATTTTATATGAATTCGTTCTAAGGGAAAACGAGATTTTTCTTCCATTTTATACCTTTCTCTTATGTCTTTATCATCATGCCCCGGGTATAAAGTGCAGTCACTTACATAAATGATATCACTGCTTTCAATTTTATACCTATAATTATGCCCCAAAAAATCAATATCAAGGAATGAATTGCTAAATAAAACATGGCATCTATATTTATATGGTAGGGAGTCATTGAAAACTTCACCAACTCCACTCTCTAACCAAAAAACAAATTCTCTGTTTAGTAAATTTTGAAAGCGATTTTTATTAGGTGCCATTGCATAGCAAGATTTATTGCAAGGGAAGTCTAAAACTTGCGATTGTTGCAAAGGAACATCAAAATAATTAAGTTTAACCTTTAATTCACCTGCCAATATAATTGTATCTGGTGTTTTGTTATTTATAAACAGATTAATATATGGATATGGCACAAAATGAGATGTTTGACGAGTACTATCAATAAAATAATTGCAAAATACTAATCCAATCAGCTTAAACTCAATATAATTTTGCTTTTTAAGTTGGGATTGCTTGCAATTTGTCAATATTAACATTAAAAAACAAAGTATCAAAAGGCACCTCATAGAAACTATTTTTTCGGTTTGTAATCAGGTTTGTTGTAGTTCCTCCTCATTTGAGAACTTACAGTTTTCCATGTTGGATGGTTAGAAACTATTTGAAATACTAAATCATGATGACTATTTTTTAAACCGAGTATGCCATGTGAATAAAATTCGTGTATACCTAAAAGACTTTGGATGTCCGATCTGGTTGTAAGTAAGTTAGTGCTCATAAACTCCAATTGTACTACTATGGCTATTATATTGTTATTCAGATAAGTATGATATGCTTCTTCAGCACCTTCCACGAAAAACAAAGGTCTATCTTTACCAAGTTCGGTGTATATGTGGTTAAAGCCACTATATGTAAATCCTTATGCTGCATCATTATATTTGGCAGACTTATTCATAACTGTAACTTTTCCGTTAAGAAGGTTCTATATATCAACCTATTGCATAAGAGATATTTCGTTAGTAAGAAGATTGGTTAAACCCTCTAAGTTTAAATACCCTAATTTAACGTGAGGTTGGAAATTGGAGCCTTATTTTACAAGGGATTAAGTGATATTAAGCAACAAATTGGATGGTGTTTGTGTAATTATTTTCGTTGGGGATAAAAACAGATGGTTTTTTATCTAAGTGTTGATAGGCAATTAGCGCAGCCATAAAATGTGTAGCAGCGTTTTCCGGTTTGCGATGTCTTGTGTGTTCTAAATTGCAAACTGTTTTCAGAATATCATTTACCGATTCAATCAATGCTCTTTTTTACTGAGAGAGACATCTTTAGGCAAAGCGGGATATTGATTTTTACGGTTCTTCTTTGGTTTTAGGATAAGTTGTAAACCTTGTTTAACAAATTCGTCAAAGAGTTTGGTGTAATAGCCTTTGTCTGCTTGCACATTTGCCCTGCAAGTTGCCCAACAGATAGCGCAGCAAGTTGTGGTTATTGTCTGCCACATTTCCAGCAGTAAACGCAAACTTAACAATTTCTCCGAATTGGTTGATGACTAAATGCAACTTCAAGCCAAAGAACCAACCTGTGGAGGTCTTACCTTTTGGCAGCGATGTCTTTAAACACCCGATTTTGGCTTTGACGATGTATATGGCATACCGGTAATTTGGTTGCGTCTATGAAGTAACAGCCTGTTTTGAGGGCTTTTCATGAACGTAACATCCAAAGCACTAATACCGGCAAGCATTTGTGTATCAATGATAAAAAGTGCTTATAGCCAGGTGCTTTCGGAAAATAATGGTTAAATTCGCCCAAAATGAGTTGTTCATAGTAGTATTGAAAAGTTTTGTAACCGGATAATTGGTAAAATACAAGAATTGTGGCTATTTCCGATGGACTTAAACCAAGCTTTCGTCCCGAGGTTTATGACCCAAAATACAGTGTGATTGATTGCAGTTAGTATAGTCAAGCAATAAATCGTCAATCTCTATGTACAACGATACCAGTTTGTTTGTTATAACAAGAAGCATAAAGAATAGAGGGGTTGTTGGTTGGTGATTTTTTTTCCAAACTCAAAATTATATCAACCACAACCTCTTTTTTCTATTCCCCACTATTATTTATCTAAATTTAATTCCAACCTCACGTTAATTCAAAGCTCCATTTAGCGACATGCTGTATGCCATCCCTAAATCAGACCGAATAGAGTTGTCTTCATGCCCCGATAAAGTTTGCATATCTCTAAACAGATCAGTGTCGGTAATTCTAATATTGTCGTTTTCTTGGTCATCATCTTCACCCAAGTATCTGCCGGTTGAAGAATAATAAATATTGGGGGTAAGTCCAAACGGGTCTATAAACTTTACCGGATTTCCCAAAACAAAGTTATACCCGTTCCAGTCATAATACTTCTCCACCAACGGGTCTATCCGCCCCAACCTGTTGATTTGCAGACCATACCATTTTTTATAAATACTGCAAGTTAAGTTATGGCTTATTTCGTTAGTATTAAAATCAACATCTGAAACTTCATTCGGCAGACAGAAACATGTTACTCTGATGTCCATATTCATTGATTATGAAACCGTTTGTCTCGTCCTTTATTTAATGGTGAAGTATTGCCTTTTGCAAGATGTTCAGGAACAGGTTATCTTCAGAATCTTTAGCCGTACCTTTCGTCTTTTGGTTTGAATATGGAATTTGAGTAGCCTTTGCTTCCGGATTATCTTTTTGGGCATTTCGATCGCTGTGCTTTTTTCTCCGAAGTTGCCCTGCGGCATTAGTTCTGTCTGCGTTCAATAAATGACTTTCAACATCACTGATATGGCAATCAAATTCTTCTAATTTATTGAAAATTCTTGTCGTAAACAGGAAAAGGGCAATAAAAAAACTGCCGTACAAAAATGAATTTGCACGGCAGCTTGTTGTGAAAAAGTTTTACAGTATGCTCGTTGTTCGTTTCAACAGACTATTTGTTTTTATCGTCCACCTCTTCGTATTCTACATCCTGCACACCTTCAGACCCTGCGTCAGCATTGCCGTTTGACTGCGAATTGCCTTGTTGCTGCTGCGCCTGATAGATTTCCTGAGATGCGGCCTGCCAGGCTTGATTTAAGGCGGCAAGGGCAGCGTCTATAGAAGCAATGTCTTCTGATTTATGAGCAGCCTGCAATTGAGCTAATGCACTTTCAATGTTTTGTTTGTTGCCGGTCGAAAGTTTGTCGCCGTATTCTTTGAGTTGTTTTTCGGTTTGAAAAATCAATGCATCAGCCTGATTGAGTTTTTCAATTTTTTCTTTAGCAGCCTGATCGGCGGCTTCATTGGCTTTGGCATCGTTTTTCATGCGTTCAACTTCTTCTTTCGACAAACCTGTCGAGGCTTCGATTCGGATACTTTGCTCTTTGTTGGTGCCTTTATCTTTTGCCGATACTTTCATAATACCGTTTGCATCTACATCAAAAGTTACTTCAATTTGAGGAATGCCTCTCATTGCAGGCGGAATTCCGTCTAAGATAAAGCGTCCGATAGTACGGTTATCTTTTGCCAGAGTTCTTTCACCCTGCAATATATGGATTTCAACAGAAGACTGATTGTCGGCAGCAGTTGAAAAAACTTCTGATTTTCGGGTAGGAATTGTAGTATTGGCATCAATTAGTTTGGTAAACATGCCTCCTAATGTTTCAATACCGAGTGAAAGTGGGGTTACATCCAACAGCAACACATCTTTAACTTCTCCGCTTAACACACCACCCTGAATGGCTGCACCAACAGCTACCACTTCATCAGGATTCACCCCTTTGCCGGGTTTTTTACCGAAGAATTTTTCAACAGCCTCCTGAATTTTAGGGATACGTGTAGAACCGCCCACTAAAATAACCTCGTCAATATCAGCAGCCGTATATCCGGCATCTTTCAAAGCAGTGCGACAAGGTTCGATTGTTCGCTGAACGAGGTCATCCACCAATTGTTCAAATTTGGAGCGGGAGAGTTTTCGTACCAAATGTTTGGGAACGCCGTCTATTGCAGTTACATAAGGCAAGTTAATTTCAGTTTCGCTGCTACCCGACAATTCGATTTTAGCTTTTTCGGCAGCTTCTTTCAACCGTTGCAAAGCCATTGGGTCTTTTCGCAGGTCAATGTTTTCTTCTGCTTTAAATTCATCAGCCAACCAATCAATAATACGGTGGTCAAAATCATCACCCCCTAAATGGGTATCTCCATTGGTAGATTTTACTTCAAATACACCGTCTCCTAAATCAAGAATGGAAATATCAAAGGTTCCGCCTCCTAAGTCGAACACTGCAATGCGCTGATCTTTATTTCTTTTGTCCAATCCGTATGCCAGAGCTGCTGCGGTTGGTTCATTGATAATCCGCAACACCTTCAGACCGGCAATTTCACCGGCTTCTTTGGTTGCCTGACGCTGAGAGTCATTAAAATATGCAGGTACTGTAATCACAGCTTGTGTTACTTCTTGTCCAAGGTAATCTTCGGCTGTTTTTTTCATTTTTTGTAAAATCATGGCCGAGATTTCCTGTGGGGTATAATGCCGGCCTTCGATATCTACTTTTACAACATTGTTGTCTCCTTTTAAAACACTGTAGGTCATTCGCCCTATTTCATTGACGACTTCATTGTAACGGGCACCCATAAATCTTTTTATGGACATGATGGTTTTTTTAGGATTGGTTATGGCTTGACGCTTTGCAGAGTCTCCTACTTTTCGTTCGCCATTAGCTAAAAAAGCTACAATAGAAGGTGTGGTTCGCTTGCCTTCACTATTGGCAATTACCACCGGTTCGCTACCTTCCATCACAGCTACGCAAGAATTAGTTGTTCCTAAGTCAATGCCTATAATTTTACTCATACTGTTGTGAATTTGCTATTGTAAGTTAAATATTTTTTGTTGTATTAACTTGTTTTCAATCTTTATGCCAATTGAGAAAAACTATTTTTTTGGCATAAAATTGACAATGCACAACGAATTATGACAGCTAACAAATCAACATGACTGACAAATAGACAGAGCACAAAGCAATAAATATAAAAAACGACATTTTGGCAAAACGGGTGATTTATCAAACTCATAATCAATCCCTTTGCCCGAAACCGGTTCTGAAAAAGCAAATCAAAATTTACAAACCCGTTCAGTATTGTGATTTTAGCTTACAAGAAACCTATGCAAGTTTCATTAATACTTAACCAAAGTAAAGGTATTGCTTTGTTGCCTGGAATTAGGGTTTGATGAATTTACAACCCTTGAATTGACTTGCAAAAAATAAACTCCGGCAGGAAGAAAGGGTGGAACATCCATCTGAATGGAATAAGCCCCTTCAGGTATTATTTTGCTTCTCTGTTCACACACCATGCTGCCATCATACCTGAATAAGATTTGATCCAATTCGACGGTTTCGTTGGTTTTAAGTTCAAGAAAAACTAAATCGGAAAGGGGATTTGGATAGATATTGGTTACCTTTACAAAAGGCTCTTCAACAAACAAACCTGTATTTAAAGGAGTCATATTTGAATATCCGGGGGTAGGATAGTTCAGGTTTTGAACTTCTCCTAAACCATCCGGCAACAATCCCTGAGTTAAATTGGAGACCTGAGGTCCAAAAGTCAGGGTATAAACTGCCTGACCGGTTTCGGTAAAAATTCCGATTGCCTCTCCTCCAGCTCCTAATTTAAAATTGGCATGATGGGGGCCTTGAACTCCGTCTTCATCTGCCCAAATCAGCATAAAACCCTGCGGTCCTATAATGGTATCCGGCATTCTCCATTTTAAAGGATTATTGAGTTTGTCGGTCAAAAAATAATCGGACAGGTTGATAGATTCAAAACCTGTATTATAGATTTCTATCCAATCTTCAAACTCTCCAAATTCATCTGCTATGGTTGAATTGGAAGCCATAAATTCATTCACTACCAAAGGGACAGGACTTTCAGCCATAGTAACCTGCCGGTAAGCTGATTCCAAAAGAGGTTCCCGGTTCGATGCTCCCAAAACATCGGTTGCCGAAAAATAATAATCAATTGTTGCCGGAGCGGTTAATCCATTTAATACTGCTCCGTAATTTCCATCATTCGCCAAAACATCCCCTAAAGTTCCGTTATCTGACATGGGTACCGTTGTAAAACTGCTTCCGTTGATTCGGTAATGAAAATATACATCCGGTAAAACACCGATATTGTCATCAAAAACGCTTGCTGTAAAATAGATATTTTGACCCGAAACGGGCATCAGCGGGGTGTGCTTAGGTGAAATAATTACCGGGGAAATGTTTTGTGGAAGGAGTTGAACTAATGCACTTGCCCGTCTTGCAGTGATATATGGTTTAATACCATAGGTAACATGGTTGCCGATTGCTTGCTCATAACTGTTGTGAAACTGGGCGATGGTATAACCATAATCCATAGTTCTGAAGGCATCTTCTTCCGCTGCATCGGTAATTAAAGTGTGAAGGTCATCAATTCGGGGAAAAATTATACCCCGGATTAGCCGATGTTTGAAGCAGCATGTTAAAATAATAACTAAATCTTTTTCTGAACTCAGGGATATTAAGCACCCGGGTAGTCAGAGGAGGATAATCGGATTCGGGAGTCCAGTTATAAACCGGACGAATTGCCCAGTCAATACCAAACCAGTCAATACCAAAAGTATTGTCGGTATCGTAAGGCAGATATTCAAACTTTCCGGTTTCAGTGTTGCGGTACAAATAAAAGTTATTGATATTATAGCTATACCCGTCCCAATTTCCGGTAAAAATATCCAAAGCCAAAACACGCAAAAAATTGTCAACATTAAATTTCTCATCTAATCTGCCCGGAAAATCCTCATCGAATGTTGAACTGTGAAGGGCATTCATAAATTGGGCTAAATCTGAATAATCGTCTTCTTCATCGTTTATTTTCAATTCATAAATACGCCTTCCAAACACTTCGACCTTATAGGCATCGGCGTTGCTGCCCAAATATTCAAGCGATGCCGGGTAATTACATTTGTACAGATTGCCGTTATTATTGCCAAATCTGTTTTGAGCAAACTGTTCGTCAATGTGTTCCACGTTGATGTATAAACCTCTGTATTGGTTATTAACATACAACCGCACATGATTAGCTCTTGGAGCAGGTATTCCCATTTGTTGAGCTAAATCCCAATATAGTTTTGACCTAATGATGGATGGGTCGTTGTGTTCGCCATTCAAATTCATTTTTTCCAGATTTCTATATTTTGCGCCCGGTATATAGGAGTTGAACGAAATCTTGAAAGACTTTTTGTCCGCATTGATTGAGGTATTTCCGCGCAAACCAAAACCAATATTAGTTACGGTATCGGTAAATAAATCATTCGCATAGACAAATGTTGCCGGATACTCTGTTTCATTATTGGGGCTGTTGATGAGATTGTTAAACTGAACCGGATCGAGAAAGATGTCTATTCTCGGAATGCTGACATCACTGTACAAAACTGCAGAAGGATCATCAGAAGGAATACTGTATGGCGAAGGAATAATTTGTGATCTAACCTCAGAAAACGGGGTAATGACTATGCCTGATATTCCAAATAGGATTAGAAAAAAATGCTTCATGCGGACTGAACTTTTTTTAGAACTTAGATTTAACATAATTTCAGGCTAAGTTAGATAAATAAGCCGTCCTATCCAAATTTAACCTCAAGCCGGTATTCTTTTCAATACAGCCGTAGTACCTTAAAATAATCCATCATCTTATTAAAAAAACTTTTACCCTCTTTTGTCATGCAATCCTAAAACTATTTTCCTTCCCAATAATAAATATTCAACCCACTTTGAATCAAAATCTGTGCAGTTTTGCCTGACTAAATAGAAACCGGCCAAGTAAACTTACTCAAAAAATATTGAGGTAGATGAGCCCGATTAATGTTGAGATTTAGAAAGAAGCAAATCAGACCATACGCTTAAAACAACTCACCTACATTCAAAAACCACAGGGGTAAGTTGCAAAAAACAAATACCGTTGCGCGATTCTATACCTCCATTGTCAGAATTTTAAAAAGATAGTTTCAAAAAAGCCCAAAAAATATTTCAATTAAAATCAAAACTATTGCTTTTTTAGCCAATAAAATTGACATTTTTCCAAGAGAAATTACAATTTTGGTTTTTAAAAAAGCAATTAAAACTTTGGAAAAGATAATTTAAGACCATTAAATTGACTTTTATAGGAATAAAATGATGATTTTAGAACCTGAAATCGCAATTTTGGTCAATAAAATTGCAATTTAACCCAATAAAATTGCAATTTAAACTTTTAAAATTGCAATTTATAAGAGTAAAATGACAATAAAGTTACCATTTCTTGTTTCATTTTTTAGATTAATCTTACACTTGGGGGCGGATTTTAGATTTTAGTGTTGGTCAGTTTGGCACATTTGATTTAAAAATATTTCCGAAATCAAAACTCTTTCAGTAAGGTTTAAGATAATACATCATTCAGAATTTGCAGGAATAACGTTAGTTTGTGCTGCAAATATTTAGCGGTTTATAAATATAAGTTAAGGCAAAATACCTGAATTCAATCCCTATCTTTAAAAGGCATAATTGCCTACCTTTGTTGCAAAGAAATTCAGGTGTTAATTCGCAAACTGTTAAATATCATTTTAGTTGTATTGGGTATCATAGTTCTGTTATTTACTTGCAATACACAAAAAGTGCCCGGCGATATGTTTGGCAATGATGACCACCAAAGTTTACCGGGACATGGAGAGAAAAAATGGTTGGTACAAACAGATAGTTTTTCAGTGGTAGCCGAAAGATGGATTCAAAACGGGGATGTTTATTACAGAAACCTGAATGTGTTGAACCACACTGATACCATTTTTACAGATTCAATTACCATTTATTATACGAATTTCGGGTTGTTGCCGATAGTCAGAAACCTGAACAACGGTTTGACTGAAATGTTAATGGGTTTTGTGTCTGATAAGGATTATCAAACCGATATTTTACAGTTCAAATTTTCTGGCAATGACCTCATAAGCACGGACACCTTGCCAATGTTTGACGGGAATCATGTAGATTACGACAATGATGGTCAGGTTGAGTTTTCTGGTTTTAAAGGCTATTTTCCAACTTATTGTTTTGACTGCGATTCCGATTATTACCGCCCTAAACTTTTTTATGAAATGTCAGAAGACGGTATGACATTTGATAGTATTGCCAGCAAATTGTGGAGTGAACAAACTTTTGGCTCGTTTCATGGATTCCTTCCCGATAGCAATTTAGTTGTACCCTTAACTACTCTTAGAATTAAATAATCATTACGCTACTCATACAAATTAATTGTAAAAACATGTCCTGGAGCAATTATCATCAACATTGTTTTTTTTGTGATGGCACAGATGAGCCATCTTTATATGTTGAATCTGCCATTGAAAAAGGAGTTAAATCCTTCGGATTTTCAAGCCATGCCCCTATGTCCCTCAATGTTCCCTGGAGTATTAAACCCCACCGTTTTGAGGAATATTTGCAAACTATCGCAAAACTGCGAGATCAGTACAAAGACCGGTTACCCATTTTTATCGGACTTGAAATAGATTATATCCCACAGGTTACTTCTCCTGCAAGAGCAGATTTTGCCATGTTGGATTACAATATCGGTTCGGTACATTATGGGTATCAGCATCCGGAAGAAGGTTGGTACTGGGAAATTGACGGCACTCAACAAGCCTACGACAATGGCATTCAGCAAATCTATGGTGGTGATATTAAAAAAGCAGTTGGCAGTTATTTTGCACTTCAACAGGAAATGTTATCAACCGCACCTCCCCAAGTACTGGGGCACATGGACAAGGTAAAAATGAACAATCAAAACCGTTTTTTTACCGAAGACGAGCCCTGGTACCGGCAAATGGTTTATGATACTCTGGAAGCGGCAGCCCGGGCCGGAGTTTTAATCGAAGTAAACACTCGCGGAGTTTATAAGAAAAAAACAACCTACCCCTACCCTTCCCCTTTTGTATTAGAGCGAATCAAAGAACTGAATATCCCAATTGTACTCAATTCTGATGCGCATCACCCCCGCGAAATTACTTCTTATTTTTCGGAAGCTGCTACAATGCTGCACGACTTTGGATTTAAAGAGTTAAACATCCTCACAACCGATGGCTGGCAACCCCGTCCGTTTACAGAAAAAGGAATTATATTCTAACTCAGTCATTGCTATATCAACAATCTGTTGGATGAATTATTTTTTTAACTTTGCAGGTTTTGCAATAACTTAGTCAGTTGTTTTGTTGTTAGAGAATTAATTACATAAATGCCTTAAAAACTTTTTCAGCAACCTGATTTTCAATTAATCTATCCAATTTGACCCGAACCCGCCGGATTGTAACTTCTTTTGTCGTGATAACAGTATTTCTTTTACTGTTAGGAGGCGCTATTTTATATCTTCTCAAACAGCCATTGATACAAAGTGTATTGGTTAAACGAGTACTCACGGAAGTTATAGGGAAACGATATTTGAATACCGAAATTCAGGTTGGTTCGTTGTATGTTGATATTTACGATCAAATTGAAATCAGAGAACTATATATCGAAGATTGGAATTGCGATACTTTATTGTATTTGCAAAAGCTTTCTGTCAATATTGACAGCCTTTCATTGTGGAATAAAGCACTTTTGGTAAATGAAATATTGATAGATGCCCCCTTTGTTAATTTTGCTAAAAGCCAGACAGATGACCGTTTCAATTTTGAATATTTATTACAGCAGTTTGGAGGAACAGATAGCAAGACCAAAAAGGATACAATTGCAACTGCTCCAAAACCCTCTCCCATTTTTCTGGATTTAAAAAAGTTAAAACTCAACAGCCCCAGATTCAAGCTAAACGATGAAAAAGGGGGGTTAAATATAGAGGTGGTGTTGTCAAAATTGCAGGCTGACTTGAGCAGCTTTAAGATTTTCGAAAAACAAATTACCCTCGATTCTCTGCAACTTCATGCTCCTCGTTTTTTATTAGCAGATACCATCAGCAGCCCTGATAATAATGAAGAGGAAGATTGTGAAAAACCGGTGCCTATTTCCTTGAAAGGGTGGTTGTTTGCAGCTCGACACTTCAATTTGTCTGAAGGCGATTTTACTTTCAGAAAAGGGTTTGATACGCTTCCCCGCCCAAATGCAGTTAATTTTAAATCTTTGAAAATTAACGAAATTGACATACAAATCAGCAATTTTGTTTATGGAAGTAATGATACCATAAGCGGACACTTAGACCATCTGAGTGCAAAAGAAAGGTCGGGATTAGAGGTAAAAAAAGCAAGCGCATTTGTGTTGTTTTCACCTGCTAAAATTGAAATGTCAGACCTTAAACTTCAAACACCAAACAGTCTGGTTGAAGATTATGTGGCATTTAATTTTAAAAGTCTGCGTTGTTTCGACGAGTTTTTAACAGAGGTGAAATTAGATGTTCGATTAAAACCTGTTTCGTATTTTACATTCAGAGACATCGCCTTTTTTGCCGGAAGTTTGCATAAAGAAAAATTGATTTCCAAAAACCTCGATACAAAAATTCATGTTTCGGGAAAAGCCAAAAACGAAATAAGCCGTTTAAGCGCAGAGGGTTTAACCTTGAAGATAGGTAAAACTTATTTTAAAGGAGATGTGCGAATGAGGGGTTTACCCGATTTTCAATCTACCAATATAGATGCCAAAATCTCGGTACTGAAAACTACGATTAATGAAGTAAAAGGATTCTTGCCTTCCTCCCTGAAACTGCCTCCCGAAATTGACAAATTGGGTAATGTTCAGTTTTCGGGCAGATACTCCGGTTTTCCTAAACATTTTGTGGCAGAAGGTACACTACTGTCTGATATTGGTCAGGTACAATCGGATGTAAAAATTGATATCGAAAGGGTTTTGCGATATTCCGGAAAAATTGCGGTTAAGGATTTTGATTTGGGCAAAATGTTGGATAAACCCGAACAGTTCGGAAAAACAACCTTTAATGCTACTGTAAACGGAAAAGGAATTAAACCCGAAGAACTTGAAATTGATCTTGGCGGTAAAATAGAGAGTTTTACATTTAACAATTATACCTATACCAATGTAGGAATTGATGGACGCGTGGATAAAAAACTGTTTTCCGGAAACGTGCTCATTACTGACAACAACCTAAGTCTGAGTTTCAAAGGTTTGGTCAATTTCAATGAAGAAACTCCTAAATATCAATTTACCGCCGATTTGTTTAAGCTCAATTTGAAGAAATTGAACCTCATCAAATCAGATAAGATTAAAGAAGATTTTATCATATCCGGCAGAACAAACCTAAACTTGTTGGGTAAAGATATTGATGATATTGCGGGTAACGCTACTTTTTATGATGTAAAAATCCAGAACGGTGCCCGGCACTTTTATTTAGATACTGTTAAACTGTTTTCTGCCATTACCGATAATCATCGCACGCTGCAGTTAAATTCCAATATTCTGACTGCAGATGTGAATGGAAAATACACGTTTAAAGAACTGCCTAATTCTTTTATCAATCTTTTACATCAATATTTCCCTTATCGGTTTAAATATACCAAACCCACCCAGGAACAAGATGTTGACTTCGCAATAAATGTGAACAACCCCGCTTTACTTTCACAGTTTTTATTGCCTGAACTGGAAAGGCTCGACAACGCTATGGTAAAAGGCAGTTTTAATTCCAGCTCAAGAAGCCTGAATTTAAAAGCAAAAGCAGATGCTTTCGGCATCAGTGGAATTGGAATTTATGGAATAAATATCAGTGCAAAATCGGATGCTAAAGAGTTGAACTTTGACGCAAAAACCGACTCATCGTATATTGCTAAAAATAACCTGTTATTACCGCCCATCTATGCACAGGGAGCAGTTTTCAATGACAGTATCCGTTTTGCCGTAAAAGTTGCAAGAGATACGGCGGCAAACAGAGCTAATATTGCAGGGTTGATTTTTGCAAATTCAGATACCCTGAAAATGAAATTTGATACTACCGAAATCGTATTAAATTACAAAAAGTGGGAAACTAATTCGGGCACATTCGCCTACAAAAACAAAAACTATTTTGAAATTGAAGATTTGGCACTCCGTCAGGATGAGCGCACCATCATGCTGCGCAGCCATCCTTCGCGACTACACAACAATTATACTGAGGTTATACTGGAGAATATTTACATGAAAGACTTTAGTTACATTCCGATCATTGAAAAAATTGGAATAGAGACCAAAGTCAGTGGTGAAATTGCAATAAAGGACATATTCGAAACACAAATCATCAATGCAGAGCTTCTTGCTCAGGATTTTGTTTTTCGCAAACAACCGATTGGCGATGTAAAACTGCGGGTTGATAAAAGATTTAAAGCAGACGATCTGCATGTTGGCTTAGATGTCATGAATGAAAACTATGACATAAAAGTTAATCAAGGATTGGTGGTTTTACCTAAAAAGGAAGGAGACAAACCTTATATTGATGTAAATGCGAATATTCGCAAAGGCAATCTGCGTTTTTTAGAGGCCTTTTTAGGAGGATTAGTAACCAGAACCGAAGGGAATATCAAGGGGTTGTTGCATATTTACGGCAAATTGGAAGAGCCTAATTTTAACGGAAATATTTTTGTGGAAAAGGGAGGAACTACTGTCAGTTATCTGAATACAAGATACACACTCAAAAATCAGAGCATTATTTTCGATGATAAATATATTCGGTTTAACAACTTAGGACTAAACGACACTTTGGGCAATACTGCAAGGGCTAATGGCTATGTGTTTTTGAACGATTTAAAAAACATGAGTATTAACCTCGATATCACCACTGACAATTTATTATTGTTAAACACAAAATACGAACAAAACAACCTCTACTACGGAACAGCATTCGGAGGAGGGGTCATGCGCTTCAGAGGTCCTTTTAACCAGTTAGACCTATACATCAATGCCCGTTCCAATAAAGGCACTAAGTTTAATCTGCCAATCAGTTATGAGTCGGATGTAACCGAAAATGCAATTTATACTTTTATCAACACCGGAGTTGTCAAAAATGAAGATGCTGTAGTTACGCCACCTGCTACTTCCGGCATGAAAATTCAGTTTGATTTGGAGATGACACCCGATGCCGAAATTCAGATAATTTTCGATCTTCAGGCAGGTGATATTATAAAGGGCAGAGGAAGCGGCAATATTCAAATGGAAATCAGTACCATCGGGGATTTCGTATTTAATATGTATGGGAAATACACCATCGAACAGGGAAGCTACCTGTTTACCCTGCAAAACATCATTAACAAGTATTTTGAAGTCGAAAAAGGAGGAACAGTAACTTTTGCCGGACAGCCCTACGATGCACAATTGGATGTAAAGGCGATTTACAGGCTAAAAACAAACAGAGACAATTTGTTAAATGATGCAGAAATAGCCTCCTTAATAGATCAGGCGGATCTGAAAAGAAGAGTCCCCATTGATGTATTTCTAAAACTTGCCGGATCCTTGATGCAGCCAAATATCAAATTTGAAGTCAATCAGAGCGAAAACCCCGTAACACGGGTAGATGATGTTATAGCTGCAAAACTTAGCGAATTAAATCAAAACGACCCAAATGAATTGAACAAGCAAGTTTTTGGTTTACTGGTGTTGAACAGCTTTATGTCTCCGGATCGGGTAAATCTCGATTTAAGGTCGGGAGTTAATACGACCGTCAGTGAGTTGTTAAGCAATTATTTGTCCAGCTATTTAAATCAGGTTGTTTCCGGACTTATCCCCGATAGTGAATTTAATATTAACTGGAGAAACTATACTTCTGAAGTCGAATCTCAAAATCCCGAAGACGCGGCTGCTAATTTCAGAAACGAAATTGAGTTAGTCCTGACGAAACGCTTGTTCAACGATCGCCTTTCCATTCAATTGGGAGGGAACGTTGATGTGGGGAATACACAGGCACAAACGGGTAATCAGGTCTTTTTTGCAGGCGACTTTGTACTGGAATATCGAATTACCCCCGATGGAAGATATTTGTTAAAAGCATTTAACAAAACAGATTACGACATCCTTAGCGGTACTTTTAATAA
The DNA here is from genome assembly GCA_016700115.1 of Sphingobacteriales bacterium. Lineage (NCBI taxonomy): Bacteria > Pseudomonadati > Bacteroidota > Sphingobacteriia > Sphingobacteriales > Sphingobacteriales bacterium. The sequence continues at coordinate 3,178,979 of CP064999.1, read as the reverse complement.
AACAGGTGCCAGCATTACTGCCACCCAAGAGTTCGATACATTTAAAGATTTGTTCAAAAGAAAAAAGAAGAAAAAAAGTGTTCAAAGTGAGTGAAATTAATGTTTTGAAAAAAGCAAAAATTCAAAGTCGTTAAATTGAATTTAGAATGTCCCTTTTAAAATATTCTTCCCCGAAATACGTCATCCCGGGTATATGGATGAGGACAGGACAATAATTTCAATAAATATGAGCAATGCCGATCGGGAATCTTCCATCATTAAGACCGTACAGGCATATAGTAAGCGATTGATGGGTTTTATCAGAAAGCAGGTGCCAAACGAGGAAGATGCAGAGGACGTTTTGCAAGATGTTTTTTTCCAGCTCACCAACTATTCCCAACCTATCGAACAACTCACAGCTTGGTTATTTACCGTTGCCCGAAATAAGATTACAGACCGCCGCCGTAAAAAACAGCCTGAGTTGTTTGATTTAACAGCCGCAGAAGAGGAAGACCCGGACGATTTTGTTGGCGATTGGAAAGACCTGCTTTTTGACGCAACCGATAACCCGGAAATAGAGTATTTAAGAGGGCTGTTTTGGGAAACCCTATATGCTGCCTTAGACGAACTGCCTTCAGCACAAAGAGAAGTCTTTATTTTAAATGAATTGGAAGACATACCCTTTAAGGTTATTGCTGAACAAACCGGAGAAACGGTAAATACTTTATTGTCCCGCAAAAGGTATGCGGTTTTACACCTTCGCAAAAGGTTGCAACTATTAAAAAACGAGCTATTGAGTTACTGATTTTGTTCAATTAATTTTATTTAACCAACTACTATGAAAAAGTTTCTAATATTACGTGGTATCAAGTTTTTGCTAATCGGGGTAGTCTTTATCGTTTTAGCAGGTTTTCTGACATCATGGCTTTGGAATGCTATTTTGCCGGATGTTCTCGGGGTTTCAAAAATCAGCTTCTTTCAGGCGCTTGGAATTTTGTTATTGTCCCGCTTGTTGTTTGGCAGATTTGGACGGCATAGAGGATTCTATGAAAAAAGGAATCATATTCACCCAAAAGCAGCGATGATGCGGGAAAAATGGGCAAATATGAGCGAAGAGGAACGGGAAAACTTCAAACAACAATGGAAAGAAAGATGTAAAAAAAATTGATTTGTTAAATATGAACCTTATTGCATTGGCAAAAGAATTGCCAAAATAAAAAAAGAATTAAAGGGCAGTTTTGCCCTTTTTTTATTGTCCTTTTTTTGATATAAAATACTTTCGAGGTTAATTCCATTTTTTTTAGAGGATTTAAAATATAATAAAGTTTGACTCGTCATTCCTTCTATATGATATGACGAAACTGATGAAAAGTTTTAAAAAAGAAACCTGTTCTTTTAAAATATAACACCTCCCCATTCGTCATTCTGACTATAAAATCTTTTAATTAAAAACTATAAAAAAATGGAAAATCGAATTTTAAGAAGTATTGTTTTTGGAATTGCCGGTATTTTGGTTTTACTTTTTATCCTTCCAGCATTATTGCGATTACTGATTGTCGGAGCAGTTTTCGCGTTGGCTTATAAATTTATACAAAAAAGACGTTTCTACCGCAAGTTGAAATACCGGTATTATACGGAACAAACTGAAAACGAAGACGGTCAGTATCCTTACCAAAAAAGACAAATAATTGACTTGCTAAGAATGCCTGTAAATTTTCAAAAAGACCTCACCGAAACGTCAGAACTGAAAGACTCAAATCCTTTAGTCATTAAAATTGGATAATCTTGTCTAAAGGAATTTAATATAAAACTTTTAATCTTTTTAACTAAAATTTTAAACATTATGCATTACAGCAAAACTTACTGCCATGGGCAGGGACAACACGAACATGGCTGCCAAAGCCGGGCATTTTTTAAACATTATGGTAAACATTTCGGAAAATTCGGAAACCCCTGGATGTTGTTTAATACTCCGGTAAACATTAAAGAAAACGCTGAAGATTTTGAAGTGCATTTATATGCAGCAGGTTACAAAAAAAGCGATTTTGAAATTAGTTTATCAGGAAGTGTGATGACCATCAAGGTTAACAACTCAACCCGGGAAGGAAACGACAATTGGTTGCGAAAAGAACATCAAACACAGAGCATGGAGCGTCGTTTTGAACTGGGCGACAAGATTGATACCACCGATATCAGTGCAAAATATGAAGATGGCGTTTTAATAGTCCGATTGCCCAAAAAAGTAGCCGATGAACCGGCAAAAAATGTAACCATCGAATAATTACTTTCTGTTTATTGCTCTAAACAAAAGCCGCCTGCAAAAGGCGGCTTTTTTTATTTCCGTTTAGATTACTTCCTGATCGTTTTGGTAAAGTGCTTCTATATAAGATGCAAATTTTTGTGCAATAATTTTTCTTTTCAGTTTCATGGTTGGGGTTAATTCTCCGGTTTCTATGGACCATTCGTGAGGAAGGATCGTTACCTTTTTAATTTGTTCCCATTTTCCAAAGTGCCGATTGTAAGTTTCTATTTCAGCACTGATCAGGTTTTTAATTTTTTCATTGTCAACAATTTGCTGATTATCATCAAATTGTAATCCTTCGTTTTTTGCCCATTCGCGGAGGTTTAGAAAAGAAGGAACAATTAAAGCAGCGACATATTTTTGAGAGTCGCCAACTACCATAATTTGCTCGATATAAGGCGATTCTTTTAGCTTATTTTCAATCACTTGCGGAGCAATATATTTACCTCCGGAGGTTTTAAACAATTCTTTTTTCCGGTCGGTAATTTTTAAAAAGCGATTATCCAGCCATTCCCCAATATCGCCCGTATGAAACCATCCATCTTCGTCTATAACCTCAGCAGTAAGATCGGGTCTTTTATAATAGCCCTTCATGATGTTAGGACCTTTTGCTATAATTTCTCCATCAGGTGCTAACTGAATGGTGACTCCCGGAATAGGTAACCCTACCGTTCCAATAGCCCTGTCTTTTAGTTCAATTCGATTCACACTTAAAACAGGGGAGGTTTCGGTCAGTCCGTATCCTTCAATTATTGAAATGCCGGCAGCAGTAAATAAACGAGCTAATCTCGGTTGAAAAGCAGCAGCTCCGGTAACAATAAACTGTACTTTTCCGCCGAGTGCTTCCTGCCATTTTGAAAAAATCAGTTTACGGGCGATTGACAATTGCAAATCATAAAGTATGCCCATATTTTTATTCAATTCAAATTTCAAACCTAAACTGACTGCCCAAAAAAACAATTTCTTTTTTACCCCTGTCAGTTGAAGTCCTTTCTCCATGATTTTTTCATACACCTTTTCGAGCAGTCTTGGGACAGTGGTAAAACAATATGGCTGCACTTCTTTCAGGTTTTCACCAATGGTGTCTAAACTTTCTGCATAATGAATATGAACTGCATTAGATAAATATGCATAAAAAACTATCCGCTCAAAACTATGACATAGCGGGAGAAAACTCAATGATTTAGCGCCGGGCAGGAATGGAAGAAGCATTTGAATTGCTTTGAGATTGCTAACCAAATTATCATGGGATAACATGACTCCTTTGGGGTTACCGGTAGTACCTGAAGTATAGATAATTGTTGCCAAATCATCCGGGGAAACTTTCGTTTTATAGGATTCAATAGCAGTAAAATCTACTTTATCAATTTCCGGCAAAATTTCACTATAATGTTTTTGCCCTGAAATTCTTTGAAAAGTGTATATTCCCTTTAAGGAAGGTACCAGATTAATGAGGGGTAAAACTCGTTGTAAAATATTTTCATCCCCCACAAATGCATAAACAATTTCGGCATCATTGAAAATAAATTCATAGTCATTTTGGCTGATAGTTGGATACATCGGCACACAAACTGCGCCGATTTGCTGTACTCCAAGATCAATAAAATTCCATTCCGGCGAATTAGCTGCTATTAAGGCGATTTTATCATTTTTTTGAATACCCAACTGAATCAAAGCTGCACTGACTCGATTGACCATTTCATGAACCTGTTTAAAAGAATAGGTTATCCATTCCTTACCTTTATGGGTTTGTGTTTTAGCCGACAGAAAAGGTTGGTTTGCTCTTTCGGCAGCCTGATGATCCAAATAGTCAAAAAGACGGGTGATTTCCATGAACAATTATTTTATAAGTTTGCTGATTTGTTTAAATTGATCGGTTCCGGCATAGTCAAGCAACTGAAAAAGTATCATTTCTACCGATGAAATAAAAGCTCCTGATTGCTTCAATCTCTCTAACGCTATTTGTTTGTTTGCCAAAGTTCTGGACGAAACTGCATCAGCTACTATATGAACATCATAACGATGTTCCAATGCATCCAAAGCCGTTTTTAACACACAAATATGCGCTTCTGCACCTGTAATTATAACAGATTTAGTCTTTAATCTCGCCAAGGTTTCATTAACACCTTCTGACAGCATACAACTGAAGCATGTTTTTTGAATAACCGGTTGATTTTCAGGAAGTTTGATTTCTGAACAGGTATTTCCAAGGCCTTTCGGATATTGCTCTGTTACAATAATCGGAAGATTTAATATTTGGGCACCTTGAATCAATTTGTTAACATTGCTCAAAACCAATTCATTTTCAGCTATAACCGGCATCAGTTTTTCCTGAATATCAATTACCATCAAAACAGAGGTACTTGCTTGAAGAAGTCCTAATCCTGCCATAATAGTTTGCATTTTAATTCAACTGACATTTTATATCATGCTTACAATTAAAAGTAATTGAATGTATAAGCTGATAAGTACTTGACCATATTTAGTTTGCATTAAAAGGGCTAAAATTGATTTTGAGATGATTGCCTATATTAGCCATGCAACGATTGACAGCATAAAGGAGGCTATCTTTTTCGAGGTAATCTTCTGGAACAAGCCACTCACACTTTAACTTTCTCCACATCGTTTCGGCGATGTTCAAATGCGGCGAGTAAGTGGGCAGAAAAAGACAAACAAGCCTCTGTTTTGCCAAATAGGCAGTAAGAGGTTCAATAATTTAGATTGGTGGACACTGGAATTATCCAAGACAACAACGGTATGTTTTCTGATGTTAAGCGATAATTTATCCGAATGATTGACAATAAACTTGGCATCTATATTCTGTTGGGTGGTTTCCCAATAGCATTGATTTGTTCTGCTAATCAAGCCAAATATATTGACTTTGTACCCTTTTTCTGTATATACAGCCACTTTCTCATCGGGGAATTGCCAGCCGTAGGGGACATATCCCTCGCTACTAACCCTGCTTTCATCGCCATAAAATAGGTCTATCTGCCCTTTTTGTGACAACGTCTCCAATTCTTGCAAGTCCGATTTCTTCGACTGATAAATTTGCTCATCAGGCTTTCCTTTGCAACGCTTTCTTATACGTCTATATCGTCCCCCAAGCTTTTTAAAAAACGTTTAAAAGTGCTCTTGCTTACTTCTTTTCCACTTGAAGCCTCCCATTCTGCCTTGGCGGTAGCTACTTTTTGGCGATGCTGACTGACGGCTTCCAAAATAGCATGTTTCATCCGATTTTTTATCAATAAGAGGCTTTTTGCCACGCCCCGGTTTGATGTATAAGCCTGCTATCCCATCTGATTTATACCGTTTTAACCAACTGTTCACACTCACATGACACATGCCTACTATGCTTCCTACATCTTTTGAATGCCGACCCTCAGCTTTTAACAAAATTGTCTGGCAGCGTTTTCGCAAACTATGGTTATCTGATTTTTTAAACAGTGTCTCTAACTCTTTTCGACCTGTTTCACTTAGTATCGGTGTGTTTACTCGTCCCATGTGCGCAAAGGTACAAAATAATACAAACTATTTATACGCCAGTACTTACAATTGCCAGAAATGAGTATTGAATAGTATTGTTGCAACAAAAATAGAATAGACTTTTAGAAAATCACTCCTTTAAGATGGATTTTCAGGATTTCTATTTCTTTGACAAGTCTTTCAGGAGGGGAAATTTCAGATTTTTGGGTATCTATTGGCAATCTTATAAGTATTTGTCAGCATTTTAGAACAAAATCTCTTTAAACATACACTAATAAACTTAATCTGTGTCTTTATCTTCTTCTATCTCAGAACTCATTTGCGATTCTACCAAACCTTCCGGCAAGTTGATAGAGATGGATTTAGCCCTTTCATCAATTTCTGTTATCAAGTCCTCGTGCAAAGGAATGAGAATTTCTTTATTTTGGTAGGTGATTTGTGCCAATTCATGTGCCGGCAAGTAATATATATCCTCTATAATTGCTAAGGTTTGATTGGAAGACGCATCTATCAACGTGAAACCCAATAAAAAATCCCAGCCTTCTTCTTCATCCTCCAATTCATCAGAAACAAAACCTTCTAACTTAGCTTTTTCATAAAAAACCGGAGAATGTTGAAGGGGTAAAGCAGCTTCTAAATTGTTGATTTCTTCAAATTTCACCAATACATTACCGTCATTCTGCAATTGAATTTTTTCGATAAAATAAGGCAGATAACCTTGTTTGGTTTCAACAATCAAGTAATTAAGTTTTGATTTTGACTTTTGGAGAAAGTCTAAGAAGAAAGCCTCAAAGAAGGCTTTTAGTTCTCCTTTGAGGCTTTTGGCTTGTGTTAAATAACCTACCTGATACAGGTTTTCAGATTGCATAAAGTTACCTTTACTAAACAGGTCTGTTAAATTTCATCGTTGGGGTCGTAAGCATTTTCTTCTGATGAGTCATCTTCTTCCATTGAAGTTTCTTCAGATTCCACTACAGTTTCTTCTGTTACGGGTAGAGTATCCTCGACCGGTTCCTCAATAACTACAGGTTTTTCTGTAACTTCTTCAACTACTTCAGTTACTGCAACAGATGTTTGAATAATTGCAGATTGTTTTTGATGAGAAATGCCTGACCAGTCCGTCATTTTAAATCGGGTAGAAACTGCTTTTGATTTTGCATCTATCCATTTGCTAAAAAGGCGATCCGCTTCTTCTTGAGAAAATGCACCTTTAGAAACACCTCTTTGCAAGTGTTTTTTGTACATTACCCCTGTTTCTGATAGAATATTGCGTACAGTATCGGTAGGTTGTGCTCCGTTGGCAAGCCATTGTAATGCTTTTTCGCGGTCAATGTCAACTGTTGCAGGATTGGTAATAGGATTATACATACCAATTCTTTCGATAAATCTACCATCGCGTCTGTTGCGCGAATCGGTTGCCACAATGTGGTAAAACGGCCTTTTCTTACGACCGTGTCTTTGTAATCTCAACTTAACTGCCATCGTTTTTCGATAGTTTGATGTTAATAAGTCCACCGACCAGATAAACGGGTAGTGGTATTGCGGGCGCAAAAGTACGTTTTTTTTGTTTCATATTGTTTGTACTTCCAAAAAATCTTTGAAATTATACGAAGAAACATAAAAAAACACTCCCCCTTAAACCTAAATCAGACTACCTGCGGATTAATCCTATTAAAAATAGGAGGACAAAAGCTCCAATAACACCGGTTATCAAATCGCTAAAGAGTCCAGTTCCTAACGAAATACCGATTAACCCGAATAACCAGTAGCCAAAAAATGCTCCCAGCACTCCAACAATGATATTGCCGATAATTCCAAAACCATAGCCTTTTTTCAGAAAGCCGACTAACCAGCCGATTATCGCTCCAACAATTAGTGTGTAAATAATACCTCCGCTCATAATAAATGTTTGTTTTGGTGAATTAAAAAATATACGTGTGTTGAATTGAACTTAAACTTGCTCAGGCATCAATCTTTTCCCTCTGCTTTTTCTGATATTCACTGCCACTACTTTGTATTCGGGACAGAGTGCTTCGGTATCATGAATATCTGAAGTTATATTATTGATCATCAATTCCGGAAAATGGAAAGTAGTGCTCAGAATACCCGGTTTGACTTCTTCGGTTATTTTTGCTTTTATATCCACCTTCCCTCGCGCTGACTCAACACAGACCAAATCACCTTCATTTATCAGGTGTTTTTTAGCATCTTCCGGATGTATTAGTAACACATCTTCAGTGAGTAGTTCAACGTTGGCTGTTCTACGGGTCATGGTGCCGGAATTGTAATGTTCCAATTCACGGTTGGTGGTAATGATATACGGATAGGTTTTACCGTTGGCAACCAATTCCTGAGTTTCTTTAAAGTCGGCAAATTGAAACTTGCCTTTTCCCCTTTTAAATGTTTCTATATGCAATATAGGCGTATCGGTTCCGTTGGCATTTACCGGCCATTGTTTACCGTTCTCGCCTAATTCCGCCCATTTTACCCCTTTAAAGAAAGGAACAATTTGGGCAATTTCTTTCAATACAGTATCTGGGTTGTAGTCGGGTTGTTCATATCCCATCCGGTTCATAATGTCCACCATGATTTGACCGTCTGATTTTGTGCCTTCAATTGGGGGAACAATTTGATTGACTCTTTGGATGCGTCTTTCGCCGTTGGTAAAAGTTCCACTTTTTTCTAAAAATGAGGCTGCCGGTAAAACAACCGTTGCGCGTTTGGAAGTTTCGGTCATGAAAATTTCCTGAACGACAAAAAGTTCGAGTTCATCAATGGCTGCAAGTACTTTTTGAGTATTGGGGTCTGTTTGAACGATGTCTTCGCCCATTATCCATAAGGCTTTAAATTTCCCTGCCAAAGCAGCATCATACATCTGAGGTATTTTATACCCGACATGCAAAGGCAGTTTGGCATGGTAGAAGTTTTCATACATTTGGTGAATTTCAGGGTTAGTAACGTCTAAATAACCGGCTCCCTGATGAGGTTGACAGCCCATATCTGCGGCACCTTGTACATTATTCTGCCCTCTGAGTGGATTAACACCTACACCTGCACGTCCGATATTTCCCGTTATCATTGCCAGATCTGCAATCAACATCACCGCATAAGTGCCTTGTGTATGTTCTGTAACACCTAATCCATGAAAAGACATAGCAGAGTTGGAAGAGGCGTAAGCAATTGCTGCCTTTCTCACCAATTCACGGTTTACCCCGCTCACCTGCTCCAATTCTTCAATGTTGAGGCTGAGAATTTGAGCTTTAAAGTCGTCATAACCTTCGGTTCGAAGTTCTATAAAGTTTTTATCTTCCAACCCTTCTTTAATGATGTAATGAAGCATCATATTCAGAACTGCCACATTAGTACCGGGACGAAGCTGTAGATGATAATCAGCATATCGTGCAAGTTTGGTTTTTCGGGGATCTATAATGATAAGGGTTTTCCCCTGCATGGCTGCTTGTTTCAATTTAGCGCCGGTTACCGGATGGGCATCCGTTGGATTTGCACCGATGACCAACATACAGTCAGTATGTTTGAGATCTATGATCGAATTGGTAGCAGCCCCGGTGCCAAAGGTGCGCTGAAGTCCTAAAGCAGTCGGTGAATGACATACCCGGGCACAACTGTCAATATTATTTGTTCCTATGACTGCCCGAATAAATTTCTGCATCAAATAGTTTTCTTCATTCGTACATCTTGCAGAAGAAATTCCTCCGATAGAATCCGGTCCGTATTTGGCTTTAATTTCTATGAGTTTTTGGGCAATAAAATCATAAGCTTCATCCCAGGTTGCAGGCACAAACCTGCCATCAATTTTAATAAGTGGTGTGCGCAAACGGTCAGGATGCTTGTAAAACGAAAAGGCGAAACGCCCTTTCAGGCAAGTATGTCCTTGATTGACTTCTGCATCATAAGGTGCTTGAATGCTTTTAATGCTCCCGTTTACAGTTGCGACTTCCAGGTTGCAACCCACACCGCAATAGGTGCAAACAGTTCTTGTTTTTTCAGTTCCGACTATGGATTTAGATTCAAACACATCGCTGATGGCAGAGGTAGGGCATGCCTGAGCACAAGCACCACAACTGACACAATCTGAATTGAGGAAATTGTCGCCAAAACTTTTGATGATATGACTGTCGAACCCTCTTCCTGCCATACTCAGGACAAATTCACCTTGCACCTCATCACAAGCTCTCACACATCGGTAACAATTGATACACTTACTGAAGTCTGAAGTCATATAGGGATGACTTAGGTCTTTTTCAGTATTCAAATGAGTTTTGCCTTCGGGATATCGCACTTTGCGGATGCCTACTCTTGCAGCAACATCCTGCAGTTCGCAGTTGTTGTTGACCTCACAGGTAAGGCAATCTAAAGGGTGGTCGGTTAAAACAAGCTCAATGATGTTTTTTCTAAGTTTTTGTATGCGTTCAGAATTGGGATAAATATAAGTGCCTGCCATCACCGGAGTATGACAGGAAGCTTGTGTTTTAACTGCTCCTCCTTCTTTCAAAGCAACATCAACGCTGCAAACTCTACAGGAACCAAAGGGTTCGAGGTTTGGTGCATCACAAAGTGTAGGGACTAATTTATTGCCGAGATGTCTTTTGATGAAAGACAGGATGGTTTCACCCTGACGGATATTGTAAGGTTGGTTATCTATATAAGCTATTGGTTGCATGACAAGCAAGTTTTGGTAGGTGGGAGTTGGGCGAAATTTAGCTTAAATCCATGATGTAAGGTTTTACAAAGATAAGCGATTTCTGATAAAAACAAGCAAATTGTAAACAGAACATAATTTAGGGGTAAAGTGCAACGTGTTAGGCAATTACCTCCCTTCAAAGATACGATAGAAATGCCTTTTTAAATGTGTTTTTACCTCCTCTTCATCTACCCAATCCAATTCCAGTTCTTTGTTTAAAGAGGTTACCGCTTTATCTGTGATTCCACATGGAATAATATTGTTAAAATAACTCAAATCCGAATTGACATTTAAAGCCCATCCATGCATGGTTACCCAACGGCTTGTTCTGACTCCCATGGCACAAATTTTTCTGACACGGTGTGGTTTTTGAATATCTAACCAAACACCTGTGCTTCCTGAAAGTCGTTCACCTTTTAATCCATATTCGGCTAACGTGGCAATAATGACTTCTTCGAGGTTTCGCATATAACGATGGATGTCTGTAAAAAAGTTTTCAAGGTCTAAGATTGGATAACCGACAACCTGACCCGGACCATGATAGGTTATATCTCCCCCTCGGTTTGTATGGAAAAATTCAATACCCAATTCTTTTAACAGGTCTTCGGATAACAGCAAATTGGCAATTGAACCGGTTTTGCCTAACGTATAAACATGCGGGTGAGAACAAAAAATCAAATAATTGTCAGTTATTTCCTGTTCTTCCTGCGGTATGTTTCTGTTTTTTATTTTTTTGGCTATGATGTTTTGCAACAATGCATCCTGCTTATCCCAGGCTGCTTTATAGCCTATTTCGCCCCAATCTGCAAACAATATTTCACGATTCTTCACTAAATCTGAGTTTGATGATAGTCATAAAATACAGGAATTAACCTGCGACCACAACTTTAACTGTATTTGTTGTTAAACAGTTCGTCTATTCAGGTTTTACTTTTGAATTCAGTTTTGTTTAACCCTGAAGGTTACAAATAAAGAAGGGTTTGTGGTAATTTCCGTATCTTTGGGATTATATTGAATGAACTTTTCAAATCTTACTAAATACTCTCAAACATGAAGCGGATTTTTCACCTTTTTACCTTTTTGCATTTCCTTTTTCTATCTGTATCAATGCTTAATGCACAAACTCAACAGGAACTTGATGCTATCAAAAATATAAAGCCCTGGGAACAGGTATTGCAAGAACCCAATATTTTGAATGGTCATGTGTTAAACCATTCCCGTAAAAATGCTTCCGAGATGGGAACCCTTCCTTATGACACGCTTTACGCCCCTTTTTACCATGGTGTAGCTTCGGGAGACCCTTTGACCGATCGGGTAATTATATGGACCCGGATAACGCCACAGGACGATAACCCGATTGACGTTGAATGGAAAATGGCAACCGATCCTGAAATGACCAATATTATTCAAACAGGAGTATTTACAACCAACGCTGAACGGGATTTTACTGTAAAAATTGATGTTACTGACCTAAGCCCGGGATCAGCTTATTACTATAATTTTTCAGCACTTGGGGTAAATTCGATGACTGGCCGGACCAGAACTGTTCCGGTTGGAAATGTCAATAAATTGCGTTTTGCCGTTGCTTCCTGTAGTCATTATCAACATGGTTATTTTAATGCGTATGGAAGGATTGCCGACCGAACCGATCTGGATGCTGTTATTCACCTTGGTGACTATATCTACGAATACGGACCGAGCGGTGATTTTTCCAGCAGCATCCGGCAATATGAACCCGAACATGAAATATTATCACTCGAAGATTACCGCACGCGACATTCACTGTACAAATTAGATCCTGACTTAAGACGTGCACATCAACAACATCCGTTTTTTACTGTTTGGGACGACCACGAAGTTGCCAATAATGCCTGGCTTGACGGTGCAGAAAATCACGATGCCGGCGAAGGAGATTACCAAACCAGAAAGACCAATGCTATACAGGCCTATTTTGAATGGATGCCCATTCGGGAACCCGAACCCGGTCAGCCCCGAAAAATTTACCGCACCATACATTATGGCGATATGGCCGATTTGTTTATGCTCGATACCCGTTTAGAAGGCCGGGAGGAGCAAATACCTTTCTCAGATCCCGAAACAAACAACCCCGACCGTACTATTTTAGGACATGAACAGGCTGAATGGCTGCTCAACGAATTGGGCAGTTCTACAGCCAAATGGAAAGTGTTTGGCAATCAGGTAGTATTTACCACAATCAATACATTAGGATTGATTGACAACAACGATATGTGGGACGGTTATCCGGCTGAAAGACTGAGATTTAAAAATTTAATTGATAGTCTTGGAATTAAAAACTTTGTCGTCTTGACCGGCGATATTCACCTCGGTATTGCAGCCGACATTACCCTTGATCCCACAGGCTCTTATAATCCTGATACCGGCGAAGGGGCTTTTGGTGTCGAATTTGTTACCACAAGTATTACCAGTGCAAATGATGAAGCACTTCCTGCCGGAATTCCGGTGAGTTTAGCTGAAACGCTGGCACTCAACGCCAACCCTCATGCAAAATACATCAATATTCCCGATCATGGATATTTTGTACTTGATCTTGACAATACCCGTGCTCAGGCCGATTGGTATGTGATAGATACCAAACTTACTCCATCTATTACAGAGACTTTTGATGCAGCAAGATACACGTTAGATCAAACCTCTCATTTAATTAATTCAACAACCCCCGCTCCGGATAATCCAAATTCTCCGGATCCGGCACCGGTATTCACTTCTACAATTTCCCCGGATTCCAATCCGATTGTTAAACCTACCGGATCTGTCCTATTCCTTGCCGCATACCCAAACCCGTCAACAGGCACGGAAGTACACTTGCACTATGCCTTGTCCAAACTTCAGAATATTACCGCCTCAATTCACGACCTGAGCGGTAAGCATTTGGCAACTTTGCTTAACGAACAACAACAACCCGGAATTTATACCTTGAAATTTAACACTCAAGCTATCCCTGACGGAACATATATTTGCAGCTTTTTAACTCAGGATGGTTCTAAAGCAAGTCGTAAAATTGTGATTCAAAGATAGCAAAGGACAATCCTTGAATTTACAAACTTTTTTATACTATAACAACGTGAGGCAGGGATTAGAATCACCTGCAAGTCTCATTTTGTAAGGCTTTAACAACCGGAAGTATAAATTTCTAAGCTGCGCTCAGATAATTTATGACATTCGGTATGAGCACATGAGGTTTTTTGTCAAGGGTTTGACAGGCTATAAGAGCAGCAGCTATTTGTGACAATGCGTTTTCCGGTTTTCTGTGCCGGGCTGGTTCTATGTCGCAAACCGATTTCAGAATATCGTCAACCGATTTGATCGCACCCCGTTCATTTACCGGGATTAATATCGTAAGGAAGTTGTGCATCACGACAACCTATAACAAATCAACAGGTCGTTTGCTACGCTGTATAACACAATATGTTTGTCTGATTTCTGAAGCTTAATATCAGAAGCTGTCGGTTGGTGAATTGGATTTACAAACTCAAAACTATATCAAATGAAACCTCTTTAACATTTTCAATCCCGATATCTACCACAAACTAATCCCTTCTTCACGTTACATAAAACAAATCCAACTCTCAAAAATTGGGAGTGGGATTTGATTTATGAGACCTGCAAATACTTGTATTCTAATGTATGAAAATCAGTTGTGCGGGGTCACTCCAATTACCTTTACCTTTTCCGTTAATACATCTCACCTGTACCCAAATACTTCTTCCAAGAGTCAGACCGGAAATAATCATTTTGGTTTTTGTAGATTCGGGCAGATAAATCCAATCCGCATTTTCGCTAAATTCGCCTTCCGTGTAACGACATTCATACATCAGGGTAAAATTGGCTTTATTTACCCTTACCACAACTGTACTTCTGATTTTGTCATAACTCAGACGAAGGTTTTCGATATTGCCCGGTATCGGCCATAAACTTTTTGGACCTCCGTAAATATAAAAACCGGTATCGGCTAATTTTGCAGCATCATTACCACCTGTATCTTCAATATTGCTTGCCAACAATCGCAAAGCATCAATCAAAGCATCCTTTTTTTGGTCTCTGATGAGTTTTAAGGGGGTTCCGCCAAAAACAGCATTTGTTACGGCAATTACAAATTCATCTTTAAGTGCGGTGATTGCGGCCACGGTAGGCGTAGGAGTGGGAAAGTAAATACTGCCTGTTAATCCGGCAATAACCTGAAGGCAAAATGCTAGAAGACAACACCCCCTTTTGTATTACATACCGATTTTTATTGCCATCAGGCAGGTTTAGTTGTTGAAATTGCAAGGTCGAAAGTGTTGATGCACTTGGTAAATATATGAGCGGCAACAATGATGGCACTACTTCCAATGAACCGCCGCCTACAGAAATAACCGGCAGCAAAACGGTAGGTATTGGTAAGAAAATCAGTAACTACTTAATTTATTTAAAAGCATTGATTCCGGTTACGTCCATTCCGGTAATGAGCAAATGTATGTCATGAGTACCTTCATAAGTAATGACTGATTCTAAATTCATCATGTGGCGCATGATTGGGAATTCGCCGGTAATGCCCATTCCACCGTGAATTTGTCTTGCTTCACGAGCAATGTGCAATGCCATATCAACATTATTTCTTTTGGCCATAGAAATTTGAGCAGCAGTTGCCCGGTCTTCATTTTTCAATACCCCCAAACGCCAGGCGAGCAATTGAGCTTTGGTGATTTCGGTAATCATTTCGGCTAACTTCTTTTGGGTCAACTGAAACGCACCGATCGGTTTCTCAAATTGGATACGCTCTAAAGAATATCGCAAAGCAGAATCATAACAATCCAAAGCGGCACCGATTGCTCCCCATGCTATTCCAAAACGGGCAGAAGAAAGACATCCCAACGGAGCTTTCAATCCTTTTGCAAAAGGGAACAGGTTTTCCTTTGGAACTTTTACGTTATCAAATACCAGTTCACCGGTTGCAGATGCTCTCAACGACCATTTACCGTGCGTTTCGGGAGTACTGAATCCCTCCATTCCCCGCTCAACAATCAACCCTCTGATAACCCCGGCTTCATCTTTTGCCCAAACCACAGCGATATCGGCAAAAGGAGCGTTTGAAATCCACATTTTTGCACCATTGAGCAGATAATGACTGCCTTTGTCTTCAAATCTCGTTTCCATTCCGCCGGGATTTGAACCATGATTGGGTTCTGTTAAACCAAAACAGCCCATCATTTCTCCCGATCCTAATTTCGGAAGATATTTGCGCTTTTGTTCTTCAGAACCATAGGTAAAAATAGGATACATCACCAATGAACTCTGAACAGAAGCAGTAGAGCGAACTCCTGAGTCTCCACGTTCCAGTTCTTGCATAATGATACCATAAGAAATATAGTCCAGCCCCTGACCGCCGTATTCAACAGGAATTGTCGGTCCAAATGCCCCGACTTCTGCAAGCCCTTTAATGATTTGCTTGGGAAACTGGGCGCGCTGTGCATAATCTTCAATAATGGGAGAAATTTCCTTTTTAACCCATGCCTGTACTGTATCTCTGATTAAACGATGTTCGTCTGTCAGCAACTCATCTACCAGATAATAATCGTGTGAGCGATATTTGTCCTGACCCACGCTTTTCAAATGTCGAATTTCTGTTTCCATGCCGTTCGATGCCATAAAATTTAAATTTTATTGAAATTGCCGTATATTAATGGCACAAAATTAAGCAATATTTTTGTGTCGCTTAGTTTATTTAGCAAAACTGTTCACCACAATTCTTTTTCAATATGTATTCCATCTGTATCGGCATTGAAAACCTTCAGTTTTTTTCGGGCCACGGTTTTTATGATGAAGAACAAACAACCGGCACTCCGTTCCGGGTAGATGTCTATATCATCGCAAATGTTGTAGATGCTGCAGCAAAAGACGACCTGAACGGAACGATTGATTATGAAAAAGTGTTTGTGATTTGCGATTCGGTGATGGCAATACCCTCCCGTTTGCTTGAACATGTCGCCTTATCTATAGCTGACAAGGTGTATGATTTATCGGAAAAAATTGCAGAAGTAACTGTGAAAGTTACTAAACTGCAAGTACCGGCACTAAACATTCAGGTGGGACAAACTTTTGTTGAAGTAAAAAAAGTGCGCTCAGGTGTATAAAACCCAAAATATAGTTGTACTTTTACACCCGCTTTAAATGAGCTTAAAATAAACTTAATCAGGTCGGATGGCCGAGTGGCTAGGCAGAGGTCTGCAAAACCTCGTACACCGGTTCGAATCCGGTTCCGACCTCCCACTTAATTCCCCTTGTAAATTGAAAGATTTATGAGGGGATTTTTTTACCCCAAACTTTAACTTTCCCGTTTTTTTGACGTAAGAACCCAAATCGAGGCTAAATGAAAAAAAAGCTAGGTTAGCCATAAATTTTCACCTAATCCTTGCCTAATAATGAGTGCAAAGTACTTAACCCAGCTACAATGTGGTTTAAATTTTTGCCAATTTACCCGCTATCTACTAAGAACAGTTGGGGTAAAAAATTAAAATCCTGTCCTAAATTCAGGTTCAATTTTACCTGAGTTGCTGCTGACTGGTTCCGGATGTTTCAGTTTGAGTTTCCCGTTGGCAGTATATTGCTCTGACAGTGGTCTGATTTGTTCGAGGTCGGCAATAATTTGACGGTTATGGGGTGATTTTTCAAACATGTTATAGGATTTCCAAAAATCGGGGTCAAAAGTTCTGTATCTTGGTTGGTAAAAAATACTGGCAGGTTTAATTCGTCCGTTTTCAGGCAGCGGACTGATATTCATCGGTTGAAGATTGGTGATAAATAGTTCTGAATAAAAAGTTAGGTCATATTGCTCATGATCTGCCTGATAACTAACCTCATGGCTTGCCTTTGTGTATTGAAGATAGAGCTTGCCTTGGAATTCTTTAAAAGTCATAATAGTCGTAGAAGTATGAGGAGCGCCATTCTCTTCCCTTCCTTCAATTTCGTTTTGGACAGAAAGTTCAAGGCGCAGAACAGCATAATCAGTTTTTCTGATGAATAACCTTCCGTTATAAATTCCGGCTCGTTTAGTATCTATTCTGTAGCTGATACAATAGACTAAATCGTTATCATAATAAGCGATGCTGTCTAACTTTAAATGCGAAACCGAAGGTTTTAATTGCCCGGCATAATTTTGCCAGAAATTGGCATTTCTCAATAAATTGGATCTAAGCGCGAAATTCAGGTCTATATATAATACATAATTTCCTTTGTTGTAAATGTCACTAACCCTGAGCTGATTGATTTTAATGGTTTCGGATGGTTTGTTTATGTTTGTTGCATAGCCGATTGGATCAAAAATGCTTACACACGCTTCAGCAAATCCGACAAAGTTTCCATTTTCGCTGAAATATTCACGATAAAATCCGTCTGTCAGATATGAATGATTCAGATAATTTTCGGGAATAAGGAACATGGCTTTGTTGACGATATACTCGGCGCTGATTTCATCCGGAGTAACAGTTACCTCTTTTAAAGAATAGGATCGGGGTAAAATACTGAGTTGAACCGGCTGTTTTTGGTACAATGATTTGAGGGGCGTTTGGTAGGTGAAAAAGCCAATACACGATACCTGCAAAGTATCATGCAGATATTTTGCATCAAAATGAAGTTCGAATTCACCCGTTTCATTACTTACTGTTCCAACTGATGCGTTTTTGATACCAACATTAGCAAATGCTACAAAGCTATTGGATGAAGGGTTGATTAAAGTTCCGCTTAATACATATTCCTGGGCAAAAACAGGACAAGTCATACAAACCAACCCAATCAGCATCATCAAGAAAAGGGAAATATTTTTATTGGCTCTATCCAAAACTTTAAATTTTAAAAACTGAGTATTCATTTGTTTTTCAAACTTGGTAGTACGTTCAATGATTTATAGACACAAATTTCAAAAATTGAACCAATTTAACCAAATACTACAAATCTTACAATACGATGATAAAACCTTTATTTGCCCTCCTGAGTTCTGAAGGACTATGTGTTTTATTTTTTTACCATTTCTTTGCACTAAATATTTAATTTTGCCTTCACAAATAAGGACAGACTTAATCTTTTAAAATTTGAGTAATATGGACTCTTCTTCACCTCAGCTCTCTGCTGAAGTTTCCCAATATCTTTATGACTTGTTGCAAAATGTGGTCAACAGTGATTCTTTAGCTTCTGCCCGACTGATGGAGGCCGGCTTGGTCTATCATTTAATGCTGCGCGAATTGACAAAAACGCAACAACAATTTTTTTCTTCCGACTACGAAAGGCTGATTGTCATTCTCGATCTTTATGATCTGCCTGCCAAGATTTCGGGGTATCTCAAACGCTGTGGTTATCTCATTCAAAAAATCGCAAAAAACCCTCATTTAGATGTTGAACTAAAAGATTTACAACAAACCGTTTTAACAATATGCCTGACTTTGCAACATTTATCGGAAATGATGCCCCCTACCGATTTATATGACTTTTGTAAACCATTATTGCTGACTGACGAACCCGATGAGAAAACAAAACCTTCCAATTTAAATAGAGAACAAATTCCCCTGTTAAAGGGCGTGGTAAAGGATTATACACCTTTATTGAAAACAAAGGATGACAAACCCTATTTTATACTAACCTGCTATACTGACGATTACGAGCAGGTTTCTATTTACATTTGGTCAGACTTTGTTTATCTCCATCCTTTAATGTGGCAGTATGCCAGGATAAATATCACCCATATACAGCTTCAAAATCCTGCCAATTTTGAAGAAAACAATCACAACTTAGTGATGGCTGTTACAGCCGAAACACTCATAACTCTTGATCCGGATTTCCTGTTGGATGTTACTTCAATTTCGCAGACTTGCCTTAAAAATGGAGCGCATCATTCCATGTATCTGTTTAAAAAATTTTCAAACGATTTTTCCAATTACTATTTGCTCAGGGGTAATATTGTCAATGCCTATTTAGATGCCAATCTCAGAAATGAAGAACCTTCAGTGTTGGACTTGTTTAAACAATATATCATCATTAACCCGACCCATGCGCTCACTTTTAGCAACGACGATTTTAGAAAACTTAAAGATGAATTGATAAAACATCTGGCAACCATTAACAGCCCGGTTGTACAACAGTTTAAACAACATGAATTAAGCATTGAACCTACCTTTTTGTCTGAAAAATTCGGTCTTCGCGGCCGTTTGGATGTGTTGGTGAATTATGAGCAAGACCCGGACCATCAGGATGTTATCGAATTGAAAACTAGCAAAGATCCTTTGCCCTACAGACAAGTCAACATGGCAGATGCAATGCAGGCGGTTTCTTATCATTTATTGTTGGAAAGTAGAAATCCGGCACATAAAGGGAGCAGCGCAATTCTGTATTCTTCCGTTGCCCCTGAAAATTCCCCGCTTCGAAATGTAAGCAATGATATGAAAGCTAAGAGATTTGTTTTGTATATGAGAAATCAAATCGTAGCTTCTGAATACCGGTTGACATTTAATCCTGAAGAAGTACTGGCTCAGGTTAACTCAAATATAGTAGGATCACAAAATTTATTTCCCAATGATATTCAGGCTTTTGACTCTTTCAGGAAAATTTTATCAGACTGTAAGCCTTTAGAATTAAAATATTTTTACGAATGGATAGCCTTTACCGCACGCGAACAGCGAGCTTCTAAAATCGGAGGCGACAACAACCGGGGTGATTGGGGATTTTCGGGGTTATGGAATAACCAGTTGGGATTTAAAGAATTGGATTTTACTATCCTTGCATTTCTAAAGTTCAGACAAATTGACCAACTTGTTGGAGATTGTGAAATAATATTTGACAAAACGGAAGGTAAAACTTTACAAGTTGCTCGGTTTAGGGTTGGCGATATGGTGTTGCTGTATCCGCATGAACCGGAAGATGAAAGCCTGAAACCAACCAAGCATCAAATTTTAAAGGCAACCATCAAACAACTGACAAAAGACATGGTTGTGATCAGCCCCATGAATAAATTTATCCGTAAAGAACATTTTGAAAACTATCACTATTGGGCATTTGAAGCTGAAAGTACCGATATGAGTTACGATATTATGTATCAGTCGTTGTATGAATTTGTAAAGTTACCTTCCGAAAAAAAATCCCTGATTCTGGGGCTCACTCCACCGGTTTTTTCGGCTTTACCCGAACAATTGGAAACTGATATTCTCAAGCCTCAGCAACTTCTTACCTTGCAAAAAGCATTAAGTGCACAAAATTACTTTCTCCTGCAAGGTCCTCCAGGAACAGGAAAGACTAAAGTAATGATCAGGCGGTTAGTTAGTGAAATACTTAAAAATCCTGATGAAAAAATAATTTTGCTGGCATTTACCAATCGCGCAGTTGACGAAATTTGTGAAGCAGTTAAAGATTTACAGGATACATTCAGAATATTTAGACTCGGTTATGGATCAGCAACAGAGCATCCTGAATTGTTGTTGAGCAAGTTTGCTAAACATAACGAGTTAAAAACTACTAAAAAAGAAATTCAAGGTTGCCGAATTTTCATATCTACCGTTTTAACCTACCAAAGAAGCCCTGAACTTCGCAAATATCTGGAAGATAGAAACCAAAACCCGAAATTGACTGCCATTATTGATGAAGCTTCACAACTACTCGAACCGCAAATTATCGGGCTTTTAGGCAAGGTGTCGCGGTTTATCATGATTGGAGACGAAAAACAATTGCCGGCCGTTGTTGTTCAGGGTGATACTACTGTCCACACTAATGAAACCTTGTTAAATGAAGTTGGCATTAACAATTTATCTGTTTCTTTATTCGAACGACTGTTAAGACAGTGCCAACAAAAAGGCTGGCACGATGCTTATGATATGCTTCAGGACCAGGGTAGAATGCATATACACATAGCCCGTTATCCAAGCCGGTTTTATTATGAAAACAGACTTCAACACATAGAAGAACGGCAGACTGCCGAAAATGCCTCTTTTTTAAACCACAATCTTACATTTACTTTTCCCTTCTTAGAAACCCTTTGGAAACAGCGCACCATTTTTATTTCGACTGAAAAAGAAAACGAACGCAATCGAAACAAATCTGAAGCCAGGTTAGTCGAACTATTAGTCGCACAGTTAAAACTGCTCTTTAACACTCCCGAAGAACTTGAAAAAGGAATAGGAATCATTACACCTTACCGTACTCAGATTGCAGAAATTAAAAACAACCTGAATGACGAAATCAATAATTCGATAGTGGTTGATACTGTTGAGCGATATCAAGGCGGGCAAAAAAACATCATTATCGTTTCTTTGGCAGTTAATAACCCTGCTCAGTTAAACAATTTGCATGTACTAAATGCCGAAGGCAATGTTGACAAAAAACTTAACGTAACCCTGACACGGGCAAAAGAATATCTCATCATCATTGGATGTATGGATATTTTGAAAAACAGCCCTATTTATCAATCACTGCTACAATACTATAGTCAGAACAACGCTATTTTTAACATTTCATCGAAGAACCTGCAACTCATAAGAAAGGAGAACCCTCGATGAAAATAGTGTCTTTTTTTGAAAAACGGAAATACGAATTTCTGCTCTTCGGCCTAATTCAACATCTATACATCGGCATCTTTCTGACCGACTTACCCTTTTATATTAAGGTGATTTGGCCGGTTAATATGCTCGTCTTGGGTTTAACAAGTATTGTCATCTTTATTCAAAAGGGCAGATTGAAAAACATCATCAGAAACATCCTGTTTTTATCCGTTTTCCTATTGCCGGTAAGCATTCCCTTTGTAGGCAATTCAACACTTTTTATGCAAATCCTTAGTTTGATTTATGTAATATTCTTTGGATTTATTTTCTTAGAAATCATCCGCTTCCTCATAAAACCAAGCTACATCAATGCCGACATCTTTTCAGCCTCCGCTTGCGGATATTTCCTGATGATTGAAATGAGTGTTTTTTTGATGCAATTTTTGTACTATCTCGACACCACTTCCATTAACAACATCAACAACGCCAACGCAGCTTCGGTCTATATTGACCTTGTTTACTTCTGCTCAGTCATCCAAACCACTATCGGCTTTGGCGACATCACTCCTAATGCCACTTCACCAAGCTAACCGCCTCCTTTTTTGGGGTTCTCGGCCAGTTCTATACCGTTGTGTTGGTGGGAATTCTGATTAGTAAATTTACCTCTGCCGAAAACAAAAAAATGGAGGGTTGAAAGACTTCGAAACTCAAAAGTTTACAAGCAGTTTCGGCTTATTTTTTATTGACCCGAATGATTAACGGTTCATTTATCGGGATGAACGGTTCATTTATCGGGATAAACGTTTCATTTATCGGGTTAAACGTTTCATTTATCGGGTTAAACATTTCATTTATCGGGTTAAACGTTTCATTTATCGGGTTAAACGTTTCATTTATCGGGTTAAACGTTTCATTTATCGGGTTAAACGTTTCATTTATCGGGTTAAACGTTTCATTTATCGGATTAAACGTTTCATTTATCGGGTTAAACGTTTCATTTATCGGGTTAAACGTTTCATTTATCGGATTAAACGTTTCATTTATCGGGTTAAACGTTTCATTTATCGGGTTAAACGTTTCATTTATCGGGATGAACGGTTCATTTATCGGGATGAACGGTTCAAAACTATGAACAAAAAATCCCAAAACGAACTACTAAAAAGCCCTTGCCGGAAATGGTGAGGGCTTAGTTGTTGTATTATCGCACACAAAAGTTTAATAGGATTTGTCATTTGCATAAAAAAGGGTTATACTTGCACCATGATTTTAAGATTAGAATGTTGCAAAGTACGCTTATTCGAAATAGAATAATCAAATAGATAAGATATACAGTTTATGGGGTTGAGAAGATAATTTACGTAGCGTAATTACTACAATTTAAAAGCAACAAGATAAGAATACGGATTTTTTGAAGGGCAAAAGACCCGAAAGCGCTTTTCGAATAAGTAATGTATGTTGTTTAGAGAAATAATTATTGAATAAATTTTTACAAATAAATCTTAAAAAAAACAGCGAGACAACAAATTATACATGTCATTAAACATACATCATTTAGAAAACGAAATAATTGACCAATACCTCTATGACGAACATCCAACAAGACCTTGGATTATCGGGTTTAGTGGCGGGAAAGATTCCACAATGCTTTTACAGGTAGTTTGGAATGCTCTAAAAAAAATTGAACCCTCCTTACTGACAAGACAAATCTATGTTGTTTGCAATGATACTTTGGTAGAAAATCCAAGAATTGTTAAATTTATTAACAAAACGTTAAAGCAGATTCAAAAACAGGCAAATCTAAATCAGTTTCCGATTATCGTCGAGGAAACTAAGCCGAAATTGGAAGACAGCTTTTGGGTGAGGCTGATTGGACTTGGCTATCCTGCACCAAACAAGTTTTACCGCTGGTGCACGGAAAGGCTAAAAATAAATCCTACTACAAGGCTGATTACCGAAAAAATCGGTGAAAATGGGGCAGCCATCATTTTACTCGGTACAAGAAGCGATGAAAGTACAAACCGTGCAGCCTCAATTAAACGCCATGAAGTAAAAGGACGGCGGCTGCGTAAACATCAATTGCCGAACACTTATGTATATGCACCAATCAAAGATGTAACGACAAACGAATTGTGGCAATATCTCAATCAAGTTCCCCCGCCTTGGGGCGGCACGCACAAAGAATTGGTAACGCTTTATAGAAACGCCAATAGCGGTGATTGCCCTTTAGTCATTGACGATACAACACCAAGCTGCGGAAACAGCCGTTTTGGTTGTTGGGTTTGCACTGTAGTAAACAAGGACAAATCGATGGCAGGATTGATTGACAACGGAGAAGATTGGATGCAACCCTTGGCAGACATTAGAAACTTCCTGATTGAGACAAGAGACAATCCCGAAATTTGGAGAGAACAACGCAAAATGGATGGTTCAATTAAAGAAGGGGTTTGGGGTCCGTACAAATTTGAAACCCGAGTTGAAATTCTGAAACGAATTTTAAAGGCACAAAGAACAATACAAACCTACGAAAAAATTGAATTGATAACACACCAGGAAATGGTGCTAATTCAATACCATTGGTTCAGAGATTGTTTCTTCGGCACAAAAGTATCTGAAATTTATAACAGCATTTTTAAAACACAAATCAATATGGGCAAACAAGAAGAAAAAATTAAACAAGAAGTTGACCTTCTAAAAAAGTCATGTACACAGGAACCAATGGATGTGGAGTTGATACAAGACCTATTGGCATTGCAAAAAACCAAAACACTAATGATTCGCAAAAGAGGTTTGCAGTCAGATATAGACAATCGCTTGAATCTGTTTATTGAAGAATTAGAGAAAGCTGTTCGTTTGAATTAATTGAGCGTACTCGTTCGGGTCGGGCTTTCATCTGAATTCTTTGCCCTGCGGGACAAAAAGGGTTTTAGCAATAACACCTAACTCAAAACCAATAACATAACAAGTGTGCAAGAAACATTACAGAAATATCTCGAAGCAATTGAAAATCTAAGAATAGATAAAGCACACGGGTTTGCTCCGCACAAACCTATTCTTCTACTTTCTATATTACAAACATTTCAGAACGGAACAAACAACAACCAAAGAATTTACATCAGCCCTGAATTAGTTGCATTATTCAAATCGAATTGGAGTTTATTGGTTACATCAAATCACGATTGCCGTTTTGCCTTACCTTTTTATCATCTAACAAACGATAAGTTTTGGAAACTAATTCCAAAACCAGGATTTGAAAATATTCTTCAACTATCTGCATCTATGCGAAGTTTTGCAAATCTAAATGCGGCTGTTGATTTTGCTATAATAAATGAGGATTTACTCGCTTTAATGAATGACAAAAAAAGTAATGGAATTTTACAACAGTTTTTATTGGATAAACACTTTCCTGAAACAGAAAGCAATTTCAGTAATTCATCAGGTGAGCAACAAAAACTATTTGATGATATTGAGAAAAAAATATTAAACGAACCATCTGAGGAATACAGGCAAGAAATAAAGAACTTAATAAAGCAAAAAAATGAGGAGGAGATTTTTTTAAGAGGTTGTTTGTTTAAAAGAGAAATTCCTAAAATCTACAACAATACTTGCTGTATTTCAGGTATGAGAATAGATGCAACAATTTCTGTTTCTTTGGTGGATGCCTGCCATATTGTTCCATTTAGAGTGAGTTATGATGATACGGTTACAAATGGAATTGCCTTATGTCCAAACCTTCATAGAGCCTTTGATAGAGGACTTATAGCAATTGATGAAAACTACAAAGTAGTTGTTTCAAAAACTTTTAGAGAAAATGAAACGAATTACAGTATTAGAGCTTTTGAAAACAAGGAAATTAATTTGCCTAAATTGGAAACCTACTACCCGTTATTAGGAAACTTTGAATGGCATAGGAATAATATTTTCAAAATATAAAAATGGAGTTAAAAACAACCATACCCGAATCTTTTTTAGACCTCTTTTATAAGGAGATTGAATGTGATGTCCCGAACACTCATTCAAAACTCAATTTATATATTCTGAAAATTGAAAACAACGAGTTCTGCTATCCTGAATTGATAGACAATTTGCGTAATCACTTTATTTCATTTTCCCTTTCACGAAAAGTAATAAATGACTTTATAAAAGATAATCGTTGGGGAGAACTTTATACAAAAGCGGCTTCAAAGTTCCGTGATTATAATGTTAATGAAGGCGAAGCAGGAGAGCTTTTGCTTTTCTGTTTTCTTGAATCACACTTAAAAGCCCCTAAGATATTAACCAAGCTGGAAATAAAACTTTCTTCAAAAGATTATGCAAAAGGTTCTGACGGTATTCACTTACTGAAAGAGACTGATACAAATTATCAACTCATTTTCGGAGAATCAAAGATGGAGCAAAAACTAACTACATCAATTTCGAATGCATTTGCATCCATAAACGATTTCAGAACAAGAACTAAGAACAATATCAATGATGAAATTGGCTTATTGAACTCACAACTTTGTAAAGAAACATTTGATGGACACTCATATCAGTTTCTCAAATCGGTAATCATGCCTAAGGCAAATTCAAAGAATCCAATTACCAAGAACAATGCCTTTGCAATTTTTGCTGGCTTTGAACATAACCCCACACCCGAAGAAAGAAGTTTAAGCAATGTTGATTTTCTAAAGCTGATTAAAGATAAAATTAAAAAAGAAGTAGGGGGTAAAATGAACCACATAAAAAAAAAGATTGATGAATATGATTTACACGGCTATACTATCTATGTGTATGTATTTCCGTTTATGAAGTTGGATGAAACACGAAAAGAAATCATCAAAAAAATAACTTTAGCTGAATAATGATTGAACAATTAGCCTATGATGTTTTACATGACAACTATTTTGCAACACTTCAAAACAAAGCGGCAAAATTGTTCGCACAGGAATTGTTTTCAGAAACTGGTTGGCAAACTAATTTTACCGATAAAGAATTTCGTGACCTTCTGAGATTTGCGGACATACTTTCAAATTCCAAAAAGCCCGAAGCAAGAAATAAAGCATATCAGGTAATCACATTGCTCAATCACCAATTTCGAAATGAGCCTTACTATCGAACTTTTGCACATTCAGTTTTAGCAAAGCTGGGCAACTTTCCTGGGATTGAATATTTGAAGAATGAAGACAAAAACGATTCTGAGTTGCCATTTGAAAGAGAATTTGAAAAGAAAGTCAAAGCATTTACTCAGTCAGTTCCTGATACAGACAATTTAATTTTTACTGATTCGCAATTTGAACTTTATACCAAAATCAGTAACTCAAAGCATTTTAGTTTTTCGGGACCCACTTCTATGGGAAAATCGTTTGTCATCAAATCATTTATCAGAAAAGTAGTTGGCAATAAGCCGCCTGAGAACATTGTTATCATGGTTCCGACAAGAGCATTGATAAATCAGTTTTCGATTGACCTAAATAAAGAATTAAAAGATATTTTCGAGCATTACAATTACACAGTAGCGACTAACAGTAATGTTTCGGAATTACACTCGGAAAATCAACAACATTACATTTTTGTTCTAACACCGGAACGTTTACTAAGTTATTTATCACAGAAGAAAAATCCAACATTCTCTTACCTGTTTGTTGATGAAGCACACAAACTTGCTGCTGAAAAGGACACAAGAGCAATAACTGCTTACTCAGCTATTTCAAAATCATTGAAACAGAATAAAAACCTCAATCTTTATTTTTCTTCTCCCAATGTTTCCAACCCTGAAGTGTTCTTAAAACTATTCAGGAAAGATGAAAAATTGAACTATAAAACGAAAGAAGCCCCTGTTTCACAGAATTTGTTTTTTGTGGACATGCTTAAAGAAAAGGTTACTCATTACATAGATTCTGAACCTTACGATTTTGAGCCAAGCATAGTGAAGAAAGCGGGCAGCATTAATGATATTATTTCAAAAATAGGTGGAAGTGAAAGCAACATAGTTTACTGTAGTTCACGTTTTGATGCTGTTGACAAAGCTGAAAAGTTGTTCAGTTACTTTGAGAAATCTGAAATAGAGGTTTCAAGCAATGTAAAAAAGGTTGTAAGGCAAATTAAAGGTTACATTCACAAAGATTACTACTTGGCTGAATTTCTTAACAGAGGAATTGCTTATCACTTTGGAAACCTTCCTCAGATAATCAGGGCAAAAATTGAAGCATTGTTTAAAGACCGGGAAATCAATTATGTATTTTGCACTTCTACGCTTTTAGAAGGTGTAAACATGCCGGCAAAAAATGTTTTCATTCTGAACAACAAGAACGGTAGAAACGATTTTCAACCGATTGATTTTTGGAATTTGGCAGGCAGAGCAGGCAGGTTGAAAAATGAACTGTCGGGTAACATCATTTGCCTAAAAGAGAGTGATAAAACTTGGAAGACGCATGAAGCACTTTTAGAAAACAAAGATGATATTGCTTTAAACCCTTCGGTTGAAAATTACATCGATAAGAAGTTGAAAAAGATTGAACAAGTGCTAAATGAAAACCCCAACATAAAAGAATCTGACACAATGAAGGATATCCTACGGTATATCGCAAACATTATCAGTATTGATACACTTGAAATTAAAAGAGCTAACTATGAAAGTGAAATCATTAAGAAACTTATTATAGACAACAAAAAGGAAATAATTGAATTGGCAGAAAGTAAGAATGGGCAAATTGATGTTCCTTCTACGGTACTTAACACAAATAATTCAATCAATCTGAAAATTCAGAATGAAGTTTATCTCAGTTTGCAAAAGCAGAATAGCAGATATTCTGAAATTAAACTACCTGCAAGGGTTGACTATGAAACATGCAAAGCATGGTTGTATAAATTCTATACTATTTTTAAATGGCAGACAGAAGAAAAGCACTTAAAATCAAAAAAACAACTTGGCTACTTTGCAATGCTTATGAATCAGTGGATAAATGGTATTCCTTTGAATCGGATAATCAGCCAGTCAATCAAATTTTACAATGACACAGGTCGAACCATTATGACGGGTTATGGAGATACCGGACAGAAGTTTGAACCGTTTAATGGAAGCAAACAACACATAAACATTTTAATAGGAAACATTATTGAAGATATTGAATATGTATTGAGATTTTTGTTTGAAAAATATTTCAACAACTACTACGCAATGCTTGTGGTAATTTTAGGAGAGGAAAATGCAGGAGTCAATTGGGCTACCTTGCTTGAATACGGAACACAGAACTCAATTATAATTGCATTGCAGAATTACGGTTTGTCCCGGCATTCGGCAGATTTTCTTTTCAAGAATTACAAAGAATGTTTGACAATAGAAGGCGACAAGTTAATTGAAATCAATTCTAGAAAATTGAAGTTGAGATTAAGTAAGGATGCGATTGAGTATGATGAAATTAGTTCAATATTGTTTTAAGCAAAAAAAATCAAAATGGGAATCTACATTTTCCTTTCAGTCCTTACGATTCTCTTAATCGTAAACATCATTCACACACTCCGTATTGAAAAGACAAGAGATAAGCTGATTGCAGCAACCAAAGAACTTGACAATACAAGTGTGAGAACAAGAACAATTGGACGGAAACTCAAAGAGGTTCAAGCGCTCCCTGCTACCGATTCAAAATTGATTTTGGAATACAGGGAAGATGAAAGCGATGATAATATTGATTTTTAACTAACCATTGAACGAAGACTGTTTACAACATTCTTAACAGCGTCTATAACAATCTCAATTTCCTTTTTCGTGTTGTATTTGCCGAGAGAAAAACGGATGCTGCTAAAGGCTGCAATTTCATCTAAGCCCATTGCAGTCAAGACATGAGAAGGTTCAATAGATGTAGAAGTGCAAGCGCTTCCATTGCTTACAGCAATAAGCGGCAAATCATTTTCGGGATTGCTTAAACCCATAATAATCGCATCGGAATCAGTGCCACGAAACAAAATGTTTGAAGTATTAAAAAGACGGGCAGCAGTATTTCCGTTAACTGAAGTTCCTTCGATTTTGAGTAATTCAGTTTCCAAATAATCTCTCAAAGCGCCAATGCTTTCTTCATTTTTTGATAACTCCTTTTTTGCAATGGCACAGGCTTCACCCAAAGCAACAATGCCGGGAACATTAAGCGTTCCGCTTCTCATTCCCCTTTCGTGTCCTCCACCATGCACCAACGCAGGTATTTTCACACGGTTCATTCGTTGCCTCACATACAATGCTCCAACACCTTTGGGAGCATATAATTTGTGACCACTCATACAGAGCAAATCAATTTCAAGAGCATCAACATTTACAGGTATTTTACCAACCGCTTGAGTTGCATCGCACATAAACAAAGCTCCGGCACTATGTGATAGCTCGGCTATTTTGTTGATTGGTTGCAAAACACCGGTTTCATTATTGGCTAACATGACCGACACAAGAATTGTATCATTACGCAAAACCCTTTCAAGTTTTGCCATGTCAATTAAACCATCCGATTTGACAGGCAGGTATGTTACTTCAAAACCTTTTGTTTCTAAGTGTTGACAAGTATCCAGTACAGCCGGGTGTTCCGATGATACAGTTACAATGTGTTTTCCTTTCTGGATGTTATATTCAGCAACACCTTTTATGGCAAGGTTTATTGCTTCGGTTGAACCGCTTGTAAACACAATTTCGTGAGGCTCCGCACAAATTAACTCCGACACTTGAATTCTTGCAAACTTGACAGCTTCATAAGCATTGACTCCAAACCGATGAGTGCTATTTGCATTTGCAAACTCGTTGGTAAGAAATGGCATCATAGCATCCAAGACCCTTTTATCAATTTGAGTCGTGGCGTTATTGTCGAGGTAAATGACTTGTTTTTTAGCTTCCATTCCTTTAAGACAAATTTAAGACTCTGATAGAGCCTATTTCACTACTACCCACCCAGCAAACACATTAAACCACCGAGATCTAAGGGTCAGTCCCTTTAAATAATTCGTTCCTTCAACCCCCGCCAATCGATTCAACAAAAGTTTCCCCCCTCTAATAAAGTTCCCCCCCTCTAAAAACAATTAGGAAAAGTAATACTCCCGGGATGCGTAGCAAACTTCAATGCAGTTGTACGTGGGTCGCAGGCCAACAGGTCAATGGAGGCATCGGTTAGTTTTACATTTTCGATAAATTTGCTGTAGCGGGAGGCAAACAATCCCAAACCACCTTCTACATTGGAATATTCGAGAATGTTTTGACTGGAGGTTACGCCAAATTGAGCGAACGTTACATCGTTGTAGGTTTTTAAGTCGTTGCTTCCTGCGTGAATATAGAAATCGAATGATTTAAAGAAGCGACGTTGTACGGAGTCGACATTGGAAAGGTTTTGCAATAGTACATTAAAAAATGCTTCTACATTCAAATCATAAGTAACCCGGCCTTGCTCAATGGAGGTTTCTCTGTTGAGGTTAGAAAACACATTCCATTTAAGGGTTTTGGGGAGGGTAACAATTGAGCCATTGGCATCTATTCGTTGTTCGTCGTATTTGACGATTAAATCCATATCGTAAATCCCCACATTATTGGAAGGCGACCACCGCATTGTGTAGTTTTCACTCAACAAACTGACTTCGAAGTTTGGGTCAGGGCGGATGGCATCGAAATTGTCAATTACCGGTGTTTGGGCGGTGATAATTTTACCATCAGCGGTAGTAATTTCTACTTTATAGATATAGGTAGCATTTAAGGCTGCTGAAGTTTTGTACAAAAAATAAGGATTTGAAGCAAACAATCCTTCGTCTTTTACCAACCCTTCATCGGCAGCATTCACCTTTTCGAGGGTTAGGGTTTGTTTCAGGTTATTTTGATTGTCATAAGCTTTCAACAACACCTCTGCCGGCGGATTATGATAAAGCGAATCTGAAATGGGCGCTATTTCAAGCGCGCTGGTGTTTTGGCTTAAAAACGCTTTGTTGATACGAATATACTGGTTGGTTTTTCCCTTGTCGAGCAACCCGTAAATAATAGTAATCTCTTCCCAATCGGCAGCAACATCAAAATCAGTACTACAAGAATTTATGAATAACGATACAACTAAAAGAACGCTTAATAAGGCTTTGGTTCGGGTAAAAATAAATTTCTCCATTGGGCTAAATTGGTAATTTTGCTTCAAAAGTACCTGTTTCAGCGGTATTTTCACACAACTTTTGCAGATTTCAGTATTTTGCAACCCAATTGTCGGTTTTTTAACTCACTTTAACATTCATACTTACTCATGTCCATCCATAAACGAATAGATGTAAAAAGGGTAACCACCCATGTCTTGCAAGCCATGAAAGATCAGGAAGAAAAAATCTCCATGCTTACGGCTTACGACTTTTCGATGGCTCGAATTGTTGATGATGCTGGTATTGATATTATTCTTGTTGGAGACTCGGCTTCAAATGTAATGGCAGGACACGAAACTACCTTGCCCATCACCCTCGACCAAATGATTTACCATGCCTCCTCTGTGGTAAAAGCCGTCAAACGAGCTTTGGTAGTGGTTGACCTGCCTTTTGGTTCTTATCAGGGAAATTCTAAAAAAGCACTTGCCTCTACCATCCGTATCATGAAAGAATCCGGAGCACATGCTATAAAATTAGAAGGGGGAAGAGAGGTCAAAAATTCAATCAGCCGCATATTGAGCGCAGGTGTTCCTGTCATGGGGCATTTAGGGCTTACCCCACAATCAATTTATAAATTCGGGACTTATACAGTAAGAGCAAAAGAGGAAGAAGAAGCCGAAAGATTGATAGAAGATGCCATTTTATTGGAAAAAATTGGATGTTTTTCCATCGTGGTCGAAAAAATTCCCGCCATATTGGGACAAAGAGTGGCTCAGGCTGTCAGCATCCCCATCATAGGAATTGGCGCAGGTCATTTTGTGGACGGACAGGTTTTAGTACTTCATGATATGCTCGGTATTACACAGGATTTTAACCCCCGATTCCTGAGAAGATACCTCAACCTCTTTTCAGACATAAAAAGTGCTGTTCAAAATTATGTAGAAGATGTTAAAACCGGTGATTTCCCCAACGACAAGGAGCAATATTAAACGGTCAGGTTTGCCTTATTTCTTTTTAACCCTGTCAAAATATGCCTCCTTTAAAAATCCTGATAATCCGGCTCAGTTCAATAGGCGATATTGTTCTGACTACCCCCGTAATCAGATGTCTGAAACTTCAAATTCCTGATATTGAAATTCATTTTTTGACCAAACCGCAATTTTCCGGCATCCTGAGATCAAACCCTTATATCTCAAAAATCCACTTTTGGATGAATTCGGTCAGGCAAACCGCAGAGGTACTTAAAAAAGAAGATTTTACTCACCTGATAGACCTGCATAACAACCAACGTACTTTATTGCTCAAATGCAACCTTAATATACCGTCAAAATCTTATCAAAAACTGAACCTTCAAAAATGGCTGATGGTGCAGTTTAAATATAATTGCCTCCCTAATCTGCATATTGTGGACAGGTATTTGGAAACTGTTTCATTTCTGGGTGTACAAAACGATGGAGCGGGGCTGGACTTCTTTATTCCTTTTGAAGAAGAAGTAAACATTGCTCAAACTTTTCCACGCTTGGGGTCAAAACATTTTGTGGCTATGCCTGTTGGGGCAGCTCATGCAACCAAATGTCTTCCATTTCATAAACTGCTTAATATATGCGAGCTTTTGAAGATGCCGGTCATTGTACTTGGAAACGAAAAAGATGGTGAAACCGGGCAAAAACTTTCTCAAAAGCTACCCAATCAGGTTTTTAACGCATGTGGAAAGTTCAGCCTTACGCAGTCCGCTTCCATAATTCGTCAGGCAACCAAAGTTATTACACCGGATACAGGGTTAATGCACATTGCTGCGGCTTTTAACAAACCCATCATTAGCATTTGGGGAAACACCATTCCGGAGTTTGGAATGTATCCATATTTACCACTAAAAAACCCTTCTAACTCGACTATGTTCGAGGTTTCGGGACTAAGCTGCCGCCCTTGTTCAAAAATCGGTTTCGAAGCTTGTCCAAAAAAACATTTCAGGTGTATGGAATTCATTGATGAAAACCACATCGCTGATTTGGCTAATGAGTTATGAAAAGAATATTTAGTGTTGGATTTAATCTGTAAACAATTTGTAAATCTCTTTTCCAAATCCTTCTTACATTTGCCAGTATTAAGGACATAAAGCCAACAGGGAACCGTGTAGAATACAATTGTATTGAATTAAAACCACCAACCGACTAAACCATCCTATTTAAACCATGAAACATCTACTTATCAACTGGCGAAACCTTTTGGAAACTCAAGCATTTGGTGTATGTTCCTATATTGGCGATAAAATGGGCATTCCCATCAGGCATATTCGTTTGTTTTTTGTCTATACTTCCTTTCTAACCCTTGGTTCACCTTTGTTTGTCTATATGACTATGGCTTTTGTGCTCAATCTTCGAAATTATGTCCGTAGCAGCAAAAAAGTTCTGACCAACCTCTGATTATCCATCCTTCCCTATCTTATCAACCAAACCGCAGATACATGTCTAAGCGCAAAGAACTTAAAAAGCAGAAAACAAAATCTGAACATACTGGAAGTTTAATCTCTATAAATCGCAAATTGTGGATTCCCTTAAGCGGAATTTTGCTGTTAACCCTCTTAGTCTATCTCCCCTCTATTTCCAATGAGTTAATCAATACCTGGGACGATGGGCTTTACATCACTGAAAACCCGTTTGTAAAAAGCCTGAACGCTCAGAACTTAAAAACTATTTTTACGCAACAAATTGCTTCCAATTACCACCCTCTGACCATCTTGTCTTTGGCAATTGATTATCAGATTTCAGGGCTTTCGCCGGAGTGGTATCATATTGTCAATCTGATATTTCATTTATTGAACACAGTACTGGTTTTCTATTTTACTTTTGCTCTGTTTGGCTACAAAAACGAATATGCAGCATGGGTAACGGCTGCAATTTTTGCCCTCCACCCCATGCATGTTGAGTCTGTTGCCTGGATTTCAGAACGCAAAGATGTCTTGTTTACTGCATTTTTTCTGCTTTCACTCATTTCATACCTTAAATATATAGAGTTAAATTTTCCGGTAAAGTGGTATTTACTCACTGCTTTGTTTTTTGTTTTATCAGTACTTTCTAAACCTTCTGCTGTTGTATTGCCATTAGTGTTGCCATTGATTGACTACCTGAAAGGGCGCCGGTTTGGGGTAAAAATGATGCTGGAAAAAGTAGCATTATTACCCATTTCTATTGCGATCGGGTTAGCAACAGTCGGTATTCAATCTAAAGATGCAATGCCGGAGTTCGCCCGTTATTCGTTTTTACAACACATTCAGTTTGCGTCATATAGTTTTCTGAACTATATCGTCCGGTTTTTTGCTCCGTTTAAACTTTCAGCACTTCATCCCTATCCGGCGCTTACCAAAGGAAGTTTGCCTCTTGTTTTTCAGATTGCACCGTTTGCCGCCGCACTATTTGTAAGTGCTGTGGTTTGGAGTGCAAAAAAAACACGCTATCTGGTTTTTGGAGTGGGGTTCTATCTCGTCAATATTGTGTTGGTTTTGCAGTTTGTCGAAGTAGGGCGTGCCATTATAGCCGAGCGATACTCCTATCTTCCATATTTAGGGCTTGCCATTCCATTGACTGCCGGTATCAGTTTGTTTCTTCAAAACAGACCTCAGTACAAAAACCTGATTTGGGGCGCAACGGCCGTTGTACTGCTATTTTTCAGTCTGCTCACATTTCAAAGGGTAAAAGTCTGGAAAAACAGTGAAACACTTTGGACAGATGTAATTAATAAATATCCCCGTTCAGATGTGGCTTATGATAATCGGGGTGTATATTACCGAAGCATCAAACAAAACGACAAAGCAATGCAGGATTATAACAAGGTGATAGAAATCAACCCACAATATCCACTGACCTATAACAACAGAGGTAATATTTATTTCGATCAGATGAAAGACGACCTCGCTCTTGCCGATTATAACAAAGCCTTGCAGTTAGACCCCGAAAACGTTAAAGCTCTCACCAATCGAGCTATTATTCATGTAAGGGGAAAACGATACGAAGAAGCAATGCGGGATTTTGACAGTGCAATAAAACTCGACCCTAGTTTTTCAAGCATTTACTTTAATCGCGGAATACACTATGACCTTCTCGATCAAAATGAGCTTGCCCTGAAAGATTTTACAAAGTATTT
Source organism: Sphingobacteriales bacterium (assembly GCA_016700115.1). Classification (NCBI taxonomy): domain Bacteria; kingdom Pseudomonadati; phylum Bacteroidota; class Sphingobacteriia; order Sphingobacteriales; species Sphingobacteriales bacterium. Next base: position 3,142,777 of record CP064999.1, on the reverse strand, counting down.
AGAACTCGACCCAAAACATGATGGTATCTGGAATTCTAAAGGAGTATCAAAACAAAAACTCGGACGTTATGAAGAATCTCTTCAAGATTTTAACAAAGCCATCCAAATCAACAATACCATCCCACAATACTATCTGAACCGATCCTACTCTTACAATGCTATGGGAAACAAACAGGCTGCATTATCAGATGCTCAAAAGGCTCAAAAAATGGGATTGCAGGTTCCTGCCGATTACTTACAAGGGTTGCAAAATTAGTACTTCAACTTACCAACCAAATAACAAACAATGAAAAATTATCAAACTGAAATTAAATGGGCTTTGATTTTTGTAGGTATGATGCTGCTTTGGATGTTCCTTGAAAAACTGGCCGGTCTGCACAGCATTCATATTGACAAACATCCGATATATACTAATTTTGTGTTTATTCCTGCCATAGCAGTATATGTATTTGCCATGCGTGATAAAAAAAAGAATTTTTACAACGGAACCATGACATACAAACAAGGCTTTATTTTTGGAATAAGCGTAACATTAATTATCACCTTGTTAAACCCCCTTACCCAAAGCATTATATCCCTATTAATTTCACCGGAATATTTCCCAAATGTCATTGATTATGCAGTTCGTACCGGAAAAATGACCCAGGCTGATGCCGAAAATTATTTTAATCTGAAAAGCTATATTATACAAGGTACAGTAGGATCATTCATAATCGGAACAATTACTTCAGCCATTGTTGCATTTTTTGTTAAAAGTAAAACTCCCTCCAATTCCTAACTCAAACAAACGCCTCAACCATACAGGGTTAATTCCAAATTTTATTAAGCCAAAACACCTGTTGCATAAAAAAACAACAGGTGTTTTGATTTATACAAACCTCCCTGACTTGTTATAGGGATATGAGAAATATTATAGCCTTTGATTTGGTGATTGTTATATTTTCTTATGTTTATCATTTAAAACTATGACAGTATATAACTTTTAGGTCGAAAGCTGTATTATTGTTTTAGACAATAGGGCTTTCAACAAAGAAAGTAAGCCGATTATACCCGAAATTGTTTTTCTTGTCTTCCTGCCACCTTTCAGTTCGGCACTCAATCCCTTTTATACAATATCTCAGCACACCAAAAGAAAGTTCACCAACCGACACTTCATAAGTCCGGAGCAAATCAGCCTATACTTTACTGAAACAATAAAAAACATGATGCCGAAAATGGTAAATTCCATCTGCTTAGATGCCTTTTAAGCTGTTTAGCATGTCATTTTTGCATTTCTCCTTAGGTTTAACTGATTCCTCCTTAGGTTTAACCGATTCCTCCTTAGGTTTAACCGATTCCTCCTTAGGTTTAACCGATTCCTCCTTAGGTTTAACTGATTCCTCCTTAGGTTTAACTGATTCCTCCTTAGGTTTAACTGATTCCTCCTTAGGTTTAACTGATTCCTCCTTAGGTTTAACTGATTCCTCCTTAGGTTTAACTGATTCCTCCTTAGGTTTAACTGATTCCTCCTTAGGTTTAACCGATTCCTCCTTAGGTTTAACTGATTCCTCCTTAGGTTTAACTGATTCCTCCTTAGGTTTAACCGATTCCTCCTTAGGTTTAACCGATTCCTCCTTAGGTTTAACCGATTCCTCCTTAGGTTTGGTAATTACTCCTTAGTTTTGGTTATTACTCCTTAGTTTTTTACAGACATCGTAAGTTTTTTAAACCGATATTTCACAAATCTTGAACAAATCATTGGTTTCATTTCCGGAGCAATATAAAACATTACGCCGGAAATGGTAAAATCCACCTGTAATAACCAATAAATCTGCTTAGAATGTCATATTCGTATTTCAATTCAGAATAGTCTAACAATAATACAAAAATCATTCTTTGGCATGAAAAACCCACTTTACTGACTGCTAACAAGCCGAGAAGATTTAGTATAAAACGTTCTAAAATTCTGAGTATCAGTACCTGATTTGAGAAACCCCCAAAATACTTGCGTTAGGCTGATAGTAATTAAAATCGGCAACTGTTACACTTCTATCCAAGGAAGCGTCTGCAGGATAATAGCCGTTTACAAAAGATGACTGCTGAACAAAAAGGTTGTAATCGGACACGGTTATCACCCCATCTCCATTCAAATCGCCTGAATGAAGTGCGAAAATTCCGGTTCCTAAGTTTTTAAGCTGGTTAGTTCCCATAGCTTGTGTAGCTGCTGCCGTGAAACTGTAAGCACTCGAATTAGGAATGGCGACTGTTGCACTGCTAATTACATCGAGGTGATTTCTATGGCGAACAACAATAAAATAACTTGCAGGTGAAACATTCCAGAACGAAACCCCATCGCTTCCGGGGTCAACAATACTTCCATCGGTTAATAAAACAGCTGCTTTTTTATCGGAAACTGTGTTGCTATTCGCAGCACTTCTCAACTCGACCAATACCCAGTCCACCATATTTACAGGAGGAAAATTTAAGCATTCCTGACCTGCATAATTCCAGGGCGCGCCACTGTAAGGCTGTGCTAAAGGAAGTACTCCTAAGCTATTGAGGTTGTTGGTTAGTAACCCTGTGTTTGAGTCATAAGCCCCTTCAAGCATAGCTTTGACCTTTACTTTTACCGGTGAAATGTTTCCATTGGTTATTCGCACACAGACATTGCCATATAAATATCCAAAAGCATTTTTGACAGAAGCAATCTGAACATAATAGGTCGTGCCCGATGTCAGGTTGCTTACCAAAACAGGATCGCCACATTTATCAGGATTTTCGAGGCATACAACTTGTGTCAGACTTCCGCAACTGCCGGTATAAAGAGAAACAGTGTGATTAAAATCTGCCCCGGAACTAATCCTAACTTGCCCGGAAGCAGGAGCAACAAACCGATACCAAATAGAAGCATCGGGGAAAATATTACAGGAGGGAGTAGGACCATCCATTGTTGCCAAAAGGTTAGAGCCGGAAGTGCAGGCTGTTGCACCAACTGTTAAGAGGGTAGAATTAGAACAGACATCATTGGTAGGTGCACCTGACGGAATATTGCTTACCCGAACACATACATCTCCCCAAAGTGAATTGAAAAAACTGCTTACCTGAAGATAATAAACATTGCCTGAACTTAGGCCTGAAGCGTAAAGTTCTCTGCCCATATCGTTACAGGCAACCTCAGTTAAACCGGCACAGTTTCCACTGAACAATGTAAGGGTTTCGGCAAAATTTGCGCCAGATGAAATGACAACACTGCCACTGGCAGGGGCGATAAAATTATACCAGATAGAATGGTCGGCCTTATTGTTAAGTGAAGGGATTGGACCATCCATATCTGCAAACAAGTTCTGACCTACAGTACAAGTTTGATTCATAATCAGAGGAACTGAATTTATACAAAGGTCGTTACCGGGAGGTGTAGAATTGCTGCCGCCGTTAATCAGAGATAAACAAAAACCTCCCTGAGTAGCACCAAAGGTGTGAGTAGCTCCACTTATCCTAACATAATAGGTAGCCCCGTTTGATAGACCGGTTAAGTATTTGCTTTCACCCTCAAAGCCGAAAACATCATTGTTAAAACATGCAATTTCTGTCAGTCCGGCACAAGAACCGCTGAAAATAGTTACAACATCGTTGAAGGTTGCATTCGTTGTGAAAGTGATATTGGAAGAAGGAGCGGTAAATTTATACCAGACAGCACCATCAGTATCAGTTTCACAAGACGGGAGCGTACCATTAAAGGTATTAAGTGCATTAGCACCTGAGGTACAGTTTCCTGAAACAATCAGGGTTTCCGCATTGGCACAGGTTACGCTTGATGTGCCTTTGATTTCAAAATTATCTATTCCTGCCCACCAAGATTGTCCTCCACCATCTTTATATTTAAAAAACACATAGGTTGTTGAGCCTCTGAATGCAGAGATGTCAAGTGTTTGATGAGTATTTTGGCTATAAAGTGTGCCGGAAACATTTTCTCGATAAGTAGCTATCGGAGTTCCGGGTACAGTTGTAGAAGTTGACACATAAATTTCGAGAGAGGAGTTTAACACTTCATGTTTGCGAAAATGCAAATCAAATTCCAACGTAATTTTAGCATAAGCAGAAGTATTGACTGAGGGAGAACGCAACCAAACTCCATTTGCCTGTGTGGTATTACCCAAAAGATCGTCATCAAAAAAGACAAAGCAACTTCCGTTCATAGTTGAGCCCATTGCATCGGGGTTTGTCGGTGTTCCAAGAGTCCAGTTTGCACCTGCAGGCAAAGAATAAGTAGTCCAACCGGAAGCAGCAAGTCCGGTACATGAATTGAAATTCTGCGTATATAAAACGCTGTCAGCCAACGAGTTTAGACTGTTTAAACATAAAATCAAAAACGGAACTAAACGCAGGTTAATGGTGGATTTTTTATATCTCATTGTCTCAGAATTTAAGTGAAATTTGATAACCCTCGAAATCAATGTGTAAAATCGGAATTTTTTTTGCAAAAAATAATACTCCAAAAATTATTTGAAAAAAAATTGGCTAACTTGGCCTTGAAAAGGACGCAGAACAGAAATCAACCGAATAAGTTAAAGCAAAAAGGTCTTCCAAAACTTCCTTAAATTTATCGAAGCCTATGTCAACAACAGATTGCATTACAGGAAATATAAGTCCTTATGTTCCCTCTGTTTCCAAGCCATGGAATAAACTGCGAATTCAGCATCTTTACAGAAGAATGGGTGTAGGTGCAACACCTCAACAAGTAGAAGCTGCTTTGTTATTGACTCCTTCTGCCTTGATTGACCAGATTGTAGATCAGGCAGCAGCCTTACCCCTATCCCCTACTCCAATTTGGGCAGACTATACCTTAATTCCTTTATATGGTTATACAAGTGCTGCCGAATTTGGAAACGAAGCCAGAAATCACATGCGCGAATGGAGAAGAAGACTGCTCACAGATATCACCGTCAATGGGTTCAGAGATAAATTAGTTTTGTTTTGGCACAACCATTTCGTTACCGGTTGGAGTACTTATACCTGTTCCAAATATCTTTATCAGTATCACCGTTGTCTTCAACAATATGGATTGGCAAATTTTAAAGATTTTGTTTATGAAATAGGAAAAACACCGGCTATGCTGATGTATTTAGATGGAGCTTTAAGTACTAAAAACAATCCCAATGAAAACTATGCCCGAGAACTATTCGAGTTATTTACACTTGGAGAAGGAATAGGATATACTCAAGCTGATATTGTCGCCGCTTCCCGTGCTTTGACAGGTTGGCGGGCATCCGGCGGTTCTTGTATTGATGCATGGTTCGACCCGACACGATTTGATACCAATAGTAAAACCATTTTTGGCCAAACCGGCAACTGGAACTATGACGACCTTCACGACATTTTGTTCCAATACCGCGCCAGTGAAGTGGCCCATCACATTTGCCGTAAAATTTATCAGCACTTCGTTTATCCTCAGGCAGATGAAACCATCGTTTCCGCTTTAGCCACTACTTTCATCAATAGTAATTTTGAACTTGTTCCTGTTTTTAAGCAATTGTTCAAAAGCAATCACTTCTTTGACGATATTTTTATAGGAGCAACAATTAAAAGCCCTGCTGCCTTTTTTACAGGTCTCCTTCATCAACTAAATATAAGTTATGACGATACTCTGTTAAACTATATAGCAGACGGTTGTGGTTTGCTCGGTCAGGTTTTATATGAACCAATTGACGTAGCAGGTTGGCCGGGACATCACGCATGGATAACAGAGGATACTCTTACAAGACGATGGGATATCGTAAGCGATTATCTGGCATCCGGAGTAAATGCTGCTACTGAAGATAACTGGGTTCAACTTGCTAAAGATTTGACCAATGACTCAAATGACCCGGCTATAGTAGCTGCAGCCATAGCTGACTATCTTTTGCCTAACGGACTTTCAGATTCAGCTATGTATGACAGCGCAACACAAGTTTTTAAAGCTGACATTCCTGAAAACTATTTTCAGGATTATTCATGGAACCTGGATTGGCCGGAAGCGTCTGACCAAATTGCTGCATTACTTGGCTACCTGATTAGATTACCAGAATTTCAACTCACTTAACTACTATCATTATTATGTGCGATCATCACGAACACAATCATATATCTAAGTCC